>PWGH01000297.1 GCA_003555285.1 Thioalkalivibrio sp.
CCCCCGCCGTGAACAGCCGGCGTTCGATACCCCAGCGATCGATCAGTTCGACCAGACCGAAGCTGTCCATGCGCACCCCGATCGAGCCGACGATGCTGTTCTCGTTGGCATAGATCTCATCAGCCGCGACCGCGATGTAGTAGGCCCCGGAGGCGCCGATATCGGCGATCACCGCATACACCGGGATTTCCTCGTACTCGGCGCGTAAGCGCAGGATCTCGTCGTGGATAATGCCCGCCTGCACCGGACTGCCGCCGCCGCTGTTGATACGCAGCATCACCGCACGGGTGTCGTCGTCCTCGAAGGCCTCGCGCAGCGTGCGATTGAGCTCATGAGCATTCATCGCGGTGGCGCTGGCGATCAGCCCGTCGATGTCGATCACCGCGACATGCTCGGCGGGTTCCCGATCCAGCCACTCCCCGAGCCCCGGTGGATCCCAGATCACAAACAACAGCGTGAACAGATACACCAGCACCAGGAGCTTGAGAAACAGACCCCAGCGCCGCGCCCGGCGCTGTTCGGTGAGCTGGGCCAGCAACAGCTTCTCCAGTGTCTGGCGTTCCCAGTGGGTGGTGTCCTCGGCGCGCGTGCCGTTCTCGACGTTCCCGTTCGACATGTGCAGGTCCTTGTGGTGAGTTCGTTTTCGATGAATGTGGGTGTGGCAGCCTGGTTCCGGAACACGCGATAGACCGTCTTTTGCGGTACAAATTCAGCCCGCAACCAGTCGGGGCGGCAACAGATCCAGTAACTCCTCCAGCCCCCCGATCACGGCCGAGGGGGCACGATCCCAGAGTCGCACCGCATCGTGGGCCCCATGGGTGATTCCGATACCGGTCACGCGAAGATTTCGGGCCATTTGGAGATCATGGATGCTATCGCCCACCATCACGGTATCGCGGGGATCCACGCCCAGACGATCGATGACATGGCGCAGCATTGCCGGATCGGGCTTCGATGGGTGCTCGTCGCTGGTGGCCGTGGCATCGAAGAGGCCGACGAGCCCGGTATCCCGGAGGGCTTCATCCAGCCCCCGGCGCGACTTGCCCGTGGCCACCGCCAGCAGGTAGCCGCGCTCGGCCAGCGCGCTCAGCAGCGCCGGTGCCCCGGCGAACAGCGGTGCCGGGGTCCGGGCGCGGTCCAGGTAGTACAGGCGGTAGGCCTGCGTAAAGGCGATCTCGAAGGTCTCGTCGGCACCGGGATACAGGTGCTGGGTGGCCTCGCGAATGCCCAGGCCGATGATATCGCGCAACTGGAGATCGGTGCGCGGTTCGGCCCCGAGGTGCGCGATGGCCTGCTGCAGGCAGCGAACGATCCGGGCGATCGAATCCATCAGCGTACCGTCCCAGTCGAAGACGACCAGCGCCAGGGCGTCGGGACGGCTGCGCGGAATCATGCCGCGTCCTCCGACAGCCGGGCAAGCACGGCCTGTAACTCGCTGGGCAGCGGCGCGGAAAACACCAGCGGTTCGCCGTTGGCGTCAGGAAAGGCGATCGACTGGGCGTGCAGGAACATGCGTTTCAGGCCGAGGCTCCGGGCCTGTCGGTTCGCCGGCGCATCGCCATACTCGTGATCGCCGACCACCGGATGCCCCAGTGCCTGCCCGTGTACCCGGATCTGGTGGGTACGGCCGGTGCCGATGTCCACCGCCATCAGGGTGAAGCGGGCAAAGCCCTCCACCGGCGTGAAGGTGCTGGTCGCCGTGCGTGGACGCCCGCTGGCCCCCGAATCGACCCGCATGTGCCGTTTGCCGCCATCCTCCCGGTCCTGCGCAATGGGCAGATCGCAGCGGCGGACACCACCCGCCCACGCCCCGGCCACCAGCGCCAGGTAGCGCTTGCCGACCTGCCCGCTGCGCAAGGCCTCGTGGAAGGCCTGCAGCGCCGCCCGGGTCTTGGTCAGCACCAGGCAGCCGCTGGTTTCGCGATCCAGACGATGCCCCAATTCCAACCCGGCCGCCGGGCGCAGCAGCCGCATCGCATCGATGATCCCGTAGGCCAGGCCGCTACCGCCATGGACGGCGAGGCCCGCCGGCTTGTCCAGAATCAGGTACTGCGCGTCCTCATGAATGATCGCCCGACGCAGGCCTTGCAAGATGCCGTCCGGCACCTTGACCGGCCCCACGGTGTCGCCGATGGCCTCCAGTGCCGGCACCCGGATCTGGTCGCCCTCGGCCACCCGATGTTCGACCTTGACACGCCGCCCATTCACTCGAATGGCCCCCTTGCGCACCAACCGGTACACCAGGCTGCGCGGAATCCCCTTCAAGTGCCGAAGCAGAAAATTGTCCAGCCGCTGGCCGGCCGCCGCCACGGGCACGGCCAGCACCCGAGGTGCTTGCTCTGTGTTCATCGGGAAATGCTAACCCATTCGCTCGCAACGAAGAAATCCATGTGCTCGGGTTGGGTGGTGTGCCACCAGCGCTGCGGACGGACGATCCGGTGCTTCATCGGGCGCCCTTCAATGGCGCAATGCCACGGCTTGGTCGCTACGCGTGTGGGCCCGTCGCCACAGGACTTCGAGGGTGTCGGGCTCGCCATACAGGAAACCCTGTACCACCGGACATCCCAACATGCGCAGGTAGGCCAGTTGCTCCGGGGTTTCCACGCCCTCGACCACGATGTTCATCTCCAGGCCCTGCGCCATGGCCACGATCGCATTGACGATGCAGACACCCTCCGCACAATTTTTCACCTGGCGCGTAAAGCTGCGGTCGATCTTCAGAGTGTCGATGGGCAGCTTCTGCAGGTAGCTCAGTGAGGAATAGCCGGTGCCGAAGTCGTCGATTGCCACCTGCACCCCCACGGCACTCAGCCGCTCCAGTTTATCGATCACATCCTGGCGATCGCTGAGCAACAGGTTCTCGGTAATCTCGATCTCCAGGAGGGTGGCCGGAAAATGCTCCTGCTCAAGGATACCCAGAATAATCTGCACGAAGTCCGCCCGCGCGACCATGATGGGCGACACATTGACCGACAGGCGTAACTCGGCGCCGCCATGTTGCCGGTGCTGGAGCAACTCACGGGCGGCCCGGGCCAGGGTCATCCGGTCGAGTTCCACGATCAGGCGGCTGTCCTCGGCGATCGCGATGAAGGCCGCGGGTCCGAGGCGCCCCAAGGTCGGATGGTTCCAGCGCACCAGCGCCTCCACCCCCACCATGTCACCGGTGCTCGTATCCACCTGGGACTGGTAGACGACATCGAATTCACCTCGGGTCAGGCCGCGGTGCATGTCCTGTTCCAGTTGCAACCGCTGGGTATTGCCGGCCATTTCCGGCGTAAACACCTCGAGCCCGTCTCGGCCCGCACTTTTCACCTGGTACATCGCGATATCGGCGTTCTTGATCAGGGCATCGAGGGTGTCCCCAGCCCCTGGAAACACCGCGATACCGATGCTGACCCCGACGAAGATCTGGTGCCCATCCAGTTGAAACGGCGCCCGGATCGCCGCCAGGATCTTTTCCCCCACCCCCCTCGCCGCGGCTTGATCCCGCACCTCGGGAAGCAGCAGCGTGAACTCGTCCCCGCCGAAACGCGACAAGGTATCCCCCTCGCGCAGGCACTGCAGCAGGCGATGGCTCACCGCCTGCAACAGGCGATCGCCCACGGTATGGCCGAGGGAATCATTGATCATCTTGAAACGGTCGAGATCGATGAACATCACCGCGAGTTCGCGCTTGTCGCGCATGGCCTGCGTGAGGGCCACGCCCAGCCGATCATTGAACAGCGTCCGGTTCGGAAGGCGCGTCAGCAGATCGTGATAGGCCTGAAAACTGATGAAGGCCTCGGCCTCCAGGCGCTCGGTGATATCCCGGGCGGCACCGTACACACTGTGCCGCTCGTGATCGCCATGGGGCTGCTCGCCATCCTGCATCGGCCAGATCACCAATTCGAAATGCCGAGCGGTGAGGCTCGACGACTTCGGTTGCAGCGTCACCTCGAGCACCCGCAGTTCGTGGTGCGGATGTTGGGCCTGTTCCAGAAAATAGTGCCCCTTCAGCCGCTGATCCTCATCGATAAGGTCAAGCAGGGAAACCCCGAGCAATTCCTCCGGGGTATAGCCCAACAGGTCTTGAATGGTGGTGTTCACAAAGCTGAAGCGCCCCTGAGCGTCCAGGATATACACGATATCCGGAGAATGACTCACGATCAGGCGATGCAACCGTTCGGAGCGATTCAGCCGACGCTGAATGATGTGGTGACTGTCTTCCAGCCGTTTCTTGCGCGCCGCATTGTTGACCGTCGCCAACAGCTCCTCGGGGACATAGGGTTTTTTCAGATAATCATAGGCCCCTGAGCGCAACGCACGAGCGATGCCATCGATGGAGGCATTGCCGCTGACGACGATGACCAGGGTATTGATTCCGCGCTCCCGCAGCACCCGCATGACCTCGTGGCCATCGGTTCCCGGCATGCTGAGATCGAGCAGCAGCAGGTCATAGGCGTCGGGTTGCAGCATTCGAATCGCTTCGGCACCCCCCTGGGCGATGTCGGCCCGATAGCGGTGCAGGGCCAAGAGCTCGCTCAGACTCGCCAACAGTTGCGGATCATCATCGGCCAGCAGGATCCGGATTTCCGGCTCCGCCGAGTCCGGTTCGACCACCCCGCTCATCGATGGAGCCACCGGCCGCAAGGGAATCGCTGCCCCCGGCGATCACCGCTCCAGCCCCCCTGCGAAAAGATTCGTCCGCACCTCCGGACTGCGCTAGCCTCCTGCTTCGTGTCCTTTTCTCCGTGATTCACCCCGATCCCCCCTGTCCGAACTCAAAGGCTCCCTTGATGTTGCTCAGCGACCGGCCGGGCCCAGGAGCCGATGCCATTGGGACGTCCTTGCCAAGCGGCGACGTGCCAATTCCAAAGGACTCCGGAATGCGTGCGCATACACTCTTTATCGCCCTTTTTCGCCCTTTATCGCCGCCCCCTAGAGAGACGCTGTTCAATTCGTCATCGCAAGGAATGAAGCCTTTACCCGCGAGCGTCGTGCGGTGGGACGTGGCGACCCCCTAAGGCATTGATTCCAGGTGCGCCGTTTGGATTGCCGCGCTTCGCTCGCAATGACAAGTGCATTAATCCGCGTTTCCCCAGAAGCTCGCGACGGTGGCTTCTTGTGTTTACCTTATTTATTACATTGTATGCATAAGTCAAGCGTTAAGGGTATCAGAGCCCGATTGGAGACCGGAAAAGTGGGTCAACGCTACGATGCCTGCCGTCGAATGCCCACGCCGTGCGCCGCGACGTGGCCGCCCCAGAACCCCTGAGTTCACGGCATCGGGTGGGCCAGGATGCCATGCAGCCGCGCAATACACGCCGGTCGGCGCCGCCAACATGCCCGTCATCCTGCATTCGAAATGGGTAAAAACCACAGGTGGATCGGTCGACGGAGCCCCTCATTACCCATGACGCCCGTAAGGTGATGGGCTTTTTCGCTTGCTAGACAGCGGATTTTGCCCTAAATTGGGCGCCGGTAATGTCGGATTTCATCTCCGCGACCGTCCCATGGATACCTAGCAGGCAAGGCCGCTGGCCGGCCTGCTCTCGCCCCGAGCGAACGTGATACTTATTCTTCTAACCCAGTCCTGTCTTCCCCCCGCGCGTGCCTGCAGGCACCTGCTGGCGCTGTTTCTGGTCGATGCCTGGCGGCATGCCCACCCGTTTGCGAAAGACGGGGTTCGGCCCTCGCCGGCCGCATCGAGATCCCAGAACGCCCGGCGCGCGCAGTCGTTCCTGGAAGACGGCGACACCCATCCGAGTTCACTGCATGAAACGAATCCTTATCAATGCCACGCAGCCCGAAGAGCTGCGCGTGGCGATGGTCGATGGCCAGCGCCTTTACGATCTTGATATCGAACTCCCCTCCCGGGAGCGCAAGAAAGCCAATATCTACAATGCCCGCATCACCCGGGTCGAACCGAGCCTGGAGGCCGTCTTCGTCAATTTCGGCGGCGATCGCCACGGCTTTCTGCCGTTCAAGGAAATCGCCCGCTCGGCGGTCGGTGCGCCGGAGGAATCCGACAAGCCGATCCGTGATTTTCTGAAGGAGAGCCAGCAGCTGCTGGTGCAGGTGGAAAAGGAAGAGCGTGGCACCAAGGGCGCGGCCTTGACCACCTACATCAGCCTGGCCGGGCGCTACCTGGTCCTGATGCCGAACAATCCGCGCGCCGGCGGCGTGTCGCGGCGGATCGAGGGCGAGGATCGCACCGAATTGCGGGAGGCCCTGGCCGACCTGAATATCCCCCAAGGCATGGGCGTAATCGCCCGCACCGCGGGCGTCGGCCGCACCACCGAGGAACTGCAGTGGGACCTCAACTACATGACCGCGCTCTGGGCGGCCATCCTCGAGGCCGCCCAGGAGGCGGACGCCCCGGCGCTGATCCACCAGGAAAGCAACGTCATCATCCGGGCGCTGCGCGACCACATGCGCAACGACGTCGGTGAGGTGGTGATCGACGACGAGACGGTATACCGGCAAGCGCTGGAGTTCGTCGAACGGGTGATGCCGAGCAGCCTGCGCAAGATCCGGCACTACGCCGACCCGGTGCCGCTGTTCAACCGCTTCCAGATCGAAAGCCAGATCGAGAGCGCCTTCGATCGCAACGTGGCCCTGCCCTCGGGCGGCGCGCTGGTCATCGACCATACCGAGGCGCTGATCTCGATCGACGTGAACTCGGCACGCTCGACCAAGGGCGTGGACATCGAGGAGACCGCTTACCACACCAACCTCGAGGCTGCCGAGGAAGTGGCGCGGCAGTTGCGAATTCGGGATCTCGGCGGCCTGATCGTGATCGATTTCATCGACATGAGCTCGAACAAGCACCAGCGCGACGTGGAGACCCGCCTGCGCAAGGCACTCGAGGTGGATCGGGCCCGGGTGCAGGTGGGGCGCATCAGCCGCTTCGGACTGCTTGAGATGTCCCGTCAGCGCCTGCGTTCCTCGCTCGGCGAATCCAGCCAGATCACCTGCCCCCGTTGCGACGGCCATGGTCAGGTGCGCGGCGTGGAATCCCTGTCGTTGTCGATCCTGCGCCTGATCGAGGAACAGGCGATGAAAGACAAGACCAGCCTGGTGCTCGCGCAGGTGCCGCTCGATGTCGGTACCTTCCTGCTGAACGAAAAACGCGAATCCCTCACCGATATCGAGGATCGCCACGATGTCGACGTCAGCATCCTGCCGCGATCGGAGCTGCTGACCCCGCAGTTCCAGGTGCGCCGGGTCCGTGACGACGGGCGTGACGAAGACCTGTCGGGCAAGAGCTCCTACCAGTTCATCGAGGAGCCCGAGGGCGAACCGCCCGTTCTCGAGGACGAGATCCGCGCGCGTCCGGACCGGCCGTTGGTCCAGAGCGTGGTGGTTCCCACCGCGCCGGCCGCGGCCAAACCGGTCGCCCCCGCACCACTGGAGGCGCCGCAACCGGTCGCCCAACCCAGCTTCTTCGCCCGGATCTGGAACTCCCTGTTCCCCACCGAGGGCCAGGAGAGCGTCGATACCCTGCGCAGTCCGGATGAAGGGGTCGAAAAGGCACGGCCGACCCCCCGGCCGCGGGGGGATACGCGACGGGCGTCCACGGACGAGACGGCCGCGACCGACAAACGCCGAGGCCGCCGTGGCGGGGGCCGTAAGGACGCCACCGCAGCTCAATCGGGCACGCCGGCCCGGTCGGAACGACTCGCCGAGACCGAGGCCCACAGCGGTGGGCGCCCCGCCTCCCGTGCGCCGGACAAGGCGGAGACTGTAGAAACCACCACAGATGGCCAGAATCGGCCGGACGCACCGCCTTCCGAACCGCGTGAAGAGGGCAGCGAGGGAGCACGGCCCCG
>PWGH01000134.1 GCA_003555285.1 Thioalkalivibrio sp.
CAGGTGCTGTTCGCCATCGAGGACAACAAGCCCGAAGCGTTGGCCTGGGCCTGATCGCTGCCTTGGGCCTCGGCCTCGAGCCGGGCCAGGGCCTCGGTGAGCCGGCGCAGGGCCTCGGGCTTGTTGTCCTCGATGGCGAACAGCACCTGTTCGGCGCCGAGCAGGTGGGCGACGATGCGCGCGCCCTCGAGCACCGCCTCGGGGTGCGTCTGCATCAGCAGGTCGTCGCAGGTGATGTAGGGCTCGCACTCGGCGCCGTTCACCACCAGGGTGTGAATGGGCTTACCGGGGCGCGGGTTCAGCTTCACCGCGGTCGGAAAGGCCGCACCGCCCAGGCCGACGATGCCGGCGTCGCGAACCCGCTCGCGCAGCGCGCGGGCCTCGCGGTCGCGCCAGTCGGGCCAGGCCGGCATGCCGGTGTCGCCCCAGTGGTCCTGGGCGTCGGTTTCGATGACGATGCAGGGCGCGCTCAGCCCGGAGGGATGCGGGATCGGATGCTCGGCGATCGCGACGACCCGGCCGGAACTCGGGGCATGCACATGGGCGGCGATGTAGTCCTTGGCCTGGCCGATGCGCTGGCCCTTCTCGACCCGATCGCCCGGCTGGACCAGCGGTTCGGTCGGTTCGCCGATATGCTGCGACAGCGGCACGTACAGAGTCTGTGGCACGCCGAGAACGCGCAACGGGCGCTCGGTGCTCTCGGCCTTGTGCGACGGCAGCTTCAGGCCGCCGTGAAAACGATGCAGTTGCATGGGGCTCAGTGTAGGGGGATCGCGGCCGTCAGGCCGATTCCCGCTGTTTTTGCGGCACGATCACGGGTCCGGCGCGCGGCCGTTCGATCAACGAAGGCGTCGGCTGCGCCCAGCGCCATTCGGCCAGCCCCTGGTGCACCGGGACCATGTCGATGCAGTCCACCGGGCAGGGTTCCAGGCACAGCTCGCAGCCGGTGCACTCGCTCTCGATGACGGTGTGCATCTGTTTCGCCGCGCCAAGAATCGCATCCACCGGGCACGCCTGGATGCACAGCGTGCAGCCGATGCAGGTCTGCTCGTCGATGACCGCGATCGCCTTGTCCCGAACCTCGACCTCGAGCGGCTTGGGATCGCGCCCGAGGAGGTCGGCCAGCGCGAGCACGGTCGCCTCGCCGCCGGGTGGGCAGAGGTTGATGTCGGCCTCGCCGGCGGCGATCGCCTCGGCATAGGGTCGGCAACCGGGAAAGCTGCACTGGCCGCACTGGGTCTGCGGCAGCAGTGCATCGACCTGCTCGGCGATCGGGTCGCCCTCGACCCGAAAGCGCTGGGCCGAATAGCCGAGCACCAGCCCGAAGGCCACGGCGAGCCCGGCGATGGCAAGGATGGCGAGGAGGGTCTCGACCACGGCTACAGCCGCACCAGCCCGGTGAAGCCCATGAACCCGAGCGACATCAGCCCGGCGGTGATCATTGCGATCGCGCTGCCGCGAAACGGCAGCGGTACATCGGCGGCGGCGATGCGCTCGCGGATGGCCGAAAACAGGATCAGCACCACGGAGAAGCCGACCGCGGCACCAAAGCCGTACAGGGCTGATTCAACGAAGCCATGTGCCTCCTGGACGTTCAGCAATGCCACACCGAGCACGGCGCAGTTGGTGGTGATCAGCGGCAGGAAGATCCCCAACACGTTGTAGAGCAGCGGGCTGGTCTTGTGGACCACCATTTCGGTGAACTGCACCACCGCCGCGATCACCAGGATGAAGGCGATGGTGCGCAGGTATTCCAGCCCCAGCGGAATCAACAGGTATTCGTTGATCAGGTAACTGCTGACCGCCGACAGGGTCAGCACGAAGGTGGTGGCCAGCCCCATGCCGGTGGCCGTCTCGACCTTGCGCGACACGCCCATGAACGGGCACAAGCCCAGGAACTTCACCAGCACGAAGTTGTTCACCAGGATCGTGCTGATCAGAATCAGGGCGTATTCCACGGCAATCCCGAGTGTTGTGCTCAACAACAGTATCCGTTACGGCCGGTACCGCGCTCAACCCTGCGGGGACCAAGGACATCGCAACGGCATGGCCATCCGTAGGCCGCGCACGTGGCCCGGAACGCAAATGCTGATGCCTGCACGGCTGCGCTAGGGGCGTGCAGACCGCTTCGAATGGATACGAACTTTATAGTCTACCGCTGTATCGCCCGTTCGCCCATCTCGCCCGCCCGGCGTACCCGTTGCGCCCGGGGCGGACCCGGAAAACACGATCCAGGCGGTTCCCAGGGCCTATGCGCAGGCAACGGGGGCGAACAACAGTTCTTCGGCGGTGAAGTCCGCGCTCACCGGATGGGCGAGACCGGCGGGCGGAAGGGTCACCTCGCGCAGGATCGCGGTGGTGGCCATCCGGGCCTGGGCCGCGGCATCGAGTTCCTCGGGGCGATCGGACAGGAACAGGATCTGCTCCGGGGGGTGTCCGATATCGGCGGCGATGCGCCGGTAGCTGTCGGAGTCGCGTTTGCCGCCGGTCCGGGTGTCGTAGTGGCCGCTGAAGAGCGGGTTCAGGTCACCGGTTCGGGTATGGCCGAACAGCAGCCGTTGCGCATGCACCGAGTCAGAGGAAAACGCATAAATCCGCAGGCCCGCTGCGCGCCATCGGCGGAGGGCCTCGGGGACGTCCGGATAGACATGGCCCTCGAGGTCCCCGCGCCGGTAGCCGCTTTCCCAGATCAGCCCCTGCAGTACCTTGATCGGGGTGATGTGCTGGTCCCCTGCGATCCAGGCCCGCAGGCGCTCGAGCAGTTGCGGTTCGTCCAGATTGCCACCGGCATAGGCTCGCGCATCCGCCAGCAGCCGGGCGACCTCAGGCTGGTCGCGATGATGGCGCAGAAAGCCCTCCAGTTGCGCGGTGGCGCAGGGAATCAGGGTGTCCCGGATGAAGGCAAGGCTGGTGGTGGTGCCACCGATATCGGTGAGGATGGCCCGGATCATGGGTTTTTCCCAGCCGCGATGCGGCGTCGGTTGCGGTGTCGGTGTCACGAGCCCAAACTCTGATTCAGAACCTCGCACTCGAGCAGGAACTCGAAGGCCTCGGCATGCGCCTGTGCCGCCTCGACCGAGGCGCCCCAGGTGTACAGGCCGCGACCACCGACCAGATACCCGCAGAGTTCCGGGTGGCGATCCATGCAGGTGTCCACCTGCGCAGCCAGTTGCAGCATGTCCTGGCGGTTCGCGAAAACCGGCATGGGGAGTGCGGCCTCGTGGCTGTCGATGCCGGGGAATGCCGTTAACACCTGATCGTCGGTCAATGTCAGGCCCTGCGGGAAGCGGCGCGCCAGGAGGGTGGCGTTTGTCGAATGGGTATGCAGCACCGCACCGATGCCCGGGTCTCTGCGGTACATGATGATGTGCAGGAAGGTTTCGGGCGCGGGCCGTTTTCCCGGCGACAGCACCTGGCCGTCCAGATCCACTGCCAGGAAAGCGCTCGGATCCAGACGCCCCGTGTGGCTGCCCGGGCGAGTGATCACGATCTGGTGTGCGTTCAGGCGGGCCGAGAGGTGGCCGGTGGTCGCGGGGACCCAGCCGCGTTGGGCGAACCGCTGTCCGGCCTCGGTAAGCAGCTGAACCTGAGCCTTGTATTCGAGGGTGTCTTCAATCATTCCAGGCCCTGGAAAAAAGGATGTGAGCTTACGCCTGCACGCCGGGTAAGGGAACTCCGAGTCTGCCGCGGGGCAGGGCTTTGCGGGGGCACGGTGCCGAGGTGCGACCTATTTCACCCGCATGCCGGGTGCCGCGCCGTCGTCGGGGGCCAGGAGGAACAGATCGCCGTTGCCGGGGCCGGCGGCGAGGACCATGCCCTCGGAGATCCCGAAGCGCATCTTGCGCGGGGCGAGGTTCGCCACCATCACCGTCAGGCGTCCGACCAGCGTGGCGGGATCGTAGGCCGCGCGGATGCCGGCCAGCACCTCCCGCTGTTCGCCGCCGAGGTCCAGGGTCAGGCGCAACAGTTTGTCCGCCCCCTGCACGTGTTCCGCCGCTGTGATGCGCGCGATCCGCAGGTCGAGGCGGGCGAAAGTGTCGTAGTCGATGGTCTCGGCGATCGGTTCGATGGGAACGGTCGCCCCGGCTGCGTTTGCCGGTCGGCTCGCCCCCGGCGGGGTGGCCGTCTCGGTGCCGGCCGTCGCGGTCGGGGCGGTCGGGGCGGTCGCCGCCAGGCTCGTCTGCGAGGCGGCGAGCAGAGCCTCCACCGCGGCCGGCTCGATGCGGGTCATCAGCGCCTGGTAGGGGTGGATTCGGCCGCCGGTCAGCGGTTCCTCGCGGGCCGCCCAGGTCAGATCCTCGCGCTGCAGGAAGGCCGCCGCCTGCGTCGCCAGCCGCGGCAGCACCGGCGCAAGGTAGATGATCAGCACCCGGAACAGATCCAGACCCTGGGTGCAGATCGCCTGCACCTCGTCGGCGCGCTCCGGATCCTTCGCCAGCACCCAGGGGCGGGCCTCGTCGATGTACTGGTTGGCCTGGTCGGCGAGCGCCATGATCTGGCGCATCGCCTGGCTGTATTCGCGGCGTTCGTAGTGCTCGGCGATCACGCCGCCGGCGTCGACGAAGCCCTGGTGCAGCTCGGGGCGAGGCAGCGTCGCGCTCAGCGCGTTATCGAAGCGTTTGGTCAAAAAGCCGGCGCAGCGGCTGGCGATGTTCACCACCTTGCCGATCAGATCGGCATTCACCCGCTGCACGAAGTCGTCCAGGCTCAGGTCGATATCGTCGATCCCGGCGCCGAGCTTCGCGGCGAAGTAGTAACGCAAGGACTCCGGGTTCAGGTGATCGAGGTAGTCCCGGGCGCGGATGAAGGTCCCGCGCGACTTCGACATCTTCTGCCCATTCACGGTCAGAAAGCCGTGGCAGAAGACCGCGGTCGGCGTCCGAAAGCCGGCGCCGTGCAGCATCGCCGGCCAGAACAGCGTATGAAAGTAGGCGATGTCCTTGCCGATGAAGTGATAGAGCTCGCGGGTCGAATCGGCGCCCCACCAGGCGTCGAAGTCCAGGTTGTTGCGGTCGGCGTGGGCGCGAAAGCTCGCCATGTAGCCGACTGGCGCGTCCAGCCACACATAAAAGAACTTGCCCGGGGCCTCGGGGATCTCGAAGCCGAAGTAGGGCGCATCGCGGGAGATGTCCCAGTCCGACAGGCCGGCCTCGAACCATTCGTTCAATTTGTTGCGAATCGCGCTCTGCAGGCGCCCGGAGCCGGTCCATTCGCGCAGGAACGCCTCGAAGTCCGAGAGCCGGAAAAAATGGTGTTCGGAATCGCGCGCCACCGGTCGCGCGCCGCTGATCGCCGAGACCGCATCGATCAGATCGGTCGGGCTGTAGGTCGCGCCGCAGACCTCGCAGGAATCCCCGTACTGATCGCCGGCACCGCATTTCGGGCAGGTGCCCTTGATGAAGCGATCCGGCAGGAACATCTGCGCCTCGGGATCATAGGCCTGTTCGATCGTGCGCACGGCGATGTGGCCGCCGGCCTTCAGCGCCTGATAGATCGTACTGGCGTAATGCCGGTTCTCGTCGGAATGGGTGCTGTGGTAGTGGTCGAAGTCGATCAGGAAATCGGCGAAATCCGCCTCGTGTTCGGTGCGCACCCGCGCGATCAGGGCCTCCGGCGTGATGCCCTCGGCCCGCGCTTTCAGCATGATCGGCGTGCCGTGGGCATCGTCGGCGCACACATAGATCGCCTCATGGCCGCGTGCGCGCTGGAACCGCGCCCAGATGTCGGTCTGCACGTATTCGACCAGGTGGCCCAGGTGGATCGGCCCGTTCGCATAGGGCAGGGCGCTGGTGATCAGCATCCGGCGGGGCTCGCTCATCGCGGACCTCCAAGGCCCATTGCGCATCGGGACGTCGCGGGCGTGGCGCGCGGCGCCTGCTGCGGGCCTGCCGCATCCGGGCGGCCCCGATGGCTTGCGTTGGATGTCTTCAAGGTGTGCGGATCTTCAATGGTGAGTGAGTAGGAATGCGGCCTATTCTCAGGACTTGGCACCGCTATGTCGAGGCGAACCCCGGAACCCGGTATCCGTCGTCGGCGGGGTGGCTGGAGCGCGGGGCTATTAGGCCGCGAAGCGTGGGTCATTTGGCGGCATCTGCGGCGATGGGTACTATGCACGGCTTGGCACACATCGGAAAACACGTAACCATGTCTGAGCTATCGCGTCTGCAAATCGAAACGGCCTTGAAAACGGTACAGGACAAGTACCTGGAAAAGGACCTCGTGGCCACGGGCGCGGTGAAGGACATCCGCATCGAGGGCGAGGATGCGGTGGTCGCGATCGAACTGGGGTATCCCGCCGCCGGCTACTTCGACGAATTGCGTGCCGAGGTGGACAAGGCGCTGGCGACCGTGCGCGGGCTGGCCAGCGCCGAGGTGTCGATTCGCAGCCGGATCGCTTCCCACGCGGTGCAGAAGAGCCTGAAGCCGATGCCCGGCATCAAGAACATCATCGCCGTCGCCTCGGGCAAGGGCGGGGTCGGCAAGTCGACCACCGCGGTCAACCTGGCGCTCGCGCTGGTGGCCGAGGGCGCCACGGTCGGGATGCTGGACGCCGACATCTACGGCCCCAGCCAGCCGCGCATGCTGGGCATCACCGACAAGCCGGAGTCCAAGGACGGCAAGAGCATGGAGCCCCTGCGCAAGTACGGCCTGCAGGCGATGTCGATCGGCTTTTTGATCGAGGAAGACACCCCGATGATCTGGCGCGGCCCGATGGTCACCCAGGCGCTGGAACAATTGCTGCGCGAAACCAACTGGGACGATCTGGACTACCTGGTCGTCGACCTGCCGCCGGGCACCGGCGACATCCAGCTGACGCTGTCCCAGAAGATCCCGGTCAGCGGCGCGGTCATCGTGACCACACCGCAAGACATCGCGCTGCTCGACGCCCGCAAGGGTCTGAAGATGTTCGAGAAGGTCGACGTGCCGGTGCTGGGTATCGTCGAGAACATGAGCATCCACATCTGCTCCAACTGCGGCCACGAGGAGTACATCTTCGGCCAGGGCGGCGGTGCACTGATGGCGAAGGACTACAATGTGGACTTGCTCGGCGCCTTGCCGCTGGACATCCAGATTCGCGAACAGGCCGACAGCGGCGAGCCGACCGTGGTGCGCGACCCGACCAGCCGCATCGCCGAGATCTACCGCGACATCGCGCGGCGCACCGGCGCCAAGCTCGCCGAGCAGAGCAAGGATTACTCCGGCAAGTTCCCGAACATCGTGATCAAGAACACCTGAGCCATGCCGATCAAGTCTGACCGCTGGATCCGGCGCATGGCCGCTTCCAGCGGCTTGATCGAACCCTTCGAGCCGGGGCAGGTGCGCCATCGCGACGGTGAGCGCATCGTCTCCTACGGCACCTCGAGCTACGGCTACGACGTGCGCTGCGCGAACGAATTCAAGATCTTCACCAACATCAACAGCACGATCGTCGACCCCAAGAACTTCGACGAGCGCAGCTTCGTGGACATCCAGGCGGACGTCTGCATCATCCCCCCGAACTCCTTCGCCCTCGCGCGGACCATGGAATACTTCCGCATCCCGCGCAACGTGCTGACGATCTGCCTGGGTAAGAGCACTTACGCCCGTTGCTTTCGTGGCGACACCCGCGTGGCCCTGGTGGACGGTACGGCGCCGACCTTGGAGTCGATGGCCGAACGGGCCGAGCAGGGGGAGTTGTTCTGGGGATACAGCATCGGTGAGTACGGCCGCGTCATCGTGACTCTGTTGGAGGCACCCCGCTTCATTGGCCGGGACGCCTTGATGGCCGTGACCCTGGACAACGGTGAGGCGATTCACTGCACCCCGGATCATGAATTCCTGCGGCGCGACGGTCGTCGGGTGCAAGCCCACGAACTGCGGGACGGCGATTCGTTGATGCCGCTGTATCGGCAGTTGGCGCGCGGCTACGAGGTCGTTTACCAGCCGCTGAACGGCCATCTGTATCCGACCCACCGGCTCGCGGATGAGTGGAACTTGCGAAACGATATGTATGCCGATGAGCCGGGCACTCATCGCCACCACAAGGACATGGATCGTAGAAACAACATGCCGTGGAATATCGAGCGCATGGCGGCCTCCGAACATAGCCGACTGCACAATGATCGCAGTTATGGTGAGGATTTTGATCCGGACCACCATAGCCAGTCCATTCGCGAAGCATTGAAGCGCTTGCGTCAGGATCCCGAATGGCTATCCCGCTACCGGGCCGCGCAGTCCCATCGCGCCCGCCAGTTTTGGGGGGAAGCGCGCTACGCCCAGGCCCGGGAGGATTTGCGGCGCAAGCATTTGGCAGTCTGGACCGACCAACGCCGCTCGCAGCAGCGAGAGGCCATGCTGCGATATTATGCTGATCCGGCGTCCCGTGAACTGTCATCGCGTATCTCGCGCAACGCCTGGTCACGTGATCAGGGGGAGCGCCGTGCCCGCCAAGCCGCACTGGCCCGCAGTATCAATCTGCGGGATGAAATTACCGCGGAAGCAGTCCGCGAGGCCCTTGAACGTACGGGCTCTATCCGCGGAGCCGCCGGGCTGCTCAATTGTGATCGCTCGGTTTTTCGGCGGTTTCCCGGGGAGTTGGCCGCGTTCCGGGGGCAGAAGAGTGACGCCACGCGCAATCACAAGGTCACCTCGGTTCGGGAGTTGCCCGGCGACCACGATGTGTACTGCCTGACGGTGCCGGAGGCAGGCAATTTCGCGTTGGAAGCCGGCGTTTTCGTCAGTAATTGCGGCATCATCGTCAATGTGACGCCGCTGGAGCCCGAGTGGGAGGGGCACGTGACGCTGGAGTTCTCGAACACCACGCCGCTGCCGGCGAAGATCTACGCCAACGAAGGCGTGGCCCAGATGCTGTTCCTGGAGTCCGACGAGGTCTGCGAGACCTCCTACAAAGACCGCGGCGGCAAATACCAGGGTCAGCGCGGCGTCACACTCCCCCTGACCTGACCTGGCGGCCGCCCCTTGCCGATCGTCCTGCAGCGCGGTAGCTTGGCTTCATGCGCTTAAGCCAGCAACAACGGCAGGTCATCCGTGACGAGGTCGCGGATATTTTCGGGGCGGACGCCCGGGTGCATGTGTTTGGCTCGCGCCTGGACGATACCGATCGGGGCGGAGACATTGATCTCTACATCGAGGCCCCGGGAAACGCCGAGGGCCTGCTCGATCGCGAACTGGCGCTGTACGCCCGCCTGCAGCGAAAGCTGGGTGAGCAGCGCATCGACATCGTCGTTCACGGCCCTGACCAACCCATTCGTTCGATCGACCGCCACGCGCGCGCCACCGGTATGCCCCTATGAACGATCCGCAGGAGCGGCTCATCCGCCTGCTCGATCTCGTTGGGAAGGAAGACGAGCACTTGCTGGCCGTGCGCAAACGCCTGCTGGGTGAAGATTGCCGAGTGACCGGCCAGCGGATGCAGCAGCTCCTGGCCACGGAACTGGGCATCGACCGCCTGGAGTCCTTCGGCGCGAAGTTCGGCAGGATGCAGGACACCTTGGTCGACAAGTTGATCCCGGTGCTGCTGCTGATGGCGGGGGAGCAGACCGGCGCGGCGATCGACAATTTGGGGCGACTGGAGCGTCTGGGCCTGGTGCACTCGGTCGATGCCTGGTTGCAGATGCGAAGGCTGCGCAACCGCCTCGTCCATGAATACATCGATCGACCCGATGACTTGGCGCCGGCGCTGGAACGTGCGTGCCAGTTTACCGATCGAATGCACCAGGATTTTCAGGCGATACGCACCTACGCCAAGGAACATCTGCTACTTTCGTAGGCTGGCCTTGGCCGCAAATAGCACGCACCACCACGCCCTTGGGACGTCCACCCCGCGCGGCTCCGACCCCGACCCGCCCCGCGCCGGTGGGGTCGGGGATCAGAAGTTTTCGGTGGAGGTGAACAGGCCTACGCGCAGGTCCTTGGCGACGTAGATTTCGCGGCCGTCGACGCGTACTGAGCCGTCGCCGATGCCGAGCACGAGTTTGCGCGAGATCACGCGCTTCATCTCGATGTGGTAGGTGACCTTCTTCGCGGTCGGTAGCACCTGGCCGGTGAACTTCACCTCGCCGACACCAAGGGCGCGTCCGCGTCCGGGGTTGCCGAGCCACGCCAGATAAAAGCCGACCAGCTGCCACATCGCATCCAGGCCGAGGCAGCCGGGCATCACCGGATCGCCGGGGAAATGGCAGGCGAAGAACCAGAGGTCAGGATGGATATCCAGCTCCGCGAGCATCTCGCCCTTGCCGAATTGGCCGCCGTCGCTGTTGATCTTCAGCACCCGGTCCATCATCAGCATATTGGGGATCGGCAGTTGGGCATTGCCGGCGCCGAACATCCGGCCGTAGCCGCAATCCAGCAGTTCGTCGCGATCGAAGTGGTCTTTGGGCATCGAAGTGTCTCGGAGCAAACCTCGCATTGGACCCAAACCTGCCTGCAAAAGCAATGGCAGCCGGGTGCCCGTCCGGCCATAAGCTGTGTTCCGAGTTCCGATCGGCCATACTCCGGCGCAAAAGGGCATGATCGGAAGGCAGGGGAGTGAACGTGGACGTGAACGTGCTAATGACAATGCTGATGTGGGTCACGGTGGTGGCCGTTGGGGTCCTGGTGCTCGATCTGGCCCGCCAGCCGGTGCGCCGCTTTCTGGTCGCCAGCGTCAGTCTGCTCGCGCGTGTGACCTGCGGCCTGCGCACCCAACTGGCGCGGTTGCGCGATGCGGTGGGTCGTTGGCACAGCGCACACCTGCTGCACCTGGAGGCCGTTCGGGTGGGTGACGCCATCGATGCGCTGGAGCGCGACTACGCCCAGCTGATCGGCCACGACCTGGCCCAGCTGCCGGAATTGCGCCAGCGCACGCACGACACCCTGCGCGAATTGCAGACCGCCTATACGCGGGACGAGGCTGCGCTGACCGGTGAGCCCGCCTGGGTTCATCGCCTGGAGGCGCTCGCGCGCATCCCCGACGGCGGCGATCAGCCGCAGAGCCAACGCCTGGCGCGGGACATGCAGGAGACCGTGCTGCGCGTCGGTCGCCTGGCCCTCGAGGAACACCGCCAGAGCGGACGGGCCCTGCTGGCCAGCCGGCGGCGCCTGCAGGGCCCTGTCGAGGAACTGGTGTCGCGTCTGGGCTCATTACAGGAGCGTCTGCGCGCCCTGCACGGACAGGCGCAGCGCCTGGATGCCACGCTCAAGCACTTCGACCAGAACCGCACCCAACGCGCCCTGCGGCTGCCGGCCTATGCCCATGCCACCAGCCAATGGGTGCTCAGCGGCGCCGGCCTCGCGCTGGCGGCCCTGGCCGTCTACGTGTATCAGCAGCTCTTCAGCGAGCCGTTCCAGATGCTGTTCCCGGTGCTCGCCGATGGCACCGGCGGCACACCCGAGCTCGCGATGTGGGTGCTGCTCGGCGGCGCGGCGCTCAGCGGCTGGATTCTGCTGGAAACCCGCGCGATGGCGTGGCCGGGCATCACCCCGCTGGGCCGCCTCGGTAGCGGCCCGCGCACGGTGCTCTCGGGGCTGGCCGGCGTGATCCTGATCGCTGTGGTGGTCGTTTCGATGATCAACGGCTACCTGCGCGATTGGTTCCTGTACCGCACCGAACTGATCGAGGTGCTGATGGCGGGGGGCGAGGCACCGCCGCTGGTCGATGTGAGCTGGGTCGCGCAGTTGCTGGGTGGTTTGCTGGGGCTGGTATTGCCGCTGGCGATCGCACTGGCGCCGTTGTGGCTGGTCGGCCTGCTGACCGCGTCGCGGCTGCTGTTGGGCGCGGCTTTGTGGCTGGTGCTGGCCCTGCTCGCCGGCCTGCTGCAGTGGCTCGCCGGTGCCACCTGTCAGCTGCGGCGCTGGCTACCGGCCGCTTTCGAGGTGGTGATCTTCCTGCCGCAGGCCTGGCGACGCTGGCGGGCCGGAGCTGTGAACTGATCCACACTGCGGGGGGGTTGGGGTCGGCCAAATGCGGCCGCAAGCGGTCCCGCTCCGGTGCGAGGGCTGGTAGACTGGCGCGCGGATCGTTCGGCAGCACCGGTTGGGAGAAGAGCGGCATGGGTTTGGTTGACATGGGTTTCAGTAGAGTGGGTTTCAGCAGCATGGGTTTGAGACTATTCGGTACGTGCAGGGTCGTCGGTACGGTGACGATCGCGGGTCTGCTTCTGTTGCTGGCCACGCAGGCCACGGCGCAAGACGTCACGCGCTACATCAGCGATGAACTCGAGGTGGGGGCCCGCGTCAGCGAGGCCCCACAGAGCCGCATTATCCGCACCGCGCGCAGCGGCGAGCGGGTCACGGTGCTGGAGCAGAATCGCGAGGGCTATTCCCGGGTGCGCTTTGGCAACGGCACCGAGGCCTGGCTACTGACCCGGTACCTGCAGAACGAGCCGCATGCGCGTGAGCAGCTCGCGGCCGTGCAGGCCGAACTCGACGAAATCCGTTCCGGCACCGACGACCAGGCCGGTCGCATCGCGCAATTGCTGGACACCCGGCGCACGCTCGAAGGCGAGCAGGAGGTGCTGCAGCGGCACATCGCCTCGCTGGAAGCCGAATTGGGCGAACTGCGCGACGTGGCCGCGCGCCCGCAGGAGATTCGGGCGGAAAACACGCAGCTGCGGGAAACCCTGTTCGAGGCTCAGAGTTCGGCCGAGGATTTTCGCCGTCAGGTCGAGGTGATGCGCGCGGACAGCCAACGCAAGTGGTTCATGACCGGCGCTCTGGTGACCGTCGGTTCGCTGATCTTTGGTATGCTCCTCACCCGTCTGCCGCGCCGGCGCCGCAGCAGCGAATGGTAGGGACCCACCGGCCCCGCTCCGGGCGGGCGCCACTGTCGTTTTGACTTCGAAGGAATCCTGCTCGGATGCTCTACGCGATTCTATCGATCTTCCTGCTCGCCGCCCTGGCGCCCGGGGTGCACCGGCTGACCGGACGCCATAGCGGCTGGGTGTTGGCGCTGCTGCCGGCGGCGCTCTTCGTCTATTTCGCCAGCTTCCTGCCGACGATCAACGCCGGCGGGGTGGTGGTGCAGGTCACGCCCTGGCTACCGGGGCTCGACATCCAGCTCTCGTTCTTCCTCGACGGCCTGTCGCTGCTGTTCGCGTTGCTGATCACCGGGATCGGCTTTTTCATCGTCAGCTACGCCGGGCGGTACCTGGAGCACAGCCGCGATATCGGGCGTTTCTATGTGCTGATCCTCGCCTTCATGGGCTCGATGCTCGGGCTGGTGCTCGCGGACAACCTGATCGCGCTGTTCGTGTTCTGGGAGTTGACCAGTGTCACCTCCTACCTGCTGATCGGCTACAACCACGAGGACCTGAAGGCGCGCAAGGCCGCACTGCAGGGCCTGATCGTGACCGTCGGCGGCGGCCTGGCGCTGCTCGCCGGTCTGGTGATGCTGGGCCTCGCCGCCGGCACGTATGAAATTTCCGAGATCCTGAACGCCGGCGACGTGGTGCGCGAGCATGCGCTCTACCTGCCGTTGCTGATCCTGATCCTGCTCGGGGCCTTCACCAAGTCGGCGCAGGTGCCGTTTCATTTCTGGCTGCCCAATGCGATGGCGGCACCCACGCCGGTGTCCGCCTACCTGCATTCGGCGACCATGGTCAAGGCCGGGATCTATCTGCTTGCACGCCTGAACCCGTCGCTCGGCGGCACCGAGTTCTGGTTCCTGGTGCTGACCCTGTTCGGTGCGGTGACCATGTTCACCGGCGTCTTCCTGGCCTTTCGCAGCACCGGCGTGAAGAGCGTGCTCGCCTATTCGACGGTGATGGCGCTCGGCATCCTGACGATGCTGATCGGCATCGGTACCGAAACCGCCTTGCTCGCCGCGATGGCCTTCCTGCTCGCCCATTCGCTGTACAAAGGCGCACTGTTCCTGATCGCCGGCATCCTCGATCACCAGGTCGGGGCCAAGGACTTCCTGCAGACCGGCGGACTGCGTTTCGCGCTGCCGGTCACCGCGACCGTCGCGATGTTCGCGGCGCTCTCGCTCGGCGGCCTGATCCCGATGTTCGGCTTCGTCGCCAAGGAATTGATGCTCGAATCGGTGCTGGGCGCGCCGGGCCTCGTGCCGTTGCTGGTCGTGCTGGTGATGGCCGCGGTGATCCTTGGCGTGGCGGTGGCCGGCATCGTCGGCCTGCGCCCCTGGTTCGGCCCACCGGTGGCGACGCCGAAGACCCCGCGCGAGGCCGGCCCGGCGCTGCTGGCCGGCCCGATCGTACTGACCGCGCTCGGTCTGCTCCTCGGCCTGAGCCCGGGCCTCGCCGACCGCGGTCTGCTGGCCGCCGCGGCCCAGGCGGTCAATGCCGGGGTCCCGGTCGACATCCCCCTGGTCCTCTGGCATGGCCTCAACTGGCCACTGGCGATGAGCCTGATCGGGCTGGTCCTCGGCCTGCTGCTGTACCGCCGCTGGGCGCAGGCGCGGGCGGCATTGGCCTGGGTCGATCGCGCCGCCCGCTTCGGGCCTGAGCGCGGCTACGAAGTGATGATGGCGGCGATCGTCAGCATCTCGGAGGGACAGACCCGGCTGCTGCAGAACGGCTACCTGCGCTACTACATCATCTTCATCCTGCTGACGACGGTGGCCCTGGTCGCATGGACCGTGCGCGCCTACGGCGTCACGGTGGGTCCGCTGGATCTGTCGGACGTGCGGTTCTACGAAGTCGCGATCGTGATGGTGATGGCGCTGTCGGCGCTGGTGGCGGTGCTCACCAAGTCGCGGTTGGGCGCGGTGGCGGCGTTGGGTTCCTTTGGCTTCACCATCGCGCTGATCTTCGTGCTGTTCAGCGCGGCCGATGTCGGTATCACCCAGATCCTGGTCGAGACCCTGACCGTGATTCTGCTGGTGCTGGTGCTGTTCCGGTTGCCGGGCTTCCTGGGGCTGTCCAGCGGCTGGGTGCGGCTGCGCGATGCCATGGTCTCGCTGTTGGTCGGTGCGATGGTCACCTTCCTGATCCTGAGCACCAACAGTGCCCGTGAGTTCGACTCCATCGCCCAGTTCTTCATCACCCAATCGGTGCCCGAAGGCCATGGCCGGAACATCGTGAACGTGATCCTGGTCGATTTCCGGGCGCTGGATACCCTGGGCGAGATCTTCGTGCTGGCCTTGGCGGCGGTCGGGGTCTACGCGATGATTCGTTTCCGGGCCGAGGACCGCGCATGAACATGCATTCGTTGATCCTGCGCACGGCCGGGCATTTCCTGCTGCCGCTGCTGATGCTGTTTTCGCTGTTCCTGCTGCTGCGCGGCCACGACGAACCGGGCGGCGGCTTCATCGCCGGACTGGTCGCGGCCGCAGCCATCGTGCTGTACCTGTTCACCATGGACGTCGCCTCCGCCCGCAGCGTGTTGCGGGTGGACCCGCGCGACCTGATCGGCGCCGGGATGCTGGTCGCGGTGCTCAGCGGCGTGCCCGGGGCCTTTCGCGGCCAGGCCTTCTTCACCGCCCAGTGGTGGGAACCGATGGTGCCGGGCATCGGGGCGGTGAAGATCAGTACCGTGCTGTTCTTCGACATCGGCGTGTATCTGGTGGTGGTCGGCGCCGTCCTGACCATCATGCTCACCCTGGCCGAGGCGGAGGACTGATATGGAGATCGTGATGGCCGTCGTCATCGGCGGACTCTATGCGGCCGCCGTATACATGCTGTTGCGCCGCTCGATCGTGAAACTGGTGATCGGTCTGGTGCTGTTGTCCAATGCCGCGAACCTGCTGATCTTCACCGTCGCCGGGCTGGTGCGCGGCGCCCCGCCGCTGATCTATCCCGGCGAGGTGCTGCCGCCCGGCATCAGCGCCGATCCGCTGGCGCAGGCCCTGATCCTGACCGCGATCGTGATCGGCTTCGGCGTGCTGGCCTTTGCCGTGGTGTTGATTCACCGCGCCTTCGAAGTCGTGGGCGCCGATGACATGGACCAGATGAAGGACACCGATACATGAATGGAGTGATCGCGCTCCCGATCCTGGTTCCCCTGCTGGCCGGTGCCCTGTCCCTGATCTTCTGGCGTTCGCACACCGTGCAGCGGGCGCTCGGGGTGCTGGGCACCGGTCTGCTGCTGGTGGTGTCGATCGACCTGCTGCTGCAGACCTGGGCGCAGGGGCACCTGGTGATGGAAATGGGCAACTGGCCGGCGCCCTTTGCCATCGTGCTGGTCTCGGACATGCTGGCCGCGATCATGGTGCTGCTGACCGCCATCGTCGGCCTGCCGGTGGCGGTGTACTCGCTCTCCGGCATCAGCGTGCGCCACGAGCGTTACGGCTACTACCCGCTGTTCCACCTGCTGCTGGCCGGTGTGAACGGGGCCTTCCTGACCGGCGACATCTTCAACCTGTACGTGTGGTTCGAGGTGATGCTGGTCGCCTCCTTTGCGCTGCTGATCCTCGGCGGTGAGCGGGCGCAGATGGAAGGGGCGATCAAGTACGTGACGCTGAACCTGCTGTCGTCGGCGCTGTTCCTGACCGCGATCGGCCTGCTCTACGGGCTCACCGGCACGCTGAACATGGCCGACATCGCGCTGAAGCTCGGCGAGGTCGAGGACACCGGCCTGGTCACGGTGATCGCGATCCTGTTCCTGGTCGCCTTCGGCATCAAGGCGGCGGCGTTCCCGCTGTTCTTCTGGCTGCCGGCCTCCTACCACACCCCAAAGGTCGCGGTCTCCGCGCTGTTCGCCGGTCTGCTGACCAAGGTCGGGGTCTACGCGCTGTTCCGTGTCTTCACGCTGATCTTCGATCAGGATGTCGGCTACACCCACGATATCCTGCTGTGGATCGCGCTGCTGACCATGCTCACCGGCGTGCTCGGTGCGGCCGCCCAGTTCGAGTTCCGGCGAATCCTGTCGTTTCACATCGTCAGCCAGATCGGCTACATGATCCTGGGGCTCGCGTTGTTCACGCCGCTGGCGATCCTCGGCGGCGTCTTCTACATCGCTCACCACATCGTGGTGAAGTCGAACCTGTTCCTGATCAGCGGCCTGACCTACCAGCTCAAGGGCTCGCACGAACTGCGCGATCTGGGCGGTCTGTACCGCTCGCACCCGGGGCTCGCGATCCTGTTCATGATCCCGGCATTGTCGCTGGCCGGCCTGCCGCCCTTGTCCGGCTTCTTCGCCAAGTTCATCATCATCCGGGCCGGCATCGAGGTGGAGGCCTGGTTCGCGGTCGGCGTGGCCTTGCTGGTCGGCCTGCTGACGCTGTATTCCATGGTCAAGATCTGGAACGAGGCCTTCTGGAAGGCGCAACCCGCCGGTGTCGCGGCGCCGGTGCCGGCGCAGGGCTCGCTGATCTGGATGTGGTTGCCGATCATCGCGCTGGCGGCACTGACGCTCGCGATCGGCCTGTACGGCCAGCCGCTGTTCCTGATGGCCGAACGGGCGGCGGCGCAGTTGCTCGATCCCGCGGGCTACGTGGAAGCGGTGTTGGGCCTCGACTACATCGAATCGGTACTGGAGGCGACGCGCCCATGATCGCCCTGACCTGGAACGTCGTGCTGGCGCTGGTCTGGGTGGCCCTGACCGGCTCCTTTACCGGGGCCAACCTGCTGCTCGGTTTCGTGCTCGGCTACGCGATCCTGGGCCTGGCGCTCAGCGATCAGCCGGGGGTTGCCAAGTACGTCGGCAAGGTGCCGAAGTTCATCGGTTTTGTCGGCTTCTTCCTGTGGGAGTTGCTGGTCTCCAACCTCAAGGTGGCCTACGACGTGCTGACGCCGACCCACCACATGCGCCCGGCGGTGATCGCGATGCCGCTCGATGCCAAGAGCGACGGCGAAATCCCCATCGTGGCGAACCTGATCTCCCTGACTCCCGGGACCCTGAGCCTGGATGTCTCCAGCGACAAGAAGGTCCTGTACATTCACGTGATGTACCTGACCGACCGGGACGAGGCGATCCAGAGCATCAAGGCCCTGGAGGCCCGGGCGCTCGAGGTCTTGCGCTAAGCACGTTTTTCGGAGGTATGCTCATGCTGACCTATTCGATCATCACGGCCTATGGCCTGCTCAGCCTCGCGTTGCTGCTGAGTTTCTTTCGCTTGGTCCAGGGGCCCACCCTGCCGGATCGGGTGGTGGCGCTCGAACTGCTGGCCTCGCTGACCGTGGGTTTCATCGCCGTCTCGGTGGTGGCCTCCGGGCGTTCGGCCTTCGTCGATGTGGCCATGGTGCTGGCGCTCACCGCCTTCCTCGCCGCCCTGGGCTTCGCCCGGTACCTGGAGAAGGGAGGGATTCACTTTGGTGATTGAATGGCTCACCGGCTTGTCCCTGGTCACGGGCGCCGTCTTCATGCTGATCGCGGCGCTCGGCCTGGTGCGCATGCCGGACCTGCTCACGCGCATGCACGCGACCACCAAGGCCGGGGTGCTCGGGGCCGGCCTGACCATGGTGGGTGTGGCGATCTACCTCGGCGATGGCCCGGTGACCGTGAAGGCCTTCGCGGTGATCGTGTTCCTGATCATGACCGCCCCGGTCGCCGCCCATGCGATCGGCCGCGCCAGCTACCTGATGGGCGTGCCGCTGTGGGAACACACCGGCGTCGACGAACTGAAGGGCCGCTACGACGAAGCCACCCACACGCTGGCGTCGCCGCCCGAGCCCGAGACCCCCTCCCGCGATCCCGGCAACCCTCCAACCCCGCCCCCCCCCCTGTAGGAGCCGAGCCCTCTCGGCGATTCGGCGCTGGGAGGGCATCGGCCAGGGGCTGGCCTCCTACACCAGCAGCGGCCTCCTGCGACGGCTTTATTCCCGCGCCAAGCGCAACAAATATTCGCCGTATCGGTTCTTTCCCAGTTCCTCGCCCAGCCGCACCAGGACCTCCCGATCGATCCACTGGTTCATGAACGCGATCTCCTCGGGGATGGCAATGCGTTGCCCCTGGCGCTTCTCGATGGTCTGCACGAAGCTCGAGGCCTCGACCAGGCTGTCGTGCGTGCCGGTATCGAACCACGCAAAACCCCGCCCGAGCCGCTCCACGTGCAGCTGCCCGCGTTCGAGGTAATGGTTATTCACATCCGTGATCTCGAGCTCTCCGCGCGGGCTCGGCCGAATCTCCCGGGCGATCTCCACCACGTCCTGATCGTAGAAATACACGCCCGTGACCGCCCAGGAGGATTGGGGCACCGCGGGTTTCTCCTCGATCGACGTCGCGCGTCCGGTTTCGTCGAAGCTGACCACCCCATAGCGCTCCGGGTCCGGCACGTTATAGCCGAAGACCGTGGCGCCGGATTCGCGCTGTACCGCACTGCGCAGCCGCTCCGTCAGGCCGTGCCCGTAGAAGATGTTATCTCCCAGGATCAGCGCGCAACGCTCGTGCCCGATGAACGACCGCCCGATCACGAAGGCCTGGGCCAGGCCCTCCGGACGCGGTTGCACCGCATAGCTCAGGTTGATGCCCCACTGGCTGCCATCGCCGAGCGTCCGTTCGAAACTCGAGGCATCGTGCGGCGTGGTGATCACCAGGATGTCGCGGATGCCCGCCAACATCAGCGTGCTCATCGGGTAATACACCATCGGCTTGTCGTACACCGGCAGCAGCTGCTTGGAAACCGTCCGGGTAATCGGATAGAGCCGCGTACCGGATCCGCCGGCGAGGATAATTCCTTTCATGGTGCGATCGCCCTCCGATAGGGATCAGGGAATGGGGTCCAAACGGTTGATCCACTTGCAGGGTGGGCCAAGCGCAGCGGGCCCACCAAAATGCCCCCAAGGTCTGCGATCACGCCACATCCGTCGAACGAAGCAGGCTGTCCAGCATCTCCACCAGAGCCGGCTGCCACGGCCGCAGGCGCAGGCCGTACACACGTTCCAGGCGCGTGTTGTCCAGTACGGAATTGGCGGGCCGGCGCGCGGGCGTCGGGTACTCGTCGGTGGCGATGGCCTCCACCCGGGGCACCCGATCCCACTGCGGTTGCACGCGGTCGAAGATCTCCCGGGCGAAGTGACACCACGTGGTCTGGCCTTGGTTGGTGCAATGGAAGGTCCCCCAGCCGTGTACCGGTACATCGCCGGTTTGCAGGCGCGCGGCGATCGCGAGCACCGCATCGGCGAGATCCCCGGCGAAGGTCGGGCAGCCGTGCTGGTCGCCCACCACCCGCAGCACCTCGCGTTCCCGGCCCAGCCGGAGCATCGTCTTCACGAAGTTCTGACCGTGCACCCCGTACACCCAGGCCGTGCGCAGGATCACGTGTCGGGGGCAGGCCGCCCGCACCGCCTCTTCACCGGCGCACTTGCTGACGCCGTAGACGCCCAGCGGCGCGACCGGATCGTCCTCGGTATAAGCCCCGGGGTGTTCGCCGTCGAAAACGTAATCGGTGGAGATGTGGATCAGGGGGATGCCGTGCTCGGCGCAGGCGCGCGCGAGGTGGGCGGGGCCGTCCCGGTTCACCGCAAAGGCGGCCTCGCGGTCGTTCTCGGCCTGGTCCACCGCCGTATAGGCGGCCGCGTTGACCACCAGCGCGGGTCGTATCGCCGCGAGGCGTGCTTCGACGCAGGCCGCGTCGGTGATATCCAGATCGGCGCGATCGCTGGCGTCCACCGTCAGCCCGGCTGCCACCGCCCGACGCTGCAGTTCCCAGCCCAGCTGCCCCCGCGCTCCCGTCAACACCATGTCTGCAGTCATCTGGCTCCCGCTCAAAATTTATCCTGTAGGAGGCGAGCCCCTCGGCGACTCGGCGCTGGAAGACCATCGGCCAGAGGGTGGCCTCCTACAAAAAGTCGGCCAGGGGGCTGGCCTCCTACAAAAGGTCGGCCAGGGGGCTGGCCTCCTACACCGGCGGGCTACGCGGCCTCGGGTCCGAGGCCAAGGCGTTCGCCGGCGTAGCGGCCGGAGCGCACCGCCTCCCACCACGGGCGGTTGTCGAGGTACCACTGCACGGTCTTGCGCAGGCCGCTCTCGAAGCTCTCGCGCGGCGTCCAGCCCAGGTCCCGGGTGATCTTGGTGCTGTCCATCGCATACCGGGCGTCGTGGCCCGGCCGGTCGGTCACGTGGGTGATCAGTTCCCGGCGCGGAGCCACCCCCGGCACCAGGTCGTCAAGCAAATCGCAGACCGCATGCACGACTTGTAGATTGGTGCGCTCGGCTTCGCCGCCGATGTTGTACACCTCGCCCGGTGTGCCCGCACTGAGCGCCGTCCACAGCGCGCGGGCATGGTCCTCCACGTACAGCCAGTCGCGTACGTTTGCGCCGTTGCCGTACACCGGCAGCGGCGTGCCCTCCAGACCGTTCAGGGTGATCAGCGGAATGAGCTTTTCCGGGAACTGGCAGGGCCCGTAGTTGTTGGAGCAATTGGTGGTGACCACCGGCAGACCGTAGGTGTGGTGCCACGAACGCACCAGGTGATCGGAGGCCGCCTTGGAGGCCGAGTAGGGCGAGTTGGGCGCATACGGCGTGGTCTCGGTGAACAGGCCTTCGGGCCCCAGCGAGCCGTAAACCTCGTCGGTGGACACGTGGTGAAAGCGAAAGGCCGCACGGCGCGCCGGCGGCAGAGCCTTCCAGTACCCGCGCGCGGCCTCGAGCAACGTATAGGTGCCGTTGATGTTGGTGTCGATGAAGGCCGCCGGACCGTCGATCGAGCGGTCCACGTGGCTCTCGGCCGCCAGGTGCATGATCGCATCCGGCTGCTCGGACGCGAGCAGCGCGGCTATCGCCGGGGCATCCCGGATGTCCGCGCGCACGAAGCGATACCCGGGCCGATCCGCCACCGCCGCGAGCGAATCCAGATTGCCGGCGTAGGTGAGGGCGTCCAGATTAACCACCTCGACGCCGATGTCTTCCACCAGCAGGCGCACCACCGCCGAGCCGATGAAGCCGGCACCCCCCGTGACGATCACCTTCATGAGGCCTCCGGTGCGTTGCCTGCGTAGTGGAAACAAACGGGCAGCTCCGCGAGCCGCGGTTGTGCCTGATCCTTGGCGGAGAGCAGCGGGGCGGTGCCCTCCAACGGCCAGCGAATGTCGAGGGCCGGATCGTCCCACAACAGGCCCTTGTCGTGCTCGGGCGCATAGTACGCGGAGACCTTGTACAGCACCTCGGTATCGGGTTCCAGCGTCAGCAAGCCGTGCGCAAAGCCGACCGGGACCAGGATCTGATTCCCCTCGGCGGCCGAGAGGATCGCGGACACGGACTGCCCGTAGCTCGGCGAGCCCACCCGAAGATCCACCGCCACATCGAAGATCGACCCCCGCACCACGCGCACCAGCTTGTGCTGCGCGTACGGCGGCGTTTGGAAGTGCAGCCCCCGCAGGGTGCCCTTCTGCGCCGAAAAGGCATGGTTATCCTGCACGAAGTCGATGTCGATGCCCGCGCCCAGCAGCGTCCGGCGGCTGTAGGTCTCGGAAAAGAATCCGCGGTGATCCCCGTGCCGTTGCGGCACCAGGATCTTCACATCCGGAACGGCGAGAGACTGGATCTGGCTCATGCGGACGAAACCCCTTTTCGGCCAGCAGTTGGTCGGCGACCCAGTGTAAAAGCCCCGTGCAGAATAAGCGAAAAGATCGTTCTTGTGCACCCGGGCGTGACAACGCACCGCCGTCGCCGCGTTACGCGGCGTACTGGCGGGGCGGGGTTACGCGGCGTACTGGTGGAGCGGCCTCAGGCGGCGTACTGGGCCTTGGCTTCGCGGGCGGCGCGGGCCTCGGCTTCGGAGTAGCCTTTGCCGGACCACAGCATTTCGTAGGCAATCTCCTCGTTGCCGTTTTCGCACAGGTCCAGCACGTCCTGGAACAGCGGCTGGAAGGTCTCGCTGCGGTGGGAGGCTTCGTGTTCCTCGAAGGTGCGCCAGAAGGTGATGATCAGGGCCTCCTTGTCCTTCAGCGGGCTGTCGACGGCCTGGCCGGTGGTCGAACCCTCGTTGGAGATCGCCCCCGAGTTCAGCGCCACGAAGCCACCGACGAAACCCGTATCCGAATGGTAGGTCTTGACGTTCTCGCAGAGCATCGCGACCCGTTCCTGCAGGTCGTCGACGGTGTATTCCGGCTTGATGATCACGCGGTTCAGAGTCACCACACCGTCGGCGGGGAAGTTGCTGATGAGTTGGCTCATGGTGTTCTCCTGGTCGGCGCCCCGGGAAAGGGCATTCAGTAAATCGTTAAGTGCTAATTTACAATACCTAGTATTCCAGTCAACTATTCCCCTGCAACCGATCGAGCATTACACTTGGCCCATGAAACTCGACGATCTCGATCCCGTGTCCCGCCTGCACGCCATCATGGCCCGGCTGCGCGATCCCGACGGCGGTTGCCCCTGGGACCGCGCGCAAACGCCGGCGTCTCTGGTGCCGTACACCCTCGAGGAGGCCTACGAGGTCGCCGAGGCGGTGGCCAAGGGCGACGTCGAGGCGATCAAGGGCGAGCTCGGGGATCTGTTGTTCCAGGTCGTCTTCCAGGCCCGGCTGGGCGAGGAGGCCGGTACCTTCGACTTCGACGATGTGGCCGCCGCGATTGGCGACAAATTGCTGCGCCGGCACCCGCATGTGTTCGGCGACACCGCATTCGCCCGCGCGGCCGAGCGCGAAGCCGCCTGGGAATCGGCCAAGGCCGAGGAGCGCCGGGCGCGAGCGCATCCGGGCGCGATGGACGACATCCCGCTCGCGATGCCGGCGCTCGCGCGGGCCCTGAAGCTGCAACGCCGCGCCCGGCGCTTCGGCTTCGACTGGGCCAACGCGAGCCAGGTGCTCGACACGATCCGGGAAGAAATCGACGAGGTGCAGGCGGAATACGCGTTGGCTGAGCAGGTCCAGGCGGAACGTATCCGGACCCTGGAGCGTCTCACCGACGAGGTGGGCGACGTCCTGTTCAGCGTTGCCAATTGGGCACGGCACCTCGGGGTGGATCCGGAAACCGCCCTGCGCGGCAGCAACCGCAAGTTCGAGCGCCGCGTTCGCGCGATGGAGACACTCGCCGAACTGGAGGGCCAGACACTGGACGACCGGAGCCCGGAGCAACTGGAGACCCTGTGGACCGAAGTCAAACGCCGCGAAAAACCAGCCCCCTGAGCCACCCAGCACAAGGTTGAGCCAAGCGCAACGGACCCACCAGGGCCGGGTTGTAGGGTGGGCCACCCTACATGACGTGCAGTGCGTTATCGGTTTCTCAACCAATGGATTGTCAGATGCAAGGACCCACCATGGCGCATGCCTTCTCATTACCGGAGCACTTCATCCCGACCTGTATCGAGCGCATCGAGGAGGTGACGCCGCTGATCAAGGTCTTCGACCTCGTGGCAGACCCGCAGCGCTTCCATGCCCGCGCGGGCCAGTGGGTCGACCTCGCGATTCCGCAGGCGGGCGGTGAGCCCTTGATCGGCGGATACTCGGTGGTTTCGGCACCCAGCGCGGACGGCCGGTTGCAGCTCGCGATCAAGTACGCGGATCATCATGCCGCGACCTATCATCTGCATACCGTGAGCCAGGTCGGCGACGAGGTGTTCGTCACCGCCGGCCAGGGTTCGTTCTTCTTCGAGCCGGACATGGGCCGCGAGGTGGTGCTGCTCGGAGCCGGCATCGGGGTGACGCCGCTGATGAGCATCCTGCGTTTCATTCACGCCGAAGCGCCGCAGGTGCACGTGCACCTGGTTTACAGCGTGGCCTCGCGCCGCGAGATTCTGTTCCCGGAGGAACTGTTTCGGCTGGCGCGCGCCCCCAATATTCAGGTTACGCTCACCGTGACCCGCGAGGCCGAAGACTGGCTCGGCCACACCGGCCGGATCAGCCACACGCTGCTGGAATCGCTGAAGCTGTCGCCGGAGGCCCTGTATTATTACTGCGGTTCGCCGGAGTTCATCGAAGACATGATTGCGTTGCTGACCGACTGGGGCATCCCCGAGGACCAACTCAAATACGAGAAGTGGTGGTAGCCTCAAACCAACCGCAACGAGAAATCGATCGCGCGCAGGTGCTTCGTGAGGCCGCCCATCGAGATGTAATCCACTCCCGTGGCCGCGATCGCCGGCAGGGTGTGTTCCGACACATCGCCGGAGGCCTCGGAAACCGCGTGCCCCCGGATGCGCCGAACCGCTTCCTCCAGTGCATCGAGCGGGAAGCCGTCGAGCATGATCACATCGGCACCGGCCCCGAGCGCCTGATCGACCTCGTCCAGATTCTCGGTTTCCACCTCGATCCAGCGGCCCTGGCCGAGGGCCCGGGCCCGCTCCACCGCAAGGCCGATGGAACCGCAGGCCAGGATGTGGTTTTCCTTGATCAGCACCGCATCCCAGAGCGCCAGCCGGTGGTTGTGTCCCCCGCCGCAGCGCACCGCGTATTTCTGCGCGACCCTTAACCCCGGAAGGGTCTTGCGCGTGTCCAGCAACCGCGTTCGGCTGCCCGCCAGCAGGGCGACCAGGCGCGCCGTCTCGGTCGCGGTGCCGGACAGGGTCTGCAGCAGGTTCAGTGCGCTGCGCTCGCCGGAGAGCACGGCCCCGGCCGGCCCGGTGATCTCGGCCACCAGCCCCGGCGCGCTCAGGGCCTCCGACTCCCTCACGTGCCAGTGCACCCGGGTGCCCGGCGCGAGCGTGGTGAAGCAGGCATCGAACCAGGCCTGCCCGCAGACCAGCGCCGGCTCCTTCAGGTACAACTGCGCCCGCACCGCCGCATTCGCGGCCACCAGTTGCGCGGACAGATCGCCGCTGCCCAGATCCTCCTGCAGCGTGGCGTCCACCAGTGTCTGAATGGCCGTGGCATCCGGCGCGGCCGGCAGCGCCGCAAAGGGATCCCACACCGAAGATTCGGGCTGCGATGGATTCATTTCTCCTGTATAACGGATTCCCAACCCCGTGAGAACCCCGGCGCCTCTGCAGTGTCAACCTGGAGAACACAGGCTCGGCGGCGACCGGCGGCGGCTCGGTGCATCCGCGGTGAACGGGTTCACGTGTCTTCTGTCGGACCACGATCTTTGTGATACTGGCGAGCCGTTCCTGCTTGCTGCACCAAGTCCCCACTTATCCCTGGATTCAGAGACGCTTATGAGCTCCTTGAGCACTTCAGCGACTTCGAGACCGCGCGTGAGTGTGCTGGTGTCGGTTTGCAACGGTCTTCCCTATCTTCGGGCCGCTATCGAAAGCGTTCTGGCGCAGACGTTGGCTGATTTCGAGTTTATTGTCATCGACGACGGCTCGACCGACGGAAGTGGTGCGGTTATCGATCAGTATGCCGAGCGCGACAGACGCCTGCGCGTGGTGCACCAACAGAACCGAGGGCTCATAGCCTCGCTGAATCGGGGCATGGACCTGGTGCGGGGAGAATATGTCGCGCGAATGGATGCCGACGATATCAGTCTGCACCACCGGCTTGAGTTGCAGGTATCATTCATGAACGCCCACCCCAACTGTGTGGGTGTGGGAGGTGCGGCCGAGATCATCGGCCCCGCTGGCAAGCCACAGGGTGTTTGGGCGCCGCCTGTCCACCCCGCTGTGATACGTTGGCAATTGCTTTCCGGAAATTGCCTTATACATCCCACGATGCTCCTTCGATCAGACGCGGTGCGCGAGGTGGGCGGCTACGACCATAATGCTCTGCACGCGGAAGATTATGCGCTCTGGGTGGCCCTGGCTAGACGAGGGGATCTTCATTGCCTCGCCGTGCCGCTCATTCGCAAGCGTGACTGGCCGGGTCGCATAACGCGGTCGCATAGTGCCGTTCAGGAGGAAACAGTCCTGCGCATCGTCCAGCAGGCATTCGCGGGAGAGGCAGGCGGCATGCTGCCGGCGGGTGCGGCATCGCTGTTGAGGTTGGCCGTGGGCGCCGCAACGGCAGACCCTGCAGACGCCCCATCTTTTTCAACCCAGGATGTCGCGCAACTGTTCGAGCGGGTTCGAGCCGTCGCGATTGCTCAACAGGATCGTTGCTCGGAGCCAGAGGTCCGGGGAGAACTCGTACGGCGGGCGGATGACTTGCTCTGGGCGATCGCGCAAGCGGTAGGCGGTGGCGCGAGGTGGGGCGTACTGGGCCCTGCGTTTTTTTATGCGACCCGTCACCCCGGGGGATGGTGCCGCCGAATAAAGAAACGGGTGCTGTCGTAAAAAATGCACTTCGAAGCGTGGTAGGCTGCCTCGGGCACCTTCCAGCCCGGTTGGTACTCTCGACTTCGCCAGATCAGTCCGATTCTCGGCGTTGTTGAAGGTAAGCCGGTTTTCTACAGCCCTTGTTGGCGTGCCCAGGTCATTGCGTCGAAATCGAACAAATGATTGAAATACCGCAAGGCCTCGTCTCGAGTCCAGGTGCCCATGCGGATCTGAGGCCAGTAGTCGATTTCGACTATGTCAACCACAGCAGGTTCGACAAAGCGGGCCGGGATGGTTTCATGGCCAAGGGCATCCGCGGCAGCCATACGATGGAGGCCTCCTGCGTTCAAAAAGCGAATTTCGTCGCCACGCTTCAGAAGCCACATTGCGACATCACCTTGTTGCCGGTCGTAGCCCGTTCCGTTCAATGAATTCAACACGTTTGTCAACCGATTGACCTCTGCTTGTCCGACTACTTTTGTTACAGGGCCATGATCTCTAAAACCATGCTGATCGATCATTACTGACGGAAATCCGTGTTCGCGGTAATCGGACGAATGCCATCTCTGTACTTCGTGGTCGATTGCGTCAATGGACAGTGAGCGCCAAGGCAGTAAATAGTACAAATAAGGCGATAATCCCTTTAAGAAACCACAGCTCTGGGGTAGCCCGACGACGGCCTCGGCGGCGTCGTTGGGTTGCCAGATCGCATAAAAAGAACGAAGTATCGTGTCCTCGTAACGAAGGGGTGTTTTGGATAGGATCTGGAGGGCCGTTTTGGAAAACGGATTCCAGTTCGAGGGGCCAAACGTCAGCCCATTCAAAAGCCCTGCTTGCGCAATTGGACAGTGGAATGCGGCGGTGACGCCGCCACGCATATGGTGTAGTGCCTCGAACGGGTCCTCGAAAATTGGGGATAACTCTCGGCGGTGGGAAACAGGCGCATTGGCACTCGATTTAGCGGAGGGCAAGCGTCGCAACTCCAGGCCGAGGTGGGCAAACGCTTTCTTGAGGAGCGCCTTCGCGTGAGATTGCGCGTTCACACCGAGGCCTGCCGTCGTCGGCTTCATCGAATCTGATTTCATGAGCGTTATCCTCAACATGCTTTTGGCTGAACATCGCTCGTTTCCCTGCGGCACAAGGATGGGCCGCCAGAATGGACCACGGCAGGTGGTTGATGTTGAAGCCAGTGGCAACTCGCATTTGCCGCGAAGCGTGCACTGAGAAAGCCAGATTGGCCGACTCAGCGCTTCCCTAGGGGAAACGCCGAAGAAAGACCGTTGGTGGTGCTCCCGATTGCTGGACCCGCCGCCCGGACTCGCGCGACCTGGCCTTTCGGCGTGTTTGGCGCCCGGTCTCTGGGATTTCGCATAGGCGCGGCCAGTCGGTGTCCTCAGGAGGATGGTTTCCGGCTATAGCCAGCGCTGCGTCAGCCCCAAGTGCCATTATACCTGGACGCTGCGTGCCAGCGTCGTTGCTCAGCCTGCCGTATGTTGGCCGCCTCACGGGTAGGGGGGGCACACGCTCCGCCGTGTGACGAGAGCGAACCCCGAC
>PWGH01000176.1 GCA_003555285.1 Thioalkalivibrio sp.
TCAAGCGCAAATGGCTGATCATTGCCCTGCTGGCCATCGTCGTCACCGCAACCTTCATGGTCACCAAGCTCCAGGTGCCGGAGTACCGTGCCACGGCGTCGGTGCTGATCGAGCCGGAGGCCGCCCAGGTTCTCGCCTTCGCGGACCTCGACGGGACCGCCGGCCGGAGTTCCGCGGAATACCGTGCCAGCCAATATGAGATCCTGCGCAGCCGCGCGTTGGCCACCGCGGTGGTGCAGTCCGAGCAGTGGCAGGATCACCCCCAGCTCACCGGTGAGGTGCGCCAGCGCAGTCTGACCGGCGAACTCCGGGCGCTCACGCGTTTGCTGCTGTCCACGGTCTTTCCGGCCGCGGAGCCGGCCGGCGACGCGGAATCCGGAGCGGAGCGTTCCGGGCGTGATGCCACCTTTGCGGCGGCCGGCCGGCTGCAGCGCATGATCGAGATCGAACCCGTGCGCAACACCCACGTGGTCCGGGTCAGGGCGGTCAGCTTCGATCCCGAGTTCGCCGCGCGCCTGGCCAACGCGGTGGTCCGCGAGTACATCGATACCTCCATGCAGCGCCGCTTCGATTCCGGCACCCAGGCGCGGCGTTTCCTCGAGGGGCAGCTCGACGAGATGCGCATCGCGCTGGAGCGCTCCGACCGGGCGCTGGCCCAGTTCGCGCGCGAGGCGCGGGTGTCCGACCTCGAAGAGAACATCCGGCTCACCCGCGACGGCCTGCGCAGCAACACCGAGCGCCTCGAGGAAGTGCGGCGCGAACGGCTGCGGGTCGAGGGCTGGGCCGAACTGGCAGGGCAGGGGCGAGTGGAGCACCTGGAGCCGGTGGCAGGCAATGAACGGCTGACCGCTCTTCAGGCCCGCCTTCAGGATGCACGGATCGAGTACCGGAACCTCTCCGAGCAGTACACCGATAGCTTTCCGAGGGTGGTGGAAAAGGGCCGAGAACTCGAGGCGCTGCGCGAGGAGGTGGCGGCGGAGCAGGCCCGGGTGGTCGACAGCATCGCCGGACGGCTCGAGTCCCTGCGCGCCGAGGAGGCCTCCCTGGAGGGGGCGATCGAGCGGCGCGAGGAGCAACTGATGGCGTTGAGCGAACGCAGTGTCCAGTACAACATTCTGCGCCGCGAGTACGAAACCAACCGGGAACTCCACGATGCCTTGCTGCAGCGAATGAAAGAGATCGGCGTGGCTGCGGGCGTGCAGAAATCCAATATCTCGGTGATCGACGAAGCGAGTGTGCCGGGCGGCGCGTTCCGGCCGGTGCTGCAAAAGAACCTCGCGATCGCGTCGATGCTCGGCCTGATGATCGGGATCGGCCTTGCACTGCTGCTCGAGTTCCTCGACAGCACCATCCGCCGCACCGAGGATCTCGAACGCCTGGTGGACCGCCCGGTGCTCGGGCTGATCCCGCTGGTGCGCCCGCGCGGCAAGCGTGCGAGTGCCACCAAGGGGCGGCCCGACCGAGCGCTCTCCCACTACAGCATCACGCAACCGAAATCAGCCGTGTCGGAGGCCTTCCGGTCCCTGCGCACCAGCCTGATGTTCTCGACGCCGGAGGGGATGCCCGGGGTCCTGTTGTTCACCAGCGCCTCCCAGGGGGAGGGCAAGACCACGTCCGCGATCAACCTCGCGACCGTGCTCGCGCAAAACGGCGCCTCGGTGTTGCTGATCGATGCCGACCTGCGCCGACCCTCGCTGCACCGCGATTTCGGCATCCCGCGCGCGCCGGGGCTGACGGACGGCATCTCGCAGGCTAGCACCGGCCAGCAGGCGGAGCATCCGCTGATTCATGGCACCGATGTCGAGGGGCTGTCGGTGATGCCCGCCGGCCATGCCACGCCGAGCCCGGCCGAACTGCTCAGCTCCAGTCGGCTCGCGAAGGTGATCAACGACTGCCGGCGGATCTTCGATCACGTGATCGTCGACGCGCCGCCGATCCTCGGGCTCGCCGACGCGGTGGTGGCGTCGCGCATGGTGGACGGTGTGGTGCTGGTTGCTGCGGCGGGCCAGACCGGCAAGGAGAACTTCCGTGTCTCGGTGCAGCGCCTGCGTCAGGTCCAGGCGCCGTTGCTCGGCGTGGTGCTGAACCGCGTCGATCTCGAGAGCCCGGAGTATGCCTACTACTCGGCGTACTACTACAACTACGAGCCGGACAGGAGCCATCGCGAAGCCGACGCGATCGAGCAACGCAAGGTGTCCTGATCGCCCGGAGGGCGCTTGATCGTTTTCGCGTTACGCTGGCTGCTGATTCCGCTCGCAGGCACGGCCGCCCTCGGGATTGCGTGGACGGAGTACCACACGCTGCGCAGCCTGAACTGGGATCAGCTCGAATCCAGCCGGTCCGAGCTCGAAGCGCGGCAGCCCTGGGGCGGCCTGAGCGGGCGGTCGCTCGCAGCGGCAACCGACGACGCCCTCGGCCTTGAGCCCGAAACCGCCGAGGCGGTCCTGGCCTGGCACCTGCAGCGCACTCCGCTGGACCCCTTGCGCTGGTTCGGCCGGGCACTGAATGCGCACCTGGCCGGGGCGTGTCCCGCCTCCGTGCTCGACGACGTGGAGGCGGCACGGGCCGTCCAGCCGGGCCATCGCGAGTTGAACTGGCAGACCGCGCTCCTCAAGACCGAACTCGGCGCGTACGACCGCGCCGAGACGGCGCTGCGCGCGTGGCTCGAGGACAACCCGGCCGGCACCGAAGCGGCACTGGCGCTCGCCTTTGCCTGGCAGCCGGATGCCGACGTCCTGATCGAACGCGTCCTGCCCGAGGGCGAGCCGCACCTGCTGGCGGCGCTGCGCGTTGCGCGTCGCACCGCCTGGCTGGACCTGGCCGTGCAGGCCTGGGAACGCTTGCCGCAACCGCGTGCGGCGGACGATCCGGGTCTGCTCGATTTTGTCGAACTCGCGCTGGCCGAGGGGCAACCGAATTTTGCGATGTACGCCTGGTGGCAGAGCTTTCCCGACTATGAGCCGGGTACCGTGCCCAACGGCGATTTTGAGCATGCACTGGGTAACGGGCGCGGCCTGCACTGGCGCACCCGGCTGCCCGACGGGGCGCAGGTGACGCGGGACACGGCTGAATTCGTCACCGGCCCGGCAAGCCTGCGGGTCGATTTCGATGGTCGGGAGAATCTCCGGATGAGTGGGCTGTCGCTGCGGATCCCGACGCGCGCGGGTCCGCGCGCGTGGGTGCTCTCGGGCTACTGGCGGGCGAAGGGGCTCACGACCGCCAGCCTCCCCTACCTGAGGGTCTCGGGCGCAGAGAACGCGCGCGCCCGGCTGGATTTGCCGGCGCCCGATTTCGACTGGGCCCCGTTCGCGATCGAGATCGAGACCCCCGGCACGGCGGCGATCATCGACCTGCAGATCCGCCGTGACCCGACCCGCCACGACTTCGACCGCTTCCTGTCCGGCCGGCTCTGGGTGGACGCGCTCCGGCTCGAACCGGTGGCCGGAACCGCGACGGACTGACGCCCATGGAGCTCGACGGGAACGACCGGCGCGATCTCGCCCTGAGCCTGCGCCTGGTCGAGGTCGAGCACCTGAACGAGGCGGAGCTGCGCGCGGTGCTCGCGTGGGTCAGTGGCCGCGGCGGGGCGGAGGGGGGCCTCACGCCGCTGCTGGGGCCGCCTGGGGCCGAGCCCTTTCTGCTGGAGCAGGTCTATTGGCAGCTCGACCGCTTCCTGTTCGCGGCAGACGAGCTGCGCGAGTCGGCGGCGGGCTTGGGCGGGGACGCGGTCCAACGCCGCATCCAGTACCGGCGCCTGCTGGCCGCCTTCCACCCGGATCGTTCAGAAGCGCTCGCGGGCTGGCTCACGCCGCGGTTCCAGGCGGTACAGCGCTCCTACCGACAGTTTCGCGCGGCCCCGGCGAAACGTTTCGCGCAGCAGTCAAGGCTCAGTCACTCCGGGCGAACACCCCGCTGGTGGCGCCGCAGGGTCCACCTTGGAACCGGCCTGAGGGGGCTGTTGCAAAACCGGTTAGGCGAGGTGCGGCACCTGGAGGCGAAGCTGGTCGGGCTGGCGGCGGTTCTGGCGCTGGCCGTCGTCGCCCAGGTCTACCTTGCCCAGGCGCCGAATCGCTGGGTGCAGGCCGAGCAATCGGAGGCACTGGGTCACGACGCGGTCGTCGAGGCCGTTCCCGTCGCAGACAGGGAGACGCCGGGCTGGCCGGGAGCACCCGGAAGTGATGCGCCCGGCGCGCAAGCGGCGGAAGGCGGATCCGCCGACCGCGCGGTCCCGGCAACGAAGGCCGATGCACCGTGGGGGGTCGCCGATGTGATCCACCAGTACCAGCATGCCTTCATCGAGGGCGACATCCGGACGCTGATGCGCCTGCTGAGCGATCAGCCGCGCGAGAATGCCGACCAGGGACGGGACTGGTTTCGAAGCCACTATGCCCGTATCTTCGCGCGCTCCGACCGGCGCAGCCTGCAGGTGGACATGGAGACGGCCGAGCCGGCTGGCGACGCCTGGATCGTGTCGGGCCGGTTTGACCTGGAGATTCACTACCCCGGGGGGCGCCGGGTCGCGATGAGCGGCCCGATCCAGTACCGCGTGATCGCGCAGAACCAGGAGTGGCACATTGCCGGCATTGATTACTGAAGGCGTTCCCGAGCGGCGCCGGCGGCGCCGGAGCGAGACGCCCGCGGGGCTCGGGACCCACGCCGCGACCCTGGTCCTCGTGGTCGTGGCGCTGGCCCTGCCGCTGATGATGGGCAACCGCACACCGCTGACGCTCACCGCGAGCCAGTTGCTGCTGGTGGGCGGGGCCCTGCTGGCCGGACTGCTCGCGACGCTGCCCCGGCGCGGCGCGCTGCCGCCGCCGAAGCGGGCCTGGCTGGCCTTCGGGGCCATCTTCACCGGATACGTCCTGCTGCAGGTGCTGCCGCTGCCGTCGCTGGCCGCCGCCTTCGGGCCCTACCCGGAGGGCCTGCTCAACCACCCGGATTTCTCGGCCCGGCACTGGTCGCCGGACATCGGTGCCAGCCTGCGCGGCTGGGCGGCCTTCGTGGCGTTGTTCACGATTGCCTGGGTTGCCTACGGCCTGCGCGCATCGCAGCGTAACGCGATCTGGCTCGCGCTGGTGGCGATGGCGCTGTTCCAGGCGGTGTACGGGGTCACCGCGCACGCCGCCGGGGTCGACCACATCCTCGGCATCTGGGGCCGCCACAACCCGGATTCCGTGCAGGGGACCTTCAGCAACCGCAACCTCTTTGCCGCGTATCTCGCGCTGCTGTGGCCGCTGGGCGTGGCCGTGTGGTGGATCCGGGACATGCCGTTGCTGGGACGGCTGCCGCGCGAGCTCAAGGCGGCGGGCAGCATCATGACGGCGGCGGTGCTCGGCGCCGCGCTGTTTGCCAGCGCCTCGCGGCTCGGGAGTGCGGCCGCCGTGGTCGGGGTGCTGGTCGGGTTCGTGCTGTGGTCCCGGCACCGCGAGGTCTTGCGGGGCCACTCCGTGTGGCCGGTCTACCTCGCGCTGGCAGCGACCGTGCTCGCGGCCACGTGGTACGGGCTGATGCCCCTGGCAGAGCGCCTCGTCGCCACGGATCTGGAGGACAGCCGTTTCGCCGTGATTGCGTTGATGGTGCAGGAGTTTCCCGCGCGCTGGTACGTCCACGGGATCGGCCTCGGGGGCTTCGAGGCCGCGTTCAAACAGATCCAGCCCGCGCATTTCACGCAGTGGTGGGACTATGCGCACAACGACCTGCTGCAGTGGCTGCTCGAGATGGGCCTGGTCGGAGGCGCCCTGTTGCTGATGGTGGGCATCGGCCTGCTGCGCAGCGCATACCTGAGCATCGAGCGCATCGCCCTCTACGCCGGCCTCGCGGCACTGGCGCTGGTGAGCCTCGGCGACTTCAGTTGGCACATGCCCGCCACACAGGTCGTCCTCGCGATCTATCTCGGTGTCCTCCTGCATGACCGGCGCCGCCGGCGCCGCCGGGCCCGCGCGGCGTAAGCCCGTTCGCGGGTCCCTTCGCGGGGCCAGACTCCGGCACACCAGGCGAAAACGGCCGCTTATCCGTGTCCCTCGGTGGTTATTCCAGCGGCTTGGTCGGGGTCCGACCCGTGTTTGCCCCGCGTGTCCATCGATCACCCGGCGTTTGGGAATCCGGCCGTTGGGTCGGTTGACTTCCGGGCCGCGGCCGTTTGTACTGGGCGCGGGGGAACGAGACCGCGGATTGGGGTATGAGCGAGACACGGAAGCGCCATAGAGCCATCGCCGTGGCACCAGCCATGGGCTCGGGGGGTGATCCCGTTGGTGGCGACAGCGGCACGGGTCGGCAATACCGTCGGCGCGCTCGATACCGCGCAGAACGCAGGGCGCTGCAGCCATCGGGACACGCCACGCCGCAGCGTGCCGTACCGCCCCACGCACGGGCCGCGTCCGGGCCCTGATTCATGCGGAAGCCGGATGAACGAGCGGAGGATCTGGCCAATATCTGGTTCTCCGCCATTGCGGTCGCCAGTTGGGAAGGCCGGCTCAAGATTCTGAAGCACATCGACGCTCAGATGCTGGCGGACCTCGCGGAAGTCGACTACGAGGCCGTCGCGCCGCGGTTTGTGGCCGCGGTGATCGAGCGGCTGGGCTATCCGCCGGTTGAGAGCCGGGCCCAGGCCCAGATCTACGCGCGATCGGCGTTCGCGCATCACCGGGACGCCGTGCGGGCGTGGTTGCAAAGCAGGGCCGGTGATACGCCCGCGGATAGCGCGTCGGGCGGCCGGGATCGCCGTCGCTTTGCCCGCCAGGACGTTGACGCCATCAGCGAGATCTGGGTGCACGAGCGTCGTTCGCCCTGCCAGTTGCTCGATCGCTCGCTTGGCGGCGTGCGGGTGACCTTGTGGGAGCCGGCACCGGCTCCCGGGACCCCCGTGCAGCTTGACCTTCCGGATGAGGGATTGCGCGAGGCCACCGTGGTGTTCCGGGATGGCGCGGTCATGGGTCTGTGCTTCGCCGTGCAGCCGGCGACGACCTGACGGCCGAGGAAAGGGGACAGAATAGGGGCGGATCTGCGCGGAAGCGGGTTGTGATCTCTGATTCCAGAGGCCGCCATCCCGCCGTCACCGCATCGCGATGCTGTCGATGCGAAAACGGTACAGAAACCATCTCGAAAAGCACGATTAGAAACCATCCGGTACTTTTCGGGAGAGGGTCATGGACCATGTCCTCACCGCCGCTGAGTTGAAACGCCGCGGCATGGTCGCGATCGAGGAAGGCCTGCGTGCCGACCCTTGGCACATTCTGAAGCGCAACAAACCGGCTGCCGAGCGGCCGCAGCAGTACCACATAGTGGGCTTTCATTTGCCGGAATTGTGCACACTGTCCTCATCATATGGTGCGGTCCCCATTCCGATCGCCGCTCACCGGCTACCGTTGCGCTCTTTCGGCCTAAGGCTCTTGGACCTGCAGCGGATGTTGTTGCACGCGAACGGTACCCCGACCGGACAAGCTGCGAAAATCTCGAGATATAGTTCCCGCGTGCATAACATTGCCCGGTTCGATACGCCCCCCGTCCCTCGACAGTTCGGTGTATCCGTTACTTAGGTGGCATTATGGATGGTTCTTCTCCTTAAGACCGATCTCAAGGGTCGGTATTAAAAACGTCCGACGACGAATTTTATTTTTCGGGTTTTTACAAACAGCCTAGCACCCTTGAACTAAAGTTTCCTAATTCCATCGTCGGCTAATGTAGCTGGATCGCTATATAAGGGTTTGCCGATGGGCGGTCATATTATGGAAACCTAATATGAAGTGCTTGACGTGCCGCCGAGCGTGAAA
>PWGH01000105.1 GCA_003555285.1 Thioalkalivibrio sp.
CCTGTCGGGGGGTGTCGACAGCAGGGATGCTGTCGTCAAGCCTACAGGGACGTATTTACGGCGTCCCCCCGACAGGGCTGCGCCCTCCGCTGGGATCCACCCCGTCCAGGGGGGTGGTCTTGCCTTGCACTCCGTGGCAAGCTCGGGGGGCGACAACCACACGGAGGTGGGTGATGGCGATTTCGGACTGGCCGGAGGACGAACGTCCTCGGGAGAAACTGCTGCTGCGCGGACCGGACGCGTTGTCTGATGCGGAGCTTCTCGCAATTTTTTTGCGCACCGGCGTTACGGGCAAGAGTGCAGTGGATCTTGCTCGGGAGCTGCTGGATCATTTCGGCGGGCTGCGCCCGTTGTTGGGCGCAGATCAGCGGGCCTTCTGTGCGGCCCGGGGCCTGGGTAATGCCAAATACGCGCAGCTGCGGGCGGTCCTCGAGATGGGGCGCAGGCATTTGGCCGCAGTACTCGAGCGGGGTGATGCGATGACCTCGCCCACCGCGACCCGGGCCTTCCTGTCGGCCCGCTTGCGGGATCTTCCCTTCGAGGTCTTCGCCTGCCTGTTCCTCGACAACCGCCATCGGGTGCTGGCCTTCGAGGAACTGTTCCGGGGAACCATCGACGGGGCCAGCGTGCACCCGCGCGAGGTCGTGCGCCGGGTGCTGCACCACAATGCCGCCGCGGTGATCCTGGCGCACAATCACCCTTCCGGGGTGGCCGAGCCCTCGCGTGCTGACGAGGCGATCACCCGACGCCTGCAGGAGGCTCTGGGGCTGGTCGATGTGCGGGTGCTCGATCACGTGATCGTGGCCGACGAGATGGTGTCCTTTGCCGAACGGGGGCTGTTGTGATCGGCTCGGATCGGCCCGTCGGCGGGGCGCGCGGATGGCCCGTGCCAGTGGCTCGCCCCGGTCCCGGCGTCACCGCTCCGGAGCCTCGGTGCGCAGCCGGCCGAGGACCCGGTCCAGGGTCTCGAGCAGGCGGTCGATGTGGGCGTCGGTGTGCAATGCGCAGAGGGTGATGCGCAGCCGGGCGGTGCCCTCGGGCACCGTGGGCGGGCGGATCGCGGGGACCAGCAGTCCCTGTTCCAGCAAGGCCGCCGCGGCCGTCGTGGCGCGTTCGCTGGAGCCGAGCAGCACCGGTTGAATCGGCGTGGTGCCGTGCGGGCGGGGCAGGCCGATCGCTTCCAGGCCGTCGCCGAGCCGGCCGATCAGGTGCGCGAGGTGGGTCCGGCGCCAGCCCTCGTCGGCGGCGATGTCCACAGCGACCCGGCTGGCGGCCGCCAGCGCTGCGGGCATCGCCGTGGTGTAGATGTAACTGCGCGCGAACTGGATTAAGGCCTCGATCAGCGTTTCGCTGCCGGCGACGAAGGCCCCGGCGGTGCCGAAGGCCTTGCCCAGCGTGCCCATCAGGATCGGGACCGCGTCGGCAGCCAGCCCGAAGTGCCCGCAACTGCCGGTACCCTGCGCCCCGAGCACACCCAGGCCATGGGCGTCGTCGACCATCAGCCAGGCGTCGTGCTGCTGTGCCAGAGACACCAGCGCGGGTAGCGGAGCGATGCCGCCATCCATCGAGAACACGCCGTCGGTGACGATCAGCCGGCCCGGTCCCGGCGGCGTCGCGGCCAGCCGCGCGGCGAGATCCTCCGGATCCTGGTGACGGTAGCGCACGCTGCGACAGCCGGCCAGACGCGCGGCATCGATCAGCGAGGCATGGTTCAGCCGGTCCCCGAAGACCGTGTCGTGACGTCCGAGCAGGGTCTGCAGCACGCCGAGGTTCGCCATGTAGCCGGTGGAGAACAACAGCGCTCGTGCGCGCCCGGTGAAGGCCGCCAGGCGTTCTTCCAGCGCCGCATGGGCCCGGCTGTGCCCGTTCACCAGATGGGCGGCACCGGCGCCCACGCCATAGCGCGGCAGGGCATCCCGGGCGGCGGCGACCACCCGCGGATCGGCCGCGAGACCCAGGTAATCGTTGGAGCAGAAGGCCAGTACCGAACGGCCGTCGACGATCTGTTCCGGGACCTGGGGGCCCTCCAGCGGCCGCAGCGTGCGCCAGCGGCCGCTGGCGCGAACGTCCGCCAGGCGCTGTTCGAGTCGGGCCTCACGATCGGCGGTCATCGGGTGCGACCGGCGCGCAGGTGCAGCGGCCAATGGATCGCCTGTGGGCGATCGGGTTCGGCCCAGAGGGCCTCGAGTGCCCGGGCGAATTCGGGCATCGGGCCCGATCCGGCCGTCCGGGCGCGGCCGACCGCCGAGCTGGCCCCCGTGCGGGCCAGTGCGTGCCTGGCCAGTGCGTGGTCCGCCAGCCAGCGGAACCGCGCCGCCGGGTACTCCGGACAACATCGGGCGTAGCAGTGGGCTACCAAGGAGAAGTGATCCGGGAACATGGGTGCGGGTCGCCGGCGGCGGAACCTCCCGCGGGCCTCAAGCGTGGGTGACGGTGTCCGATCGGGCCCGATCCGTGGCCTCGGTGGGGATTGCCGGCCCCGATTCCGGCTGGATGCCCAGGCGCTCGAACAGCTCGCGGTCGTGGACCTCCTCGGGGTTCGGGGTCGTCAGCAGGCGTTCCCCGTGGAACAGCGAGTTGGCGCCGGCCAGAAAACACAGGGCCTGCAGTTCGTCGCTCATGTCGGTGCGGCCGGCGGACAGGCGCACGTGGGCCTTCGGCATCAGGATGCGCGCCACCGCGACGGTGCGCACGAACTCGAAGGGGTCGAGCGCCTCGGTGCCGAACAGCGGCGTGCCCTCGACCTGCACCAGCTGATTGATCGGTACAGACTCCGGGTGACGGGGCAGGTTCGCGAGTTGCTGCAGCAGGCGTGCGCGATCGGCCCGCGACTCGCCCATGCCCAGGATTCCGCCGCTGCAGACGTTCATGCCCGCGGCCCGCACCTGGTCCAGGGTATCCAGCCGGTCCTGGTAGGTGCGGGTGCTGATCACGCTGCCGTAGAACTCGGGTGAGGTGTCGAGGTTGTGGTTGTAGTAGTCGAGGCCGGCCGCGGCCAGACGTTCGGCCTGCGCGGCGGTCAGCATGCCCAGCGTCATGCAGGTCTCCAGGCCTTCGTTCTTGACCGCCCGCACCATCGCGATGACCTGATCGAGGTTGCGGTCGGTCGGATTGCGCCAGGCCGCACCCATGCAGAAGCGGGTGGCGCCCTGCGTATGGGCGGCGCGCGCGGCGGTCAGGACCTCGTCCAGCGGCAGCAGGCGTTCGCGCTCCAACGCGACGTCGTGGTGAGCACTCTGCGGGCAATACCCGCAGTCCTCCGGACAGGCGCCGGTCTTGATCGAGAGCAGCGTGCTGACCTGCACCCGGTTCGGGTCGAAGTGTTCGCGGTGCACGCCCTGCGCGGTGAACAGTAGGTCGCTGAACGGCAGCCCGAGCAGGTCCTCGATGGCGTCGGTGGTCCAGTTATGGCGGATGGCGCTCATTCCTCGTTCTCCTCGGGTTCGACCTCGATCTGGATGTCGTGCCAGTCCTCCCGATGGATCCGCACCAGGGCGAGGATCGTCCAGGGGATCAGGATGGCGGCCGCCACAACCCAGTAGGCCCGGTAGTAATTGATGTCGGGCGGGAAGAAGGTGGCGACACCGATCAACGAGCCCATCAACGCATAGTAGCGGTAGGCGGCCCACTGGGTGAAGCGGCCGACCCGATCGTCCGGGTGGTGTCGACACATGGCATACACCATCATCGAGGCGCCGAACCAGAAGATCAGTGGTACGATTCCCATCACCGCGGCAATGATGGTGAGCACGCCGACGTCCCCGGTGACCAGGAACAACGGAATGCCGGCCAGGGACACACTGACCAGATTGCCCCAGTCGAAGATCGAGGCGGCGCGGCGGCAGGAGCGCCCGTGGACGGTCTTGGTTGCCATGGAGAGCCATCCGCAAAAAAACGGAGCATACCATCGTGCCGGACTTCGACCGTGAATTCCGCACTGTCCTGCCGGCGGCTGTGTTGCAGGCCGTTCGGGCCTGGGCGCACGGGACCTGGACCGATCGGGCTTTGAACGGGCTGTATCCCAGCCACTGTGCGCTTTGTCTGGCGCCGGCGGCCGCCGGGATCTGCGCGGCGTGCGCCGGGGGTCTGGTGCCCAACCCGCAGCCCTGCCCGACCTGTGCCGAGCCGCTGCCGGTCACCGGCTTGTGCGTTCAATGCCAGCGCGAACCCAGTGCGCTCGATGCCAGTTGGGCGCCGTTCGCCTATGCCTGGCCGCTGAGCCAGCTGCTGCTGAGTTACAAGAGCGGCGGGCGTTCCTCACTGGGGCGGCCCCTGGCTCGATTGCTGGTCGAGCATCTCCCCGAGCGTGCGCTGCAGACGGTGGACCGGGTGCTTCCGGTGCCGCTGCATCCGGGCCGTCTGGCCGAGCGGGGTTTCAATCAGGCCGAGCATCTGGCCCGGCCGCTATGCCGTCGGCACGGTCTGCGCCTGGATACCCAGAGCGCCCGGCGCCGGATCGATACCCCCAGTCAGCAGGGGCTCCATCGCCGTGCGCGGCAGCGCAACCTGCGCGAGGCCTTTGCCGTCGACGCGGACCTCTCCGGGCTCCGGGTTCTGCTGGTCGACGACGTGATGACCACCGGGACCACCTTGAAGATGCTCGCCCGACAGGTGCGTCGGGCCGGGGCCGTTTGGGTCGGTGCGGTGGCCCTTGCGCGCGCCTGAGGTCCGGGGACCCCAACGGGAGGTTGCGCGTTGCGGCCTCAGCCCGCGAACAGGGTGTCGGCCATCATTCCCGCGAGCACCACCCAGCCCAGATGATGGTTGTTGCGAAAGGCCCGCAGACAGGCCTCGGGTTCCCGGCCCACGATCAGGAACTGCTGGTAGAACATCAGCAGGGCCACCACGCCCAGGGCGCCGAGATAAAGGCCGCCGAAGCCGGCCTGCTGGCCGACCAGATACAGCCCCAGCCAGACCAGGACCTGCAGGATGCCCGTGATCAGGCGATCCTGCTCCCCGAACAGGGTGGCGGTGGAGTGCACGCCGATCGCCAGGTCGTCCTCGCGATCCGCCATTGCGTAGAAGGTGTCGTAGACCACGGTCCAGCTCAGGGTGGTGACGAACAGCAGCCAGGCGACGGGCGGTGGGAAGTCGTTGTGCACCGCGGTGAACGCCATCGGTATCGCCCAGGCGAAGGCGGCACCCAGATGCACCTGCGGCAGACTGTGAACGCGTTTCATGAACGGGTAGGTCGCGGCCAGAATTACCGCCCCGAAGGCGAAGGCGACGGTCAGCGGGTTGGTGAACAGCACCAGCACGAAGGCGATGGCCGACAGCACCAGGAACACCGCGACGGCCTCATAGGGCTGGATGCTGCCGCGCGCCAGCGGCCGCGACCGGGTGCGTGCCACGTGCGGATCGATATGACGGTCGGCGAAGTCGTTGATCGCGCAGCCTGCGGAGCGCATCAACGTGACCCCGGCGACGAAGATGAACAGCAGGTGCGCCGGCGGCCAGCCGTCGGCGGCGATCCACAGGGCCCACAGGGTGGGCCAGAGCAGCAGGTAGATGCCCACCGGCCGGTCCAGGCGAACCAGCCGCGCGTACTCCCCCAGGCGCGCCGACAAGCTCATCGGCGGCCCGGATGCACCGGTTGGCGTAGGGCTCGCCTGCGCACCCGACGTCCGCGCCGATGCATTCCCTGCATGGCTTGCGTCGGACTCAGCCGGTCGTCAGCGGGAACAGCGTGAGTTCGACGCGACGGTTCTGCATGCGGCCTTCGGCCGTGTCGTTGCTGGCAATTGGCTGCTGCTGGCCCAGGCCGATGGTCGCGATGCGCACCCGGTTCACGCCGCGGGTGATCAGTTGATGGGCCACGGCCTCGGCACGGCGTTCGCTCAGTTGCATGTTGTATTCCGCCCGGCCGGTGCTGTCGGTGTGGCCGGCAACTTCGATTCCGGTCTGGTCGTACTTGTTCAGGACCAGGACCACCGAGTCGAGCACGCGCAGGAACTCGCCGCGGACCTCGGTGCGATCGACATCGAAGGTGATGTTGCCGGGCATGTTCAGGATCAGGTTGTCGCCGACACGGGTCACGCTGACGCCGGTGCCCTCGAGTTCGCGGCGCAGGTCGGCCTCCTGCCGATCCATGTAGTTGCCGATCGCGCCCCCGGCCAACGCGCCGATGCCCGCGCCAATCATCGCGCGCTCGGTGCGGTTGCGGCTGCTGGTGACGCTGCCGAGGATGGCGCCGGCGGCGGCGCCGATTCCGGCGCCCGCCGCCGTCCGGGATACCCGTTCATCGCGGGTATAGGGGTCGAGCGTGGTGCAGCCGGTGACGAAAGCGAGCAGACCGACGAAGGTCAGGAGCAGAAATTTGTGCATGATCAAATCCTCGAATGGAATAAGCAGTCTGTGTGGAACGCCTTGAACCTTACCTGAATGAAAACGCGATAGAGCGGCCCGCCAGAGTTCGGCCCTGCCTGGGCTCGCCAGGGCGGGGTTTCGACAGGCTAGGGCTCGGCCTCGTTCGCCCGCAGGGTCTGCAGGACCGGGGTGGTGTCCGGCCGCACCCCGCGCCAGAGCGCAAAGGCCTCGGCGGCCTGTTCCACCAGCATCCCCAAGCCGTCGCTGACCGTGGCGGCCCCCTGCGTCTGCGCCCAGAAGAGGAAGGGCTGCGCGCCGGCACCGTACATCAAATCGTAGGCCAGGCTGTCGGCATGCAGCAGACCCGCAGGCAGGGCCAGCGCGCCGTGACCGAGGCCCGCAGCCGTGGCATTGATCAGCAGGTCGTAGGGGCCGGTCGGAATCGTGTCCAGCCCGCTGGCCTCGAGCCGGGTAGCCTCGGCCAGTTCGGAGAAGGCCAGTGCCAGACCCTGCGCCTTTTCCGCAGTCCGGTTGGCGATCACCAGTCGGGCAGGCTTTCGGCGCAGCAAGGGTTCGAGCAGGCCGCGGGTGGCGCCGCCGGCCCCGAGGATCAGGATCGTCTGGCCCTCGGGGGCGAAGCCCAGTCGCTCGCCGAGATCGTGCAGGAAACCGGCGCCATCGGTGTTGTCTCCGGTCAGGCGGCCGTCGGCCTCGCACCAGAGGGTGTTCACCGCACCGGCGTATTCGGCGCGGCGGCTATGCTGATCCGCCACCCGGAAGGCCTGTTCCTTGAACGGGACGGTGACATTGAGTCCGCGCAGGTCCTCCCGGAACCAGCGGCGTACATCGTCGGCGAAGTGGTCCAGCCGGCCCAGGCGGGCCTCGTACACCAGGTCCTGCCCGGTCTGCTGGGCAAACAGGGCATGGATGCGCGGCGACAGCGAATGTTCGATCGGGTGGCCAACCACTGCGTAGCGATCGGGCTTCATCGTCGGACCTTGCCCGAATGCCTCGCCGAAATCATCGCCGGGCATCCTCCTGCAGCCATTCGGCGACCCGGCGCGCGTAGTAGGTCAGGATGCCGTCGGCGCCGGCGCGCTTCATTCCGGTCAAGGCCTCGAGGACGCAGGCCCGTTCGTCGATCCAGCCGTTGTCGCTCGCGGCCTTGAGCATCGCGTATTCCCCGGAGACCTGATAGACGAAGGTCGGGCGTCGAAATTCGTCCTTGATCCGGCGCACGATGTCCAGATACGGCATCCCGGGCTTGATCATCACCATATCGGCGCCCTCGGCGAGGTCCAAGGCGACCTCGTGCAGCGCCTCGTCGCCGTTGGCCGGGTCCATCTGGTAGGTCTCCTTGCCGCCTCGGCCGAGGTTCGCCGCCGAGCCCACCGCGTCGCGGAACGGGCCGTAGAAGCTCGACGCGTATTTGGCGGCATAGGCGAGGATGCGCACATGCACCCAGTCGTCGGCCTCCAGCGCCGCGCGGATCGCCCGGATGCGCCCGTCCATCATGTCCGACGGCGCGACGACGTCGGCGCCGGCCTCGGCATGCGAGCGGGCCTGGCGCACCAGCGCCTCGACGGTCACATCGTTCAGCACATAGCCGTGTTCGTCGATGATGCCGTCCTGGCCGTGGGTGGTGAAGGGATCGAGCGCCACATCGGTGATCACGCCCAGTTCCGGCAGGGCGGTCTTCAGCGCGCGCACGGTGCGCTGGGCGAGGCCCTCGGGGTTCCAGGCCTCGGCGGCGTCCAGGCTCTTCTTCGCCGCCGGCACCACCGGAAACAGCGCGAGCGCGGGAATCCCGAGCTTCAGGCAGGCCTCGGCCTCGTGCAGCAGGGCGTCCAGACTCAGGCGCTCGACGCCCGGCATCGAGGCCACCGGTTCGCGCAGCCCCTCGCCCTCGCGGACGAAGACCGGGTAGATCAGGTCGTCGGCGCTCAGGCGATGCTCGCGCATCAGCCGACGCGAGAAGGCGTCGCGGCGCATCCGCCGGGGGCGGGTGGCGGGGTAGGTGCCGGTGCTCGTGTTCCAGTTCATGCCGTGCCGCCTTCGTTCAGCCAGTCCCGGGGTTGCAGATAGCGTTCGTACAGCGCGGCCTCGGGCGTTCCGGGATCCGGGCTCCAGTTGTAGGTCCAGCGCACCAGCGGCGGCAGCGACATCAGGATGGACTCGGTGCGCCCGCCGGATTGGAGGCCGAACAGGGTGCCGCGGTCGTAGACCAGGTTGAACTCCACATAGCGGCCGCGTCGGTAGAGTTGAAACTGGCGCTCGCGGTCGCCGAAGGGCTGCTCCCGGCGCCGTTCGACGATCGGCCCGTAAGCCTGCAAGAAGTGCTCGCCGACGCTTTGCATGAACCCGAAACAGGCGTCGAAGCCCCCGTCGTTCAGGTCGTCGAAGAACAGTCCGCCGATGCCGCGGGGCTCGTTGCGGTGCTTCAGGAAGAAATAGTCGTCGCACCACTGCTTGTAACGGGGGTAGACCTCGGGTCCGAACGGCCGGCAGGCGCGCTCTGCAGTCCGGTGCCAGTGCACGCAGTCCTCGTCGAAGCCGTAATAGGGCGTCAGGTCGAAGCCGCCGCCGAACCACCAGATTGGCGGCTCACCGGGTCTTTCGGCGACGAAGACCCGGACATTGGCGTGCGAGGTGGGCACATAGGGGTTGTGGGGGTGGATCACCAGCGACACGCCGGCGGCCTGGAACGAGCGCCCGGCCAGTTCCGGCCGGTGCGCGGTCGCCGACGCCGGCAGGCCCGGGCCCATCACATGCGAAAAATTGACACCGGCTTGTTCGAAGACGCCGCCGCCCTGGAGCACCCGGGAGCGTCCGCCGCCCCCGGCCTCGCGGGTCCAGGCGTCCTCCTGAAACCGAGCCTGCCCGTCGAGGGCCTGGAGTCCGTTGCAGATGCTGTCCTGCAGTCCCTCGAGGAAGCCGAGCACCGGCTCGATGTGAAATTCAGTGTCGGCCATGGCCAGGTCCCTGTGTGCAAACGAATCGATGCTGCCGAATCCTGTGTTGGGCGGATTCTGTGTTGGGGATCATCCCGAGGTCTTACCGGGGGGCTCCCCAGGAGCAGGCGCTTCCGGTGGTCCCCCGCGCACCCAGCGCCCGCTGATCAGGTCGCGAATGCTGCTGGGTTGTGCCGCCCCCTCGCAGGGGGCGTCCAGGATGCCGTTGATCTGCCCGGCAAACAAGGCCAGTACCTCGGCGGCGCTGCGTGCGGGAGGTTCCCCGGTGCGATTGGCGCTGGTCGAGACCAGCGCCGACCCGGCGGCCGCACAGAGCGCACGCACCGCCGGATGGGCGGTGACGCGCACCGCCAGCCGGGGGTGGGCGCCGCGCAGCCAGGGTGGGCATTCGCGCCGCGCCGGCCAGAGCCAGGTGTGCGGTCCGGGCCAGCTGGCCTCGGCACGAGCGCGTAACGGTTCCGGCACGGGTTCGAGCCAGTGCGCGATACGATCCAGATCATCGGTGATCACGATCAGCCCCATGGCCGTGCTGCGCCCCTTCAGGCGCAGCACCCGTGCACACGCCGGACCGTCGGCCGGGTCGCAACCCAGGCCGAAGACGGCCTCGGTGGGGTAGGCGACCACGCCGCCTCTGCGCAGCAGGTCGGCGATCACCGGCACCTGCGTCGAGACCTGAGTCGAGGGCGTCATCCGGATCGGGTCCTCACCGCGGCGAATTCCGACATGCCGGTGGGGTCGGTTCAGCTACCGCTGACGACGTTCGAGCGATTGGCCCGTTTCGCCGCCGGGCTGGTCGCTTTGGGGCTCTTGGGGGCTGCCGGTTTTTTTGCTGCGGGCCTATTCGGCGCCGCCTTTTTCGCGACGGGCTTCGGGGCCTCGGTGCCGGCGGCGGCCTTGGCTGGTGCCTTCTTGGCCGGGGCCTTCTTCGCTGGCGTCTTCTTGGCTGCAGCCTTTTTGGGGGCGGTCTTCTTCGGGGCGGCCTTCTTGGCCGCCGCGGCCTTGCCGGTCTTGCGGCCGCGCCGTTCCGGGGCCGCGGCCAGCAGTTCCTGGCATTCGGCCAAGCTCAGGCTCGCCGGTTCGCGGTCCTTCGGGATCTTGGCATTCTTGGTGCCATCGGTGATGTAGGGCCCGTAGCGGCCATTGAGGACCTCGATCCCCTCGGCCGGGAAGGACTGGATGTATTTCGCAGCATCGAAGGCCTTTTTCTCGGCCACGATCTCTAGCGCGCGCGGCAGTTCAATGCTCCAGACATCGTCGTCCGGCCCAAGCGAGGCGTACTTGCTCCCGTATTTGACGTAGGGGCCAAAGCGCCCGACGTTGACCAGCACCGGCTCGCCGTCTTCGGTGGTGCCCAGTTCGCGTGGCAGCTTGAACAGGGTCAGGGCCTCGTCGAGGGTCACCTGGTCCATCTTCTGACCGGGCAGCAGGCCGGCGAAACGCGGCTTTTCCTCGTCGTCCTTGGTGCCGATCTGCACGATCGGGCCGAAGCGGCCCATGCGCACACTGACCGGGCGCCCGCTCTTCGGATCGGTGCCCAGGTCGCGCGACTGCACAGCCTCGGCGCGGGTCACGCTCGCGGCCTTTTCTTCGACCTGCTGATGGAAGCCGGTCCAGAACCGTTCGAGGACCGGGATCCATTCCTTCTCGCCGCGAGCGATCTCGTCCAGCTCGTCCTCGAGCTTCGCGGTGAAGTCGTAGTCCACGTACCGGGTGAAGTGCTGGGTCAGGAAGGTATTGACGATGCGCCCGATGTCGGTCGGTAAAAAGCGCTTGCCGTCCATCTCCACGTATTCGCGCGACTGCAGGGTGGAGATGATGCTGGCATAGGTCGACGGGCGGCCAATGCCGTATTCCTCGAGGGTCTTGACCAGGCTGGCCTCGGTGTAGCGCGGCGGCGGCTCGGTGAAGTGGTGGTCGGCGCTGACGTCGAGCAGATCCAGGATCATGCCCTCGGCGAGTTCCGGCAGGCGGCGGTCCTCGTCGTCGTCCTTGGTCACCTCGTCGCGGCCCTCCTGATACACGGCGATGAAGCCAGCATGGCGTAGGGTCGAGCCGGTGGCGCGGAAGCGGTGATTGGTGTCCCCCGGGACCAGATCCGCAGCCACGGTATCGAAGGTGGCGTGGACCATTTGGCAGGCGACGGTGCGCTTCCAGATCAGGTCGTAGAGCCGGGCCTGATCGGAGGTCATCCGGTTGCGGACCTCCTCGGGCAGGCGGTGCACCGACGTCGGCCGGACCGCCTCGTGGGCCTCTTGGGCGTTCTTGGCCTTCGTCTTGTACTGGCGCGGGCTCGACGGGACGTTGTCCGCCCCGTAGCGCTCATGGATCAGCTCGCGGATCTCGGTAATAGCCTCGCCGGCCAAGCTCACCGAATCGGTCCGCATGTAGGTGATCAGACCGATCGCCCCGCTGCCCAGATCGATGCCCTCGTAGAGCTGCTGGGCCACGCGCATGCTGCGCTGCGCCGTGAAGCCGAGCTTGCGCGAGGCCTCCTGTTGCAGGGTCGAGGTGGTGAAGGGCGGTGCCGGGTTGCGCTTGCGCTGCTTCTTTTCCACGGAGACCACGCGCAGGGCACCGATGACCTCGCGGGGCAGCTCCGCCGTTGCATCGGCGAGCGCCCCGGCCCGCGCGGCCTCGATCAGCCGGCGCTGGGCGTCGGTGGCGAGCGCCTCGGAGTTCAGGTCGAACTGATCGAGCCGGGTGCCGTCGAGGTGGCTCAGGCGGGCGCTGAAGCCTTGCTGCTCGCGCCGGACCTGGGCGTCCAGCGTCCAGTACTCGCGGGCCACGAAGGCCTCGATCTCGTTCTCGCGCTCGCAGATCATGCGCAGCGCCGGACTCTGCACCCGGCCGGCCGACAATCCCCGCTTGATCTTGCGCCAGAGCAGCGGCGAGAGGTTGAAGCCGACCAGGTAATCGAGTGCGCGCCGCGCCTGCTGGGCGTTGATCAGGTCCAGCGACAGCGTGCGCGGGTGAGCGATCGCCTCCTGTATGGCCCGCTCGGTGATCTCGTGGAAGACCACGCGTTTGACCGCGCGTTCGCCGAGCACGCCGCGCTCGCGCAGCAACTCCAGCAAGTGCCAGGAGATGGCCTCGCCTTCGCGATCCGGGTCGGTTGCGAGGATCAGTTCGTCGGCCGACTTCAGCGCCTTGGTGATCGCCTGGACCTGTTTCTCGTTGCGGGCGATGACCTCGTAACGCATCTGGAACCCGGCTTCGGTGTCGACCGCGCCCTCCTTGGGCACCAGGTCACGCACGTGCCCGTACGAGGCGAGCACGGTGAAGTCCGGCCCCAGGTACTTGCCGATGGTCTTGGCCTTTGCAGGCGATTCCACAATGACGAGATTTTTGCTCATGTCGCTCGGGACCACTCCATTTGCGCCCGGGTTCCATTCGGTTTCGCGGTCGCGAAACGCCAGGGCCTGTGCAGATGCACCGCGCCGAGCCGAAACGTCCCAGATGCCGGCACGAGCTGCTGGCAAACGGGTGCGAGGTTCGGTTACAGGCGTATCAATGCAGACGGTTCAATGTAGGCCGATCAAGGCTGCTGGATCAATGCAGGTAATCGGCCAGTGCCGGCATGCTGTCGGCCAGTACGACCTCTTCGAGCCGGGAATAGGCGATAGTGTCATCGGGCTGATTGAACAGCACCATCAACACCACCCATTTCAGCTGGTCGAGGTCGATTTCGTCGGCCTCGAGCTCCATCACCCGGTCGATGACCAGTTCCCGGGTGCCGGTGGTCAGCAGGCCATTCTGTTCCAGATGGACCAGGAAACCCCGAGCCTCCAGGTCCAGCCGGCCCTGTTCCTCGAAGGTGTACACCCGCTGTGCGGCCTCGGATCCGGCTTGTGCGGCCACCGGTTCCTCGCTGACCAGACGTTCCAGCCAACCCAGGGCCCGGTCGATCTCAGATGCCGGGAATCCGGCCTCCTGCAGACGGGTTTGCAGATCCTGGCGGTCCGGTTCGGCCTCCGCGTCGTCGTCCATGTAGTGCTCGAACAGGTACATACACACGTCCAGCACGTTCTCTTTCATGTTTTCGGGGGTCCTGCGTCGAGGCGCTGGTAGCGCCCGTGACTAAGCAAGGCCACGCGGCCGTTGAGTTCCATTAAAACCAGAATGGAGGAAAGCGTCTCTACGGTCAATGCAGTGCGCTGGAGCAGGGTCTCCAGGGTCACCGGGTCGAAGCCCATGGCGATCAGCACCTGTTCCTGGGCCGGATCGAGGCAGGCAGCGTCCGCCGGAGCGAGCGAATGCACGTCCGGTTGGAGGGGCACTTGCGGCGGCAACGACGTGGCGACGCCGAGCCAATCGGCGAGGTCTTCGAGGATGTCATCCGGTGACTCCACCAGTTGCGCCCCGTCCCGGATCAGCCGATGACAGCCCCGGCTGACCGGGCTCAGAATGGAGCCCGGAATCGCATAGACCGAGCGGCCCTGTTCGGCGGCCAGACGCGCGGTGATCAGAGACCCGCTGCGCAACGCCGCCTCGACCACCAGGGTACCGAGGCACAGGCCGCTGATTACGCGATTGCGCTGCGGGAAATGGCCCGGTCGGGCGATGGTGCCGATCGGCCAGAGCGAGACCAGCAGCCCCTGATCGGCGATCTGGTGGGCCAGGCGTCGGTGGTTGGCGGGATAGACCCGATCGGCGCCGGTGGCGACCACGGCCAGGGTGCGCCCCTCGGGGCTCGCGAGGGCACCGCGATGGGCGGCGGCATCGATGCCGTGCGCGAGTCCGCTGGTGATGGTCAATCCGGCCGCGGCAAGTTCGCGGGCAAAGTGCGCGGCGTGGCGCAGGCCCTGGGGTGTGGCCCCGCGGCTGCCGACGACGGCGATCTGCGGCCGCCGCAACAGATCGCGGTCGCCCAGCAGGTACAGGGCCGGCGGTGGGTCCGGCAGCTCGGCGAGCAAGGGCGGGTAGATCGGGTCATCGCGGGTGAGGATGTGGTGTCGGGGGTCGGCGGCGAGCCAGGCCAGGTCCGTGTCGATCCCCTCCTCGCGCAGTTCAGTGGCCTCGCGCAGTCCGGCGGCCGTGCCGCGATCGGGTACGCCGATCGCGGCCCATCGGCGCCCTTCGGCATGCAGGGCCGCCGCCGGCGTTCCGAAGGCCTCGAGCAGCCGGGACACCCGCCGTGGCCCCAGGCCCGGCGTGTGCAGCAGCCGCAGCCAATCCCTGAGCCCTTCCGTGGCCGCTTCGATGGTCGGCTCAGGGGCTTCGGAGCCGGTACCCTTCACGGATCGGGCGGCTCGCGGTGAGAATCAGGCCGTAGGCCACCTTTTCGAAGGTGCGGAACACCATCAGCGAGCCGATCTCCTCCTCGGGCAGGGCCACCCATTCGCTGGCGTTCAGGCTCACCACATCGCGTGTGCTGCGCCCGGCTTCCCAGGCGGCAAAGACCTGGCCGTCCTCGACGCCGTCGCGCGCGCCCCGATTGATCACGGCCGCCTGATAGGTCCCGATCTGGCTGATGGCATCGAACAGCAGGATCACCTGGCCTTCGAGACCGGCCGGTGGCCGGCTGATGTCGAACAGCAGGTTGGGATCCTCGTCGAACCCGATCAGCCGATCGCCGCGGATGGCCTCACGTTCCCCGGTGCGCAAGACCGCGGTGGCGACGTCGCCACCGCGGACGATCTCGGCCTCGGCGATCGGGATGGTGGCGATCCCGAGTTCCTCACCGGTGTCCGGGTCCACCAGCAGGCGATCGCGCCGCACCACGTGATAGAGGTCGTAGCGCTCGGCTTCGGGGGCATGGCGTACATAGACCCGATCGCCCGGGCCGAAGATCACGCGTTCGTCCTGAGCGGCGAGGATATAGGGCGCCGCGTCCAGGGTGGCCGCATCGACCACCCGCGGGCGGAACATGAACGGCTGCAAGGCGGAGATTGGAAAGACCTGGTCCTCGAGCGCCTCGATCCGGATGCGCGGCTGCAAGGCGACCGTCACGCGCGGGCGTCCGTCCAGTACATGCAGGTAGAGTACGTCTCCCGGATAGATCTGGTGCGGATTGCGCACTTGGGGATTCTGCAGCCAGACCTCGGCCCAGTACCAGGGGTCGCGCAGGAAGACATTGGCAATGTCCCAGAGGGTATCGCCCTCGCGGACCACGTAGCGCTCCGGTGCCTGGGACCGAACCACGGGGATGGCGGCGGGCGCCGGTGCCGGGGTGGGCACCGCAACCATCGGTTCCGGTGCCGCCCCCTGCGGTACGGGCTCCGGACCGGCGGCGCAGGCCATCAACCCAAGAGATAATACAGTGACGATGCCGGTCCGACGGAACGCGGCTGAGGCCCTGGCATGCAACATGGAATTCCCCTGATCAAGTCCTGGCGGCTTGCATCGGTCGGGCCGTGCCACCCGGAGCCACGGCTTGCCCGGGAAACACGTCGTCGCGAATTCCTGCCGTTTTTTGTTGTCTAGTAACGGTAACCGAGCGGTGCTTACTGTCCGCGCGTCCTATCGAGTCGCCGCATCGGGACGCGGTCTTCTCGTCAAACGAACCCCTTACCCAATACAATGATGCCAATAACCGGGATGCTACCCTCGCCGGCGCCTTCGCATCCGTTTGCAAGTTAGCAGAAAATTCGCGCCGGCACAGTATGGAGATTGAGGTTTAGCGATGGCACTCAGAGAGATTCTGCAATTTCCCGACCCGCGCCTGCGTCTGCGGGCGGCACCGGTGGCCGCGGTCGACGATTCGATCCGTGCGCTGGTCGACGACATGTTCGAGACGATGTACGCCGCGCCCGGGATCGGGCTGGCGGCGACTCAGGTCAATGTGCAGCGCCGCGTGCTGGTGGCCGATGTCAGCGACGACCAGAGCGCCCCCTATTGCCTGATCAACCCGGAGATCCTGGCGCGCGAGGGCGAAGAGGAGATGGATGAAGGCTGCCTGTCGGTGCCCGGTTTCTACGAAACCGTGCGGCGGGCGGACTGGATCCGGGTGCGTGCGCTGGACCGCGACGGCCAGGCCTTCGAGTTGGCCATCGATGGCTTGTTGGCCGTCTGTATCCAGCATGAGATCGATCACCTGGACGGTAAGCTCTTTGTCGACTACCTCTCGAACCTCAAGCGCAGCCGCATTCGCAAGAAGCTGGAAAAGCAGGCCACCCGGGCCCCGGAATCGGGCGCGCGCGCAGCCGAACCGGCTGCGCTGCGTTGATCGCTGCGGACCGGCGTATCGTCTACGCCGGCACACCGGAGTTCGCCGTCCCCGCCCTGGAGGCCCTGATCCGTGCCGGTCATACGCCGGTCGCCGTGTATACCCAGCCCGACCGCCCGGCCGGGCGGGGCCGTCGGCTGACGCCGTCGCCCGTCAAGCAGGCGGCGGCCGCCGCCGGGATCCCGATCCGGCAGCCGGTGTCGCTCCGGCCCGTCGAGGCCCAGGCCGAGCTGGCGGCCCTGTCCCCGGACGTGCTGATCGTCGCGGCCTATGGGCTGATCCTGCCGGCCCGTGTGCTCACGATTCCGCCGCTGGGCAGTGTGAACCTTCATGCCTCGTTGCTGCCGCGTTGGCGGGGGGCGGCGCCGATCCAGCGGGCCATCCTGGCCGGGGACACCGAGACCGGGGTCTGTCTGATGCAGATGGAGGCCGGACTCGATACCGGTCCGGTCCTGGCCTGCGAACGCCTGGCCTTGGATGCCCGGGCGACCGCGGCGAGTGTGCACCAGGCCCTGGCGGAGCTGGGTGCGGCCTTGTTGGTACGGCAGCTCGATGCGCTACTGGCGGGAACCCTCACACCCCAGCCCCAACCCGAAGCGGGGGTGCGCTATGCCCACAAGATCGAAAAGGACGAGGCCTGGATCGATTGGCACGAAGCCGCGGTCGCGATTGATCGCCGGGTCCGGGCCTTTGTGCCTTGGCCGGTGGCGCAGACCGCCTTCGGGGACCAGGTCCTGCGCGTCCACCAGACGCAGGTTCTGGGATCCTCCGAGCCGGCGGACGCCGCCCCCGGGACGGTCCTCGCCCAGCATCGGGACGGAGTGGATGTGGCCACCGGGGCGGGGGTGCTGCGCCTGGTGACCGTGCAGCTTCCGGGGCGCAAGCCGATTCCAGCCGCGGCCTGGGCTCAGGCCGCGGCACGCGATCAGGCCCTGCCGGGCCGGCGTCTCGGCGGGGAGGCATGATCGTGGCGGGCAAGACCGTGGCGGGCAAGACCTCGATCCGCAAGACTTTGGCCGGGAAGGATTCGCAACCGCGTCGCCAATGCCTGGCGGCCCTGCGCCGGGTGCTGCTGAACGGCGAATCCTTGACTGCCGCCCTGGTCGTGGAGACCGCCGTCCTGGCCCCGCGCGAGGCGGCCTGGAGCCGTGCCCTGGCCTACGCCACCCTGCGCTGGTATCTGCGCCTGGAGGCGATGGTCGATGCCATGTTGGAACGCCCGCTGAAGCCGCGTGATACCGTGGTCAGGGTGCTGTTGTGCCAGGGGATGGCGGAGATTCTCCATTTCGGCACCCCGGACCATGCGGCGGTCCGAGAGACCGCCGAACTCGCGCGTGGCATCGGGCGCCCCGGGGCGGTGGGGCTCGTCAACGCCCTGTTGCGCCGGGCCCTGCGGGAACGGGAGTCGTTGCAGACTCAGGTGGATCAGGATCCGGCGTTGAAATATGCCTGCCCGGCGTGGTTGCTCGCGGGCGCGCGCGTGGCCTTTCCGCAGACCTGGCCCGAGGTGTTGCAGGCCGCGCTCGAGCCGGCTCCGATGACCTTGCGGGTCAACACCGCCCGGATCGATCGCGAGGCCATGTCGGCACAGCTGGCCGCGGCCGGCCTCGCGGCCCATGCCCATCGCTTTGTGCCTTCGGCCCTGGTGTTGGCCGAACCGGCGGACGTGGGAGGCATTGCGGGTTTTGCCGAAGGGCTGGTCTCGGTGCAGGATGCGGCGGCCCAGTGGGCCGCCGAGCTGCTGGCGCCGCGCCCCGGCGAGCGTATTCTGGACGCCTGCGCCGCCCCCGGCGGCAAGACCGGGCATCTGCTCGAGGCCGTAGACGGTGCGCTCGAAATGACGGCGCTGGATGTCGATGGCCCGCGCTTGGAGCGGGTGCGTGAGAACCTGGAGCGTCTCGGCTATGCTGCGCGGTTGCGCGTCGGCGATCTGGCCGATCCGGCGTCCTGGTGGGACCAGCAACCCTTCGATGCGATCCTGCTGGATGTCCCCTGTTCGGCGACGGGCGTGCTGCGCCGGCATCCGGACATCAAGCTGCTGCGCCGGCCCGGCGATATTCCGGCGCTGGCCGCACGCCAGCGCGCCTTGCTGACGACCGCCTGGGGCCTGCTGCGTCCCGGTGGGCGCCTGCTCTACACCACCTGCTCGATGTTGACCGAGGAAAACGAGGGGGTGGTCGCCCCCTGGCTTGCGGCCACCCCGGACGCCGTCGCCGAGCCCCTGCACTTCGCTGGCGGCGTCGATCGCGCCGTTGGGCGGGCGATCGCGCTGGGGACTGCGGGCATGGATGGCTTCTACTACGCGCTGCTGGCGCGTCGGGGCTGAGCGATGCGCGGTCGGTCCTGGGCTCTGCTGGCGGCCCTTTGGTCTCTGCTGCTGGTCTGGCCGGCGAGCGCCGATGCCATCGAGATCCGCAAGGCCGATCACCTCTGGCAGGACGAACATCGTCTGCTGGTGCGGCTGCACCTGGACATGGATCTGCCTGAAGTGCTGCTCAAGGCGCTGGCCAATGGCGTTGGGGCGGATTTTCGCACCGAGGTGCGACTGGAGTACCGGCGCGGACTCCTCGGCGAACGTACCGCGGCCCAGGGACGGCAGCAGGTACGGCTCGAATACTCCGCGCTGAGCCGGCACTATGTGGTGATCGATCAGGGGCAACAGCGTCTGGAACTCGCGCCGACCCTCGGCGATGCGCTGGAGGTGCTGGCCCGACGCCTGGGCCGCGTGATCATCGAGCTGACACCGGACACGCTGCGCCCGGATGTGCAGTACAGTCTGGCCACGCGCGTGGTGCTCGATCACGCGGCCCTGCCCCTGCCGCTGCAATGGGATGCCCGCCTGCGCAGCGCCTCGGTGCAACAACTCGGGTGGTATCGGTGGCCTTTGGAATGATGCGCTTTCCCTGGGGGTTGCTCGGCATGGGGCTCCTGTTCGTGCTCCTGCTGGCATCGCTGGCGGTGATGGGCGACGCCGCCCAGAACTCGGCTCGCTTCGAGCAGGTGTTTCTGGGCCTGCTGGTCTTCCACGCGCTGGTGCTGCTGGTGCTGGGTACATTGATCATCCATCAGTTCGTGCGCCTGATCGTGCAATTTCGCGGCGGCGTGCCGGGCAGCCGTCTGACCCTGCATCTGGTGATGGGTTTCATGCTGGTCGCGGTGCTACCGGTGTCGGTGGTGTATTACTTCTCCTTCAAGTTTCTGAACGAAGGGGTGGATTCCTGGTTCGACGTGCGGGTCGATGGGGCCCTCGAAGACGCGCTGGAGTTGTCGCGCTCCTCGCTGGATCTGCGCGTGCGCCAGCTCGCTCTGGAAACCCAGGAGATCATGCGCCAGTTGCAGGATGTCTCCGAAGCCCTGGTGCCGCTGGCACTGAACGATGTCCGGGCCCAGATGAACGCGCAGGAGCTCACGCTGGTCGGCGCCAACAACCGGATCATCGCGTCCAGCACGGACAGTCCGATCCGGCGCCTGCCCTCGCCGCCGGGTTCCGAGATCCTGCTGCGCATGAGTCCGGGGCAGCCTTTCACCCGACTGGAGCCGCAGCACGATGGCACCATGGTGATCCGGGTGGTCGCGACGGCAGGCGACCGCCGGCCTGGGGCCGACAGCCGCATTCTGCAGGGGATCTATCCGGTGGACCCGCGCATGACCGCTCTGGCGGTACGGGTGCAGGATGCCTTCGTCGATTACCGCGAATTCGCCTACCTGCGGGGCCCGATCAAGCAGGGCTTCATTTTCACGATGTCGCTGGCCTTCGCGATCTCGCTGATGGCGGCGCTGTGGGCCGGGCTGCTGGTGGCGCGGCGCCTGGTGCGGCCGGTGACCGATCTGGCCGAGGGCACGCGGCTGGTGGCCTCCGGCGACTACAGCATGCGGTTGGCGGTGGGTCGGGACGACGAGCTCGGGTTCTTGGTGCGGTCCTTCAACGCAATGACCCGCACGCTGCAGGAGGCGCGTCAGGAGGCGGAACGCAACCGGCGGCTGCTCGATGCCGAGCGCGCCTATCTGGAGAGCGTGCTGCAGCACCTGCGTTCCGGCGTGCTGGCGCTCGACGGCAGCCTCCGGCTGCGCACGGCCAACGCCGCGGCCTGCCAGATCCTGGAATGCGACCTGCGCGGCGGCCACAATCGTCCACTGACCGAGTTCGATCAGGATTGCCCCCTGGTCACGCAATTCTTCGAGGCCATCGCGGACGTGCTCGAGCGCCGCGAGCCGGAATGGTCCCGGGAGGTGGTGGTGTTCACCCGGACCGGACGCAAGGTGCTGATGACCCGGGCGGTCTGGTTGCCCAATCTGGGCAACAACCGCGGCCTGCATGCGATCGTGTTCGACGACATGACCGAATTCCTGCGGGCGCAGCGCGACGCGGCCTGGGGCGAGGTCGCCCGGCGTCTGGCGCACGAGATCAAGAATCCGCTGACGCCGATCCAGCTCTCGGCCGAACGGCTGTCGCGACGGCTTGGCAAGACCCTGGAGGGGCCGGACCGCGAGATGCTCGATCGCGCGACCCGAACCATCGTGCAGCAGGTCGAGGCGATGAAGATGCTGGTGAACGCCTTCCGCGATTATGCCGAGGCGCCGCGCCTGGCGCTGGCGCCGCTGGACCTGAACCACCTGGTGCGGGACGTTTGCGAACTCTATGTGGGCGAGAACCAGCCGGCGCGCCTGGTGCTGGATCTGGGGACCCGAGTACCCGATATTCGGGGCGATGCCGGACGCCTGCGGCAACTGCTGCACAATTTGATCAAGAACGCGATGGAGGCGGTGCAGGGCCGCCCCGAGGCCGAGGTCCGGGTGGCCACGCGGGTGCTGCAGGACGGTGCCGGGCAACGGGTGGAACTGCAGGTCGCGGACAACGGCCCGGGCATCCGGCCGGAGTTCCTCGAACGCATCTTCGAACCCTACACCACCGACAAGCCCCGCGGCACCGGATTGGGGCTCGCGGTGGCGCAAAAGATCGTGGAGGAACATGGCGGGATCATTGAATGCCATAATCAGCCCACAGGTGGCGCCGTCTTCGTGATCCGGATTCCGGTCAGTCACGGTGGCGCCGCCACCGCTGCCGGGGAAAAACGCGCATGAGCGGACCGTACATATTGGTGGTGGACGATGAGCCGGACATCCGCATGTTGCTGCGCGACGTGCTGGAGGACGAAGGCTACGAGGTGGCGATGGCCGGTTCGGTGGCCGAGGCCAAGACCGCCCGGCGCAGCCGGCGTCCCGACCTGATCCTGCTCGATGTCTGGATGCCGGACGGCGATGGCATCAGCTTGCTCAAGGAATGGACCGATCAGGACGGACTGCCGTGCCCGGTGGTGATGATGTCTGGCCACGGCAACGTCGAGACCGCCGTGGACGCCACCCATCTGGGCGCCTACGACTTCATCGAAAAGCCCCTGTCCATCGACAAACTCACGATCACCCTGAGCAATGCGCTGCAGTCCGAGCGGCTGCAGCGGGAGAACCAGGGGCTGCGCCGTTTCGGGGCGGCGGTCGCGGAACCGGTCGGCGACAGTGTGGTGATGACTCGCCTGCGCGATCAGGTGCAGCGCATGGCCCAGCACGACACCTGGGTGCTGATCTCGGGCGAGGCGGGGGTGGGCAAACAGACCTTTGCCCGCTACCTGCACGCGCGCAGTGCCCGCCGCGACAATCCCTTCATCGTGGTCGCGGTGGGTTCGCTCAGCGGCAACGAATCCATCGCCGAACTCTTCGGGACCGAGCAGGGCGAGCGGGTGCGCTTTGGCCTGTTGGAGCAGGCGGCCGGCGGCGTGTTGTTCCTCGATGAGGTCGCGGAAATGGACCTGCAGACCCAGGGCCGGCTGCTGCATGCCCTGGACACCCAACGCATCACCCGGATCGGCGGCGATCAGCCGATCGCAGTGAACGTGCGGGTGGTCGCCGCGACCAAGGCCGATCTGGCGGCGGCGGTGCGCGAGGGGCGCTTTCGCGAGGATCTGTACTATCGCTTGAACGTGCTGCCGCTGCAGGTGCCCCCGTTGCGGGAACATGCGGAAGACATCCCGGTCCTGTTGACCTATCACATGGACAACCTGCACCAACAGGAGGGGCTGCCGGTCCGGCGCTTCCAGGCGGGGGCCCTCGAGCGTCTGCGCCGCTATCACTGGCCGGGCAATGTGCGCGAGCTGCGCAACTTCGTGCAGCGCCTGATGATTCTGGGATCGGGGGACGAGGTCACCCGCGAGGAGGTCGAGCGCACGCTGGCCGGCCAGACCGTGCGCGAGGCCGAGATCGGGGAGGCGAACCTGTTTCCGGACCTGCCGCTGCGCGAGGCACGGGAACAGTTCGAGCGTCAGTACCTGGTCCACCAGCTCGAGCGTAGCGAGGGCAACATGACGCGTCTGGCGGAGCGGGTCGGGCTGGAACGCACCCACCTGTACCGCAAGTTCAAGACCCTGGGCATTGATCCGAAGCGGCTGAAGAGCAGCAGCTGAAGGGCAGCGGATGAAGCGGATCGTGATCGTCGGGGCCGGGCAGGTGGGGCAATCGCTGGCGGAGGCACTGAGCGGGGACGGCCACAATGTGACGGTCGTCGACACCCGCCGCGATCCGCTGGACGCGATGCAGAGCCATCTCGATATCCGCACCATCCACGGCTTCGGTTGCCATCCCAGCGTACTGGAGGCCGCCGGGGTTCGGGAGGCCGAGATGCTGATCGCGGTGACCGACTCCGATGAGGTCAACATGCTGGCCTGCCAGATCAGCTCGACCCTGTTCGGGACCGCCAGCAAGATCGCCCGGGTCCGGGATTACAGTTATCACGCCTACCCCAACCTGTTTGCGCCGGGGGCAGTGCCGGTGGACATGCTGATCTCGCCCGAGGCCATCGTCACCAGCCAAATCCAACGGTTGATCGAGTATCCGGGTGCCCTGCAGGTGATTGATTTTGCCGACGGGCGGGTCTCTCTGGTGGGAGTCAAGACGCGCTACGGGGGGCCATTGGTGGACCACGAACTGCGCAACCTGAGTACCGACATGCCGGGCATCCAGGCCCGAATCGTGGCCATCTTCCGGCGCAATCAGTCGATCCGGGCCAGCGGCCATACCGTGATCGAGGCCGACGACGAGGTCTTCTTCGTGGCGGCGAAGAAGAACATCCGCGCCGTCACCTCGGAATTGCGCAAGCTGGAGAAACCCTACAAGCGCATCCTGATCGGCGGCGGCGGCAACATCGGCCAGCGCCTGGCCACGGCGCTGGCCGATCGCTACACGGTCACGGTGATCGAGCGCGATCCGCGGCGTGCCGAGAAGCTGATGCAGGACCTGCCCGAGGGCCCCGAGGTGCTGGTGGGCGATGCCTCCGACGATCGCAGCCTGGAGCGGGCCGGGATCGGCGAGGCCGATGTCTTCTGCGGGGTGAGCAATGACGATCAGGCCAATATCTTTGCCGGCATGCTCGCCAAGCGCCACGGCGCGCGCAAGGTCATGGCGCTGATCAACCGACCGGGCCTGGTGTCGCTGCTGCAGCACGACACCATCGATATCGCGTTGTCGCCGCAGGAGGCCACGATCGGGGTGCTGCTCGCGCGGGTGCGGGAAGGCGGCACCGCGGCCGTGCACAGCCTGCGTGGTGGCGCCGCCGAGGCGATCGAGGCCATCGTCAGTGGCGACTATCGGACCTGCCGGGTGGTCGATCGGCGGATCGATCAGGTGGACCTGCCCGAGGGTGCGACCATCGGCGCGATTATTCGCAATCACGAGGTGATCATGCCCCATCACGACACCGTGATCCGGGTCGGTGATCACGTGATCCTGTTGCTGACCCGGCGCGATAAGCTCAGGGCGGTGCAACGCCTGTTTCAGCCGAGTGCCCGGTTTTTTTAGCGGCATCCAGGCCGTGTCGCCGCTCTGTGCTACCCTCCGGCCACGGTTCGCGCCGGCCCCACAAACCACCCTTGGGAGGACGCTCATGGCTGATACGATTCAGCGCTTCGAGGCCATGCTCGAGTCCGGCCAGGACTCCCCGATGCTGCGCCTGTCGCTCGGTAATGCCCTGATCCAGGACGGTCAGGTCGAGGCCGCCATTGCCCATCTGGAGCAGGCGGTGGCGCAGGATCCGCAGTACTCGGCGGCCTGGAAGCTCCTGGCCAAGCAGCTGTTGGCCATCGGTGCGCCGGGGCAGGCCCTGGAGGCCTGTGAACGGGGGATCGCCGTGGCCCGAGCCAAGGGGGATCTTCAGGCGGCGAAGGAGATGGAGGTCTTCGCCCGGCGCGCCCGCAAGCAATGGGAGCCGCCCGATCCACTATGAATGATCTGGTATGCGTGCCCCCAGTATGAGTGCATTCGGATGAGTTCGATCACTGGCCGATCGGCGGGCTTCGAGGCCTACCGCGCACCGCTGAGCCGTGCCCACTTCATGCCCCGCTACTGGGGTACCTGGATCGGCCTGGGCGTGTTGTGGTTGCTGCATCGGTTGCCGCGCGCCGTCGTGCGCGCCGTGGCTCCCATACTGGCCGTAGTCCTGCGTCGCGGTTCGCCCAAGCGCCGGCACATCGCCCGATTGAACCTCGCCTGGTGCTTTCCCCACCTCACCGCGGCCGAGCGCGAGCAGATGCTGCGCGAACACTATGCGGCCGCCGCGCAGAGCCTGCTGGATTATGGCCTGCTGTGGTTCGGGTCGCCGCGGATCCATGCCGCGCGGATTCGGATCGAGGGCGCGCAGCACTATGAACGCCTGCGGGAAGAAGGCGTCCCGGTGATCGTGCTGGCACCGCATTCGGTCGCGCTCGATCACGGCGGATTGCGCATGAGCCAGCTCTACGACGGGGTCTCCTTTGCCAAGCCGATGCGCAACGCGGTGGTGGAATGGATCAACCACCGTTCCCGAACCCGCTACTCCGGGGACATCTACACCCGGGACCAGGGGTTGCGTCCGGCCATCCGCCAGATTCGCAAGGGCCGTTTCTTCTACTACCTGCCGGACGAGGATCTCGGGGCCGAGGGCGCGGTCTTCGTGGATTTTTTCGGTGTGCCCAAGGCGACGCTGACCGCCCTCGGACGCCTTGCCGGCCTGACCCGCGCGGCCGTACTGCCGAGCTTCGCCTGCTACGACCCGGCCGAGGATCAATACGTGCTGACGCTCTGGCCGCCGCTCGCCGATCTGCCGAGCGGCGATCCCGCGCTCGACGCGCGCAGCATGAACGCGGCGGTCGAACAGGCCGTGCGTACCGCGCCCGCTCAATACCTGTGGACGCTGCGGCTGTTCCGGACGCGTCCTGACGGGGGCCCGAATCCGTATCAAACCGCAGCGACGGTGGCGGCCGTAGACGGCTGAACGGGGACGATGGGATGCCGACGATCGAATTCGTGGCCGGGTCCGCGACGGCGCCACCGCGTGGATGAACAGCCACGTTGGCGGGGTATTCGCCAGTGGGGACCGGAACCGGGTACCGTGCGAGGAGATCGCCAACGGGGCCGTCCCCGCCATCACCGCGTGGCGACCCGGCCCCCCTTGCCCAGGAGCCGACCATGCTGTTTGCCAGCACCCACAAGACGCGCATGCCGGAGCCTTCCGAGGCGCTGCCGGGGCGCGCCGAACCGATGCCGGTGCCGGAGCGTCATGCCGTCCTCGGCACGCCGCTGTCCCCGCCGTATCCCGACGGGCTCCAGATCATTCACTTCGGCATGGGCTGTTTCTGGGGTGCCGAGCGCCTGTTCTGGTTGCTGCCCGGGGTGTACACCACCGCCGTGGGCTATGGCGGTGGCTACACCCCGAACCCGACCTACCGAGAGGTCTGTTCCGGGCGGACGGGTCACAACGAGATCGTGCGCGTGGTCTTCGATCCGGAGCAGGTCGGGCTTGATGATCTGTTGCGGGTCTTCTGGGAGGGTCATGACCCGACCCAGGGCATGCGCCAGGGCAATGATGTGGGCACCCAATACCGGTCCGGGATCTACCTGGTCGACACCGATCACCAGGCGCCGTCCGAGGCCAGCCGGGAATGCTTTCAGGCTGCCCTGCAAGAGCTGGGCTACGGTCCGGTAACCACCGAGATCGTGCTGCTGGAGGCCTTCTGGTTCGCCGAGGCCGATCCCCAGCAATACCTGGCCAAGAACCCGGGAGGGTATTGCGGTTTGGGTGGCCTAGCGGTCGGCTATCCCCAGAGGGCCTGATTCAGCCGGTTCCTCCGCCGCCCGCACCAGGGCCCGGAACAGGCGTTGCTGCACCTGTTTTTGCGGCAGGTATTCGGGGTGCCATTGCACACCGATGCACCAGCCATCGGTGGCCTCGATGGCCTGGATCACGCCGTTGGCCTCGCAGGCCACCGCTCGCAGGTGCCGTCCCAGGGTGGCTACGGCCTGATCGTGCAACGCGTTCACCCGCAGGGTCTCCCGGGCGAGGAGTGTAGCCAGGCGCGATTGGGCACTCAGGTTTACCCGCTTCACCGGCAGCAGGCTGCGCGCCTGCGGGGTCTCGATATAGAAGCTGGCGAGATCCCGGTTCAAGGTGCCGCCGCGGACCACATTGATCAGTTGCATGCCCCGGCAGATGCCGAGCACCGGGCGGCGGGCCTCCAGGGCCTGGTGGATCAAGGCCTTTTCCAGGCGATCCCGGTTCTGGTCCAGCGGTCCGGCCGGCGACTGGAACCACCGGCGCAGCAGCCAGAGCAGTGGATAGAAGACATACCCGATCAGGCGTTGGGACCAGCGGGTCTCGGTCCTTCGGATCTCCTGAGGATCCGGGACCTCGCCCGGGTCCTCACCCGGGCCGTACAGCGTCGGATCGACGTCGGCGCCACCGCCAATGATCAGGCCATCGAAGCAGCGGTCGTGGCGGGGACGGGCCGGACGGACGCGGAACGGATGGCCGCCGCTGCGCCACACCGCCAGGGCGGTGAAGAACCAGGCGGGCCAGCCGCCGCGATCGGGCCCGGTCACCGCGATCCGGGGCCGCCGTCCCGATCGGATCGATTCGGTGCGGGTCGATTCGGTTCGGATCGATCCAGGTCCGATCGGCCCGGTTTTCATCGGCTCGTTTTTGATCGGCCCGGAATGGCTGGGCCTGGGCTTGGGCGTTTCGGGAAACACCGGGTCAGAGCCAGGCACGGATGCGTTGGGCCCATTCGTCGGCAAACTGCCCGAGGGCCTGGATCGGGCGCTGCAGGTAATCCGCGGCGGTCGCCTCCAGTCGGGCGGGATCCGCGGCCAGCATCTCCACCTGGACCCAGCCGTTGAAGGGCCGAGCCAGCGTCCAGTGGGGGTCGTCGATCTCGCAATTGGGCTGCCGGTAATGCAAGGCCGGCCGGGCCTTGATCAGTGCATGTTCGACCGGGGCGGCCATTACGCGGTCCCGGTCGATGGTCGCGAACAGCGGCAACAGGTCGAGCGGGCGGTTCCGGGTCGGGTTGTGCACCAGGTACTCGTCGATCAGCTGCGGCATGTCCGGCTGGTACCCGGGTTGCAGGATCTGCCGCACATACGGCCCCGGGAAGGGCTTGACGAAGGGCGAGAGCTGCCGGGCCAAGTCGAGGGCCTCGGCCTTCACCAGGGCCTCGTAGAGTAGAACGAAGGCCCTGAGGACGGCCGCGATCCAGTCGGCCTCCAGGCTGTGGGCCTCGATATTCAGTTGCAGCCCGAAGGCATACAGCAGCGAAGACTGGGTGCCGCGCGCGCCGTGGCGCTGCAGGGCCGCACGCATCCGTTCGAGGCGCGGCAGGGCTTCCGGGGGCATCGGCGGTGCGACAATCTCGTGTGGCACG
>PWGH01000181.1 GCA_003555285.1 Thioalkalivibrio sp.
CACAGCCTGGCGGCGAAGAGCGGTGGCAGCGCCGATCTCGCCGAGCTGATCGCCGCAGAGCTGGATCCCTATCCGTCCGAGCGGGTCTCCTGCAGCGGCCCGTCGCTGCTGTTGAACTCCCGGGCCGTGCAGGCCCTCGCCATGGTGCTGCACGAACTCGCGACCAACGCGGCGAAGTACGGCGCCCTCGCCGACAACCAGGGACACCTGTCGCTCGTGTGGTCCATCGAAGGCCGTGATACCGACAAACCGCTGCTGCAGATCGAGTGGTCGGAGGTGGCGGGGCGGCCCGTGACGCCGCCGGGACGGCAGGGCTTTGGCAGCATCATCATCGACGGCAGCATCGCCCACGAGCTCCGCGGGACAGTGGATCGGCGCTTCCGGTCCGAGGGTCTGCAGGTCACGGTGACGATGCCACTGGCCCAGGTGGCGGCAACGCCATCGGTGTCCATGCCCGAGCATTGAACGCGCCGGCGCATTTCATCAACCCCTGCTTAGGCACCCGGGGTCTGCGGTCGCAGGTGACAATAGCATCCCCAAGAGTGCTGCGGCACACAGCGAGCCGCGTAACCCCAACATCCGTAAACTTTGCATACTGGGACTTTTTCCAGACATAATTCGAAAATTCATGTCATTGACCTAGATCCGAGCACCCGGCAGTTCGATGTCGACCGGGAGGTCGTGCAAGAGCCATTCGTCATCCGTGCAAGAGGAGACGACCTAGCCGCCGTTGGTTATCGATGCTCACCGGCGCCGATGGAAAATGCACGGTTGCAAAAGGAACCGACTGCATGGTAAAGGCCATCCCACCAACCCTGATTCTCCTGTTGGCCATGCTGCTCGCCGGCTGCGTCCGCCCGCACATCATGCCCATGGGTCTGGAGGGCATCGATCGTAGCCGCCTGCCCGCGGCCGACCTCAGTCTGGACATTCCCGGCCTGGGTCCCTGTTCCGACATCGCGGATCGTCGGATCCACGTCAATTCAAATGCACCGGTGGCCATCCTGATTCATGGCTGCTACGGCTCGGCCGGCCGCCTGCAGTCGCTGTCTCAGGTTTTTGCCTTCCACGGCCAGCAGTCCATCTGCTTCAGCTATAACGACCGCGACAGTCTGGAGAAGAGCTCGGCCGAGTTGATCACGGCGCTCAACCGACTTTCGGCCGCGGCCAAGGACGCGCCGGTCACCTTGATCGGTCACAGCCAAGGCGGGCTGATCGGCCGGCGGGCGGTGATCGAGCAGCGACCTGACCAACGCGCCGTCGAGACACCGCCGCCGCACCTTATAACCGTTTCGACACCGTTTGCGGGTATTGCGGCAGCGCGACCCTGTGGATCCCGCCTGACCCATTTCCTGACGCTCGGTACCACGGTCGCCATCTGCAAGATCATCAGCGGGGACAAGTGGTGGGAGATCACGGCGGCCTCCGATTTCATTCAGCAACCGGGCGACCTGGCCCCGCAGGTGCAACGCCATCTCAAGATCATTACGGATGAACGCGATACGTGCCGGGTCAGGAACGACCGTGGGCGCTGCATCAGTCGCGACGGGATCTTCGGCATCGAGGAGCAGTACCATCCGCCTGTGGATCGGAGCCATGCCGTCACCAACGTGCAGGTCGCTGCTGGGCATGTCGAGATCATTGGGGTCGAAGGCCAGCCGCCGGTCAAGCTGATCGAGATCCTGCAGCGAGAAGGCATACTGAACGTGACCCCGGTGGAGCGTACCAAGGCCTTGCAACGATTGCTCGCGGCCTTGTATTGACGGAAAACCTCAATTCCGTAGCACACGTGGGTATAGTGAAGCTTGGCATTTCGCATGCCGCCGGCAGGTCATGGTGCGGATGGGCCCAGCATCAACGTCTTGCGACGATCCCGCCCCGGTATCCCGGGGGCTCTTGGATTAGAATGCGGCGACCACGTCAGGGTAGTAGCCCGCCCAGGCGAACCAGTTGGCCTGAAAGCCGTTTACGGCCTCGGTCCCGTCGATCGCGCCACTGGCAATCCGGTCTGGAAAGGCGCCGGACAGTGTCGGCGTTCGCGACATGCTTCCACGGTAGACATAACCGGTGTCGAGTGCCGGATCGTACAGTGCCGTGAAGGGCTCGCCATGCGCATCGACCTCGAGTCGCCCTTCCGTGCGTAGGCGGGGCAGGCTGAAGGCGACCGCACGGTCGGTTGTTCTAGCCCCGACGAAGATCGCCTTGGGCAACGCACGATCATCGCTGTTCAACGGCGGAAACATCGGCGGTTGCGGTTCGGCGTAATAGCCGGACACTGGGTTGTAGGTGCCATAGGGGTCGCGGTTGTAATCGCGATCAAAGGCCGTGGGCCGTGCCATCACCTGCGTCTCGGGATGCAGGGTGCGCCACCGTCCCCAAGTGGTCCAGACGACGGGGCGCTCGATGAAGGCCCGACCACGGTGCGCACCGTTGACGCCCACGCCGAGCATCTGGGGAAAATAGGACAGACTGGTGCTATCAGCGACGGTGAGGTTGCTGTTCACCAGCTTGCCGGACACCCGAAACACCTCGCTGCCCCGCTCGATGGCCAGAATATCGCCGACCATCGGGCAATAGGTGATGGCGACCGACAGGCCTGCGACATCGTCGTTGACCACTTCGTGCCACACCAGGATCCGTTGCGGATAAGCGCGCACGTCGCCGTCATGTGCAAAGCCGAAGACGATGTCGCCATCGTCCAGCCACGCATCGCCCTGGCGCGCACTGGTGAATCCGGGGTTCTCAATCCGCGGGATATCGTCGAGGCCAACGGCGGTTTCCCGCAGATCACTCGCATAGACATCCAGGGTCAGGGGTGCATGCCGTGGCTCGTTCAGTACCGGAAAGCGGGGTGCTGAGGTCGAATCCTGTCGCGTGACACCGGAACAACCGATCAGGGCCATACCACCGAGTCCGGCAATGCCGCGCAGAACCAAACGGCGCGAAACAACTGAATTCAACATTGGTGCTTCCTCCCTCATTGTCATCCGATTCGCCCGTCATCCGGGTGCGTTTCATCTAACTGGGAGTAAAACAGACGATGTGCACCAGAACCTTACGTACGAACGCATAGGTAAAATCCACGGTCTCAGTGGCATCGTGCTGAGACGCGGTTGCCTCCGGGGCCATGCGCTTCGCCCGTGCCCCACTGCGGCTGCACCCGCGCGCCTGGGTTATCCTGTCCACGAGATCAAGTAGAGTGAGCCCAGCGCAGCGGGCCCACCGGGCGTGCCCCGGGATCACGGTCACGGTCAAGGGTGGTGGGTGCGCTGCGCTTCACCCACCCTACAGGTTGGGCGGAACGCGCGGCGCAGCACCCGTAGAGTGGGCCCAGCGCAGCGCGTGAGAATGGACGGAAAAAAAGGATAACCATGAAGCAGGTCAGCACTCGTGCATTGATGTCATTTATCGAAGGTGAGGTGGTACAACGTCTGGGGGCGGAAGACCGCGTGGCCTTTCACGTGCTTCCTGCTGAGACCTGCACAGAGGCCAGTCTGGTCTTCGCCCCGAATCAACAGGACATCGATCGCGCCCTGGAGCGCGGTTGTGCGATCCTGATCGCCGATCAAAGAGCCCTTGCGCATATTGAATCGATGGATGTTTCTGGAGCGCGTTCGCCGTCCATCGGGATCGTGAATGATCTCGCTCTTTGTCGTGCCTGGATCTTGAAGGAGTTTTTCTACTCCGCGCCAAAAGAAAGGGTGATCTTCCCGCCGTTTTTATCTCACGAGACGCAGAACATTCATTCTTCCGTTCAAATTTCTCCTCACGCAACGATCGGAGAAGATGTCTCGATTGGCGAGAACACCTGGGTCGGTCCAGGCTGCGTGGTCGAAAACGGCGTTTCCATCGGCACAGACGGCATCCTGCATGCCCAGGTCTTTATCGGACACGACACCTCCATCGGCAACCGGGTCGAGCTGCATGCTGGTGTCAAACTCGGTGCCGATGGTTATGCTTATGTCACCCAGAAGAATGGACAGCATTTGAAGATACCCCAAGTGGGCATCGTGGTGATCGAAGACGATGTGGAAATCGGCGCGAATAGCTGCATCGATCGTGCGGCCCTGGAAACCACACGCGTCGGGCAGGGCACCAAGATCGACAACCTGGTCCATATTGCGCATAACTGTCAGATCGGTAAGAACTGTTTGATTACGGCCGGGTTCATGACAGGAGGATCGTCTCATTTCGGCGATGGGGTCATTGCAGGAGGGCATGTCACAGTGAAGGATCACACGCACATTGGTTCCGGCGTGATCCTTGGCGGATTCAGCTGTGTGACGGGGGATCTGACCGAACCGGGACTGTATTCCGGATACCCCGCACGGCCGATCGCTGAAGCCTTCAAAATACTGGCAACACAAGCCTATCTTCCGGAAATGAGAAAGATGCTGAAGAAGCTCATGCGCCAGGTGAACCCTTAGCATCTATGGGTTTGGTTTCGAGCGGCGTTTCTCGGCGAACGTCTGCCCCGGTGCTGCATTGGGAATGCTGATTAGCATCAACGATCGGCCGCTGATTCGTTAGGCGTCGCCGAGAAAGCTTGCTTCCTGCATTCAGCCTTCGATCCTCTGGGGTGCCGGATCCCCGGTGTAGCGTTCGGTTTCCGGGTGGAAGGTGAACCAGGCGAACCAGTAGGCGATCAGGCTCGGGATCTCCTCGCCGTCGGCGCCGAACACGCGGCCGGTCTGCGCATCCGCGTCGATCCACACCGTGACCGGCGTACCGGCCAGATCTTCCTCCAGGTGGAAACGACCGCTTTGCGGGAAGTTCGGGAAGGGATAGGCGCGGGCGGTGTCATTGATGCGGATTCCGAGCACCGGCGTCTTCGGGTGCATGCCCTGGACCCGGAAGCGGACCGGGAACATCAGCGCATCGTCTTCGGCATAGGCCGCATACGGGTCGAGATCGTAATTGCGGGCATAGGAGGTGTTGCGGGACAGCACCTGGGTGTCCGGATGTTCGGCCCGCCACGCACCCCAGGTGGTATTCGCGACCGGGATCGTCGTGAGCTTCTCGCCCCGGCGGGGGCCGGTTACGGCCTGTGCGGCGATCTGCGACCACAGGGATTCGGTCGCCTGGTCGTAGAGCAGGACATCGGAGTTGTACAGGAGCCCGGAAACCCCGAAAAAACGCCGTGCGTCATCGTCCCCGGTCGCCTCGAAGGCGACCCCGGAAAAGCACAAGGGGCAGTAGGTGACGGCGATCGGATCGCCGGCGAACCGGTCATTCACGACTTCATGGTAGTTCATGATGCCCAGGGGATAGGCCTTGGCGATGCCGTTGCGGTAAACGCCGAGCACGCGATCCTCGTCGTGCAGTTTCCGTACGGCCCTGGCCGTCAGGAATTCGGGGTCGGTCAGGGCGGGAATGGCATCGCGTGGCGGGCCTCCTCGCTGAATTTCCTCCAGCAAAATAGCCCGTTCGGATAGATCGAAGCCGTTCAGGGTCTGGGCCCCGGCGATGCCGCCGGAGCCGACCAGCAGGAGTGCGCAGAGAATGCGGGGCAGGTGGTGTGTGAGCATAGGCATGGTGGCGAGTTCTCCGTCAGAGTGCGGTGACGCCGTATCCGCGGTCGCAGGAACCGAGGGCCGTATAGAGACGGAGACTAGGGAATTCGGTTGCCGCGGGTATCCGGATAAACACCTAGCACGTCATGCGCTGGCGGCGCACCCAACGTCCTCGACCTCGGGGACGGCCTAGTTCTGCTTCACTTGGCCACCGTACCTACGGCCTGGTGCTGGTGATGCATGGCATCTCGACCCTGTCGTCCTGGCCGCGTTACATCGCGGCCTTCGATAACCTGCTCTTCTTCGCCGCCTGGCCGATGCTGGCCGCCTGTGTCGCCTTGTTCCTCCTCCGGGATTCGGACACCTTGCTGAGTGTGGATACCTTACGCCAACGCTCCTAACGCGGAAAACGTTCTGTTCATGAGCGCAATGATGAGTACCGGCGCGTATCCCTCGACAACCTTCCAGGGAGGCGCTAAAAAAGCCATCCTGGTTTTCTTGGCGGCACGCTGCGCGGCCGGTCACGGCGGGGGCTGCGCATTCAGGCCTCGGCGGCAGCGCGCAGGTCCTCGACCGAAGCAACGCCGTCGACCCGACGGCCACGAAAGAAGGCGGTTGGGGTGGCCCGGACACCGGCCCGTTGCGCCAGCCGTCGATGGTGTTGCAGTCGCTGCAGGTACCGCGGTTCGCGGCGCGCCCGCTCCTGAACGGCGGTGGATACACCGGCCTCGCCGGCCACGGCGGCCAGGATCGCCCGATCCCCGATATTGCGATCCTCGATCAGGTAGGCCTCGAAGAGGCGCCGGTGCAGGCGATAGAACACCTCCGGGCCTTCTTCCTTGGCCGCTTCGGCCAGGAGCAGCGCCTGGCGCGAATTCGTGGTGCGGTGCTGGGGCCCGAAGACCACACCATCCTCGCGAGCCAATTGCCGCAGGCTCTCCTGCAGCCCATGCCATTGCGCATCACTGTAGCCGAGCGCGGCCACCGGCTGGCCCTGTGGCGGGTTTTCCGGATGGATCTCGAGGCCGCACCAGTTCACCTTGAGGTCGTGCCGGTCACGAAGCCGTTCGAGACGCAGGAACCCGAGATAACAAAAGGGGCAGATATAATCGGAGAAGACCGTGACCAGCACCTGGGGTTTCGCACCCATCGTCATGTTTCACCTCCTGAAGAAAACCGGCGTCGTTTTCATCCCATGTCAGCCAGTGTAAGTGTGATAGCGGCGTCGGGCGAAGGCAGGCATGTGCTCCGCGGGGTCGAGCCGCAATCATGGACGCGTCGCACAGCATCAGCAGCATCACAACAGCTTCATCAGCTTCATCGGGGCGGCCTGTAAGTTTCGGTTTCTTCCTAGGGTGTCGTGCGTAGAGCCTTTGTTACGAGACGGTGTTTTACTTGGGGTAAGTTCATCGAGCCGATGGCTTCGGATGAATCCTGGCGCAGCAGTCCTGGGCGTAACAGATCCCGGATGTAACAGATCCCGGATGCAACAGACGCGGATGCAACAGATCCGGGTACAACAGACCTGGATGCAACAGACCTAGGTGCAACAGACCTTGGCTGCTTCGCCGAAAACGCCGATCAGAGGAGACCGCCATGAATATACCCGGCGTCCGACACGCATTCCTCGCCCTTGCCGCAACTGTGCTGGTCGCAGCCCCTGTGGTGGCCAGCACACACGCGCACCTCACGACCGACCCGCGGCCTGACCCCATGCCGCAGGCCACACCTCATGATCAGATCGATCCAACGCCGTCGCGGACACCGTCGTTGCGGATAGACCGCACCGATTCCGGGGCGCAATGGATCCGCTTGAACCAGGACACGGTGCCCGGTCTGCTGCGGGTAGCGCGCAGCGATGCCGGGCCGCCAAGACCGCCACGGGCCTTCCGCAGTGCGCCTGCGGTGGAACGAGGCCAAGCCTCGACAACGCAGAGGGCTCCGAAGGTCCTCTGCCGCCCGGCAAAGCTGATCATGGGACAGTGGTCGAAGTGCTCGCGTACCACGGCCACGGGAAGCTGGTAATACCGGCGTTCGTCCACGCGACCTTCGTCCCAGTGCTCACTGAGCACCGACTTGATTGATCCTCTTACCGCTGGAACCCCCGTGCTCACCGAGCGGTCACCTGCCGCTCGGTGGCCGGGTTTCATCGGCCGGCGACGTGATCGAACATG
>PWGH01000073.1 GCA_003555285.1 Thioalkalivibrio sp.
GGCCTTTAGCGTCGGGCGGTGCGCGTGATCATCGGTATGGTGCGGTCCGAAAAGCGCCTGTTCGGGGTCGATGCCGGGGTGCGACCGCACTGAGCGCGGCGGGTGCTACACGGTGTTCGGTCGGCGCGGCCGCGGACCCGTCAGGTGCCGTCCGGCGTGAGCTCGATGCGCAGCGGTTGGGTCTGCGCGGGCCAGACCCCGGTGTCCCTGGTGCGACCGTCTTCGTCCTGCACCACGTAGCTGCGGTGGCCGTGGTGGCGCAGCGTCGCCACCAGATTGACCAGCCCCGAACCGTCCTCGGCACTGACCACGACCGTGCGGGTGCCGGGCAGGGTCCACATGCGGGCATGACCGCGTTGGGCCATCGGTTCCGGGGGCTGGGGTGCCTCGGCCTGTTCCAGCCACCGGGTGACATCGTCGGTGCTGCCCAGCAGCAGCAGCGGGCGGTCCGGGTCGAACTGCTGCGCGGTCGCGGGCCGCTGTTCGAGGATGCGCTGAGCCAGGGGTTCGAGGCCGGCCTGGGTAGCGATCAGGCGCGTATTCGGGTCCAGGGTCACCGTGCGCAGGATTGTCGGCGGATCCGGGAGGCGCCGGAGCAGGTGGTAATCGGGATCGACCGCGATTGAAATCGGGGGGGCATCGAGCCCCAGGCGAAACGGCGTCCGGCGCTGCTCCACTTCGATCACCGTGTGCCGGTGTTCAGCGTCCGGTTGCGCGTGCCCGGGTCCCTCACCGCCGGGGGATTCGTCAGTCCTGATTCCGACCACGACCGGCACCCGCAGCGGCCAGGCTGCGGCGTCCTGCACCTGTTCGAGTACACCCTGCAAGACCCATCCGCCGTTCTCGGCTTCCAGGGTGACCGAGTGCACGGCGAGTTCGGGTATCCCGGGGCGGTCCACCCAGGCGCTGAAAAACTCTGCCAAATCTTCGCCGGCCGCATCGCTGAAGGCGCGCTCGAGGTCTGCCCAACGCGTGACCTCGAACAGATGCCGGTCCCGGATCAGGCGGGTGCCGGCATCGAAGGCCGGGTCGCCGATCCGTTCGCGCAACATGTGGAACATCAGTGCGCCGCGGTTGTAGCCGATCACCCGTTGTACCCCCTGGCTGCCGCCGCTGAAGGCGCGCAGCGGCTGCTCCCGTTCGGGGGGTATCCAGGTCGAGTCCAGCAGCCAGCGGTAGCGCGTCTCCCGCGCCTGACCGCGCCGCTCGTCCAGGTAGTAGTCGGCCATGAAGGTAGTCAAGGCCTCCGACCAGTTACCCGAGTCGTAGTCCACCCGGACCCCGGTGCCCCACCAGTTGTGCATCAATTCGTGGGCGAGCGAGGTGCGCGGAATGAAGGGCAGCGGGATCACCCGCTCCCCCAACAACGTGAAGCCCGGAAAGGCGAAACCCACCGGCATCGGCGAGGCTGCGATGGTGAAGCTTCGGTAGGGATAGGCGCCGGCGCGGGCATTGAAGGCCACCAGATACTCCGCGGTGTGGTCCAGATAGGTCTGGGCATGCTCGCGGTCCAGGGTTTCCGGAAACAGGGTGCGGATCTGCACGCCCTCGACCTCCACTGTGCGTGCCGCCCATGGCCCGGTTGCGAGTACGATCGCATCGACGCGCGGGTGCTCGAAGACGGCACTGTAGTGGCCCTGCACCTGCGGTTCTTCCACCAGCGAACCGGTGGCCACGAAGCGCTGGCTGGCCGGTACGCGGGCGCTGAGCCGCAGGGCCACGTCGCCGATGTCTTCGAAACGGGGATACCAGCCGGATTCGGGCGGCAGAAATCCGCCATCGGGGCCAAGAAACAGGCGGCTGCGCATCGGGTCCCCGTCGGGCAGCCCTCCGGACCAGCTCAGGCTTACCGGGATGTCCGTATCCAGCTCTAACCGGTAGCGCTGCGGCCCGCTCCGGGTGATCGGTAGATCCTGACCGTCCGCCCGAGCCTGCTCGATCTCCAGTTCCCCGATCAGGTGAAATTCGTGTACCCCCGCGGTGAGCGGCAGGCGCATCTGGCCTTCAATCCGACCCTGGGCCGGGTCCAGCCGCAGGTCCAGAAGCATTAAGGGCAGACCTTGTGCCTGTACCGGGGGGGCGGGATCGCTGCCGGCCGGACCCGCGAGCGGCGGGCCTGCGGCAGCCGTGGTGCCGAAGATCAGAACGGCGAGTACCAAGACCCAGGGTTCGACGACCCGGGTTCTGAGGGCTTGCGTTCTCGGAAGCGGGACCTTGGGGCGCATCTTGGTGGCAGCTCGGGTTCCTCGACTCCGATCCCCGGAATCCAGTATGCCTGGACCTTGCTCGTTGCCGAGGAGCCGCCGGCGGAGCCTGACAAAAGAAAGTGGGTGTTTCATGCGCCTTGGTTCTCCGGGTCGGTAGCCCCTCTTGCCTTCGGGCGGCTCATTCGGGGTCGTTTCCCGTGGGCGGTGCACGGAAGCGGGCGAGAATCTCCATCGTCTCATCCCCGCGCAGCACGCGCAGCGGCAGCACATGCCCGGGTTGTTGCCGACGCACCACCGCCACCAGGTCCGCTGGCTGTTGCAAGGTCTGGTCGGCGGCTTCGGTAAGGACGTCTCCGGTTTCGAGTCCGGCGGCTTCGGCCACGGAATTTGGCAGCACGGATTGAATTCGGACCCCGGCCGGGTCTGGTGTGATCTGCACGCCGAGCATCAGGGGTCGGGGGGGCTCGTGGCGATCTCCGGCTGCTAGTCCGAACACCGCATCGGCGATACCGGGTTCCCAGTTCTCGCATTCGGCGGTGATCTCCCAGGGCAGGAGAGTTCGGGATGTGTCGATGTCCAGGTCGCCTAACTGGTGGGGCACGCCGTGCCCGAATTGCAGGTGTCCGGAACCGATGATGCCGACCGCGAGGGCGTCTCCGGCGGCGGCTTCGGCGAGGCCGGCCGCCATCGCCCGATCCCAGACGAGTTGCGACCGCACGAACCGGTCCAGGTCGTTATTCCCGTGGTGCAAGGAGGCTGGATGTTCGGCCAGCACCTGCTCCAGGCGTTCGCGGTAGGCCTCGGGTGCGTCCAGGGGCGGCGGGATATGATGGCGTTCCTCTGGAGGAACGGCTTCCCAGCCCTCGGTGACCAGGCGGTCGCGCAGGGTCGCATCGACATTGATCCCACGCAGCGGGATTCGGTGCATGCGAGCGAAGTGCAGGATGGGCAGGTAGAGTTGGGGATCAAAGCCCCAGGCCTGATTCCAATTGCTTTGTTCGAGGAACGCCTGCTCGTCGAGTTCGCCGGCGACCCAGGCATCCAGAGCCGGCTGGGCCTCTCGCGGCAGCATCTCGAGGCCGATCACCAGGTTGGACCGTTGCGCATGCAGCCCCGCCAGGGTGTGCAATTGCCAGCGATGGTGTTCCATGCGGTCGTGGCGCTCCCCCAACAGAACCACGTCAGCCTGCGCCAGCTCGGCAAACAGGCGCTCGGGAGCCCACTCTTCGCCTTGTGCATCGTGCCATTGCCCGGGTGCCGGGCAGCCGCCGTGCGTTGCGGCGCTGGCGGCCGCAGCCATCGCGGTGAGGGAAAAGAGGCCGATCACGGCCACGGACGCGGCGAGAACTCTCATCAAGGACTCCTGGGCGGGCGATTTAACGTAGGAGCTGAAGGCGGTCCGTAAGTTCGATGCGGACACAAGGTCACGGTCGGCTTGGGTGTAATGATCCCGTGGCGCGCCGGTGGTCGGGTCGACCCGGGACTGGTCATGGCGAGGTGTACAGCGGCACCACGCGCCGTAGCGGCGAAACGCCGGGGCATCGGGAAGCGCAGAACTCCACGTGCCGACGGCCTCGCACGCGGCATGGCGTCTTGGATGCATCGAACGGCCCGCGAAAGCTGATGGCGGGCCGCGATGTCCGTCAGGAGGCGGGCGGTTCGGCTGGCGGCGGCTGGTAGCTCTTGATGGCCAGGAAGACCAGAAGGCCCACGATAACGGCCACTGAGGCGCCGAGTGCTGCAATGGTCCCGTATAAGATCAAGTCACCGTATTCCATGCAATCCGCTCCGGTGGGAATCAAATTCGAGTTCAGCATAGATCCGGGATCGCGGTGGAGGCAAGAGCTTCGACCCCAATCGTCTTGGGCGCCCTGCGCGGGAATGGTTTACGCGGATTCTGAAGCCAGCGGCAAATCGCATGGGCCGCGCAGCGTGCGCTGAGAAAGCCAGGGTGGCTTTAATCAGCGCTTCCGTAAGCAATTCCGGTCAACGCGGATCCCTGGCGATCAGGGTGGGGACCCGCGTATGCTTTGGACCATGATTCCGATCTCGATCTTCATTGCACTTTCGGTGGGGGTTATCGTCGTCCTGGTGGTCTTCGTCCGGGTTACCCGAATCCGCTTCGTGATCGACGTGCAGGAGGCCACGGCCCGGGTGCGGCGCGGCGATCCCCCCGCGGCCTTCGTGCGTGCCTGCAGCGAGGTGGCGCGCATGCACCGGTTCGCGCGCGGCCGGGTTACCGGCCTGCGCACCGGCAGCGGCATCGAGCTGCGTTTTTCTCCCGACATCCCATTACGTGCCCATCAACCCTTGCGCAACGCCTGGATTCCACCCACCTCGGGTGGTCCCGGCGGCGCCGGCCGCGCAGCGGGTTGACCTTCATGCCACGGTCACTGAGCATAGCCATCATCTATGGCACCTAAACGGTCATCCCGAAGCACCTGCAAGGTCATCGAGTCGGTGCTCCACCTGACCGAACAGCGTGATGAACTGCCGTTGCTGCACAGCCTCCAGGAATCTCTGTTGGAGATGTTGCCGGCGGTGCAGATGGCGATCATCGCGTTGGCACCGGACCCGGATGGTGGCCAACTCGTCCAGGATTCGCTTGGTCCGGTCCCCGAGCCGATGTTCCCGGTCACACCCGCCCTGGTGGCCGAGGTCGGCCGTCTGGATACGGCCACACCGATGAGCCACTGGTTTCAGGGCGGTCAGAGCTACCTGATCAGCGCCTTGGGTGCCCCCGGGGAGGGGCGGCGAAAGGCCATCGCAATCCGGCAGCCGGACTGGCCGGAGGCTGACGAGCGCACCGCTATCGGCATGTTGAAGATTTACGGCAACTATGCGCGCATATTGGCGGACAGCGAACGCGACACCCTGACCGGCCTGTACAACCGCAAGAAGCTGGAGCAAAAGCTGAGCGAGTTGCTCATCAGTCGGGGCCACGGCCGCCAACGTGAGAACGATCCGGGTAAGGCGGACTACCTGGCTATCCTCGACCTGGATCACTTCAAGCGGATCAACGATACCTTTGGGCACCTGATTGGCGACGAGGTCTTGCTGGTCTTTGCCAACCTGATGTGCCAAGCCCTGCGCGACGAGGACTGGGTGTTCCGGTATGGGGGTGAGGAATTCGTGGTATTGGTCAAGGACGTCTCCCCCAGCGCGATCTCGTGCATCCTCGAACGTCTCCGGGTACGGGTGCAGGAGCATGTATTTCCTCAGGTAGGGCGGGTTCGGGTGAGTGTTGGATACACCGTGATCGATGGGCAGGCATTGCCGCCCTATGTCTTCGAGGAGGCCGATCAGGCCCTGTATTACGCGAAGGCGAACGGACGTAACCGCGTGTGCGGCTACCGTGCCCTGGTGGATGGCGGTGCGTTGGCGCCGGAAACGCACCTCACCGGCTCCGTCGAACTCTTCACCTGAAGCACAGGCGAGCCACCCTGCGTAGTTCCCCATGCCGGCCCCGTGCCGCGTCTTCGCAAGGGCAGCCAGGCGCTCGGACCCACCCGCGCGGCGTGTTGTGCGATAGCCACAATAACCGGGCCGATGTGCGGAAACTGTGACATAAAAATAACAATGGTTTCGCAACACGCTGTTTTGGCGGGGTGCTACCTAGGCGTCCGCACGCCTGTTGCAATCCGATCGCGATCCTTATCCTTCTAAGCGTGAAAGCGTGGTACGGAATCGGCATGCGATTGATCACAGATTAATCGCAGACGGGTGGCTGGTTCTACAGGCTTTCACGTATGGAGATACAGGCACCTATGGAGGCGTATGGAGGGGTAAAAATCTTCATGCAGTGGTATCCATCTGGATCCCTGCAAATGGCATTTTTTATTCTCAGGAATGCCCTGATCTACAGCCTAAGGAGGTCATGATGAACCACTACTGGAAGACTTTGGCATGCACCGCACTCCTGTTCCCGGCCATGGCGGTCGCTCAACCGGCGGAGCCCGGGCCTCCTGGCGCCCAACCCCCCGGGATGCAGGAACAGCCGCACGAGGCGCAGCCGGGAATGCCGGCGCGGCCCGGTGAGGAGCGGGAATACCTGAGCTCACTGGGTCCGGATCAGTTTATGGCCAATGACCTGATTGGACAGCCGGTCCGTAGCCGGAACGGCGCGGCCCAGACCGAGCCAGGGCAGCCCGGGATGGGCACGCCGGGTATGGGCATGGATGCTCAGGAAGGACAGGAAGCTCATGAAGGCCAGGAACTCGGCACCGTCGAGGATCTCATCCTCGATCAGCAGGGCCAGGTCGTTGGTATCGTGATCAGCCGCGACGTGGGCGCGACCGAGCGCGGCGTGGGTGCCGGTGAAGCCGGTGGGCTGATGCCTGGGAATGGCGACAAGGTGGCACTGAGCTGGGATGTGATCGAGGTGCAACAGGATCCTGAGGATCCGGATGCCTGGATCGTCTTCACCGACATCGACCCGCAAGGCCTGGAAGAGGCACCGGAATTCGAGGACGATCGCGACGAGGGTAATGGCATCTTGTAATCGATCGACGATGGCATCGCTTTGTTACAGAGTGCGACGGTGGGTGGGGCATCCCGTTGGGTTGCCTCACCTTTAGGTATGGGTCGTCCACTCGCAGGGTAATGGACACCACAAGGAGGTTTCGATGAAGAATCGACCGATACGGAATCGAATGTTACAAAATAAACAACGCTGGCTGCTCGCCTTGTTGCTGTTGCCGCTGATGGCTGTGGCGCAGCAAAACGCCACTGAGGGTGCGCCGGCACTGCCTCAGCCTGGCGCGGATGATCACCCGGAGATCACAGCGCCACACGCCGGCACCAATGGTCTACGGGCTGCACAGCCGGATACCCTCACCACCCTGGAGCACAGCCAATTGCTCGCGACGCAATTGATCGGTAATTCGGTTCGAGTGCGTCAGGATATGGCTCTTCGCGACGATCGTGAAGGGGTCGGGCCGGGGCCAGGTGTGGGGACGGGGCAGTACGATCCGGCCACCACCCAAGAACGTCCGGCCGGCGAATATGAAGGGCAACAAATTGGCACGATCGAGGACGTCATCCTGGACCGGCAGGGTCGGATTGCAGGGATCCTGGTGGATGTGGATCACGCGGCCGTTGACCGAGAGGACATGCAGGTGGCGTTGCGTTGGGAGATCATCCAGGTGCAACGACACCCTGAAGACCCTGAGGCCTGGATGGCATTGGCGGATATCGACCCGCCCATGCTGGATGAGGCACCAGACTTTGAACGTGAACGCGAGGAGGAAGCGGGGCAACCCCCGCAGTAGTTTCGCCCGCGTTCGTGCCCAGCGAGCCACAGGAGGTCCTGATGAACCACTGGAAGATGATGCTGCTGGGTGGGCTGCTGTTTCCGGCCCTCCTGGTCGCGCAGTCGATTGAGGGAAACGGGCAAGATCCGCAGATGCAAGATCCGCAGATGCAAGATCCGCAGATGCAAGATCCGCA
>PWGH01000243.1 GCA_003555285.1 Thioalkalivibrio sp.
CCGTGCGTACTGCCGCACTGACAAATGGAGCGATTTATGCTGCCGGCTGGGGAACAGGTAGCTGCCGCTGGTCAGGCTGGCCTTCGCGATCCAGGCGGCCACCGCAACGCGGGTCGGATCGGTGAGTTCAAACCGAACCGGTTCACGGGTCTTCTGCTGGATTACGCTGGCACGGGTCAGGACTTCGCCACCCCGGGCCACATCGTTCACCCGCAACTGGACCAGATCGCAGCCGCAGAGCTTGCTGTCGATCGCGAGGTTGAACAGGGCGAGTTCCTTGGTTTTTCCGGCCATCTCCAGCCGGGTGCGCAGGGCCCAGAGCTCTCTGAGCTTGAGCGGTGGTTTCTGGCCGATGAGCTTGCCCTTGTTCCAGGGGGTTGGATGGTAAGCAACGGTCATTGCACTGTCGTTCATGGTCGGTCCCCTCGTTCGTGGTTGAGGAAACACGAGCATGAACCGATTCGGAGGGACGGTTGGCGACCCTTACCGGTCGGTCATTGAAAGAGTATGAGGGACTGCTGTCGAGCGGATTGCCGACATCCACCCAGTGTCATCGCTATCTGGCACCGAAGACGAGGATGCGTCGGTCGATCGGATCATGGCCTCACGCCCGCTTCGCTTCCTCCAGCAATTCCGGATGACGATCCAGCACCCGCAGAAACTTCACCACGGCTCGGGGCGGATCCACTTCCCCCCGCTCATATCGACTGAACGCGTTTACGCCGCCGCCGAATACCTCGGCGGCGGCCTTCTGCGTCAGTTTCAGGCGGGTGCGGATTCGGCGTACTTCCTGGCCTCGCTGCCTTCGGCGCTCAATCACCAGATCATCCATTGCCGCGGCATACCGGGCCGCGCTGTCACTGTCGGCAAACTCGACCTCCCCGCACTGGTTGCAGAACCAGCCGCGCACATCGCTTACCTCCTGGCTGAGCCCGTCCAGGCGGGCCGTCACGATATGCACATCGAGGGTCATCTGCCCGGTTTCGCAATGGTTGCAGGTTCGTGTGGTCATCACTACAGCCTCTTGAATGAAATCACGATGGCGCCGTCCGAGCGCAGAGTGAACTTCACATAGGCGACACCCATCGGGGTCGGTACGTGGTACACGTCCTGCCATACTCGGTGATCTTGGTACGTCGTCATGCTCTTGTGGAACATCCGCCGTTCCACGCTAAGCACGGTCGCCAGCATCTCAGTGCTCAATAGCCCCATCTGTGCGCCTCCGTCCAGCGCTGTCCGGGTAAATGCCCGAATGCCGGCCTTGGCCACCTGATCCTTGACGCGCTCCAGCGCGTAGTGGGGGCTACGTTTCTCCACGAGAATAATTAACCATATCGGTTATTTCCTTCCACTGTACTGAGGGCACTCTCGGGTGTCAATTGCCTTGCACACCCGCCCTTGCTCCTGCTTCCGCCAGCCCGCGAACACTCTCGGCGGGTTGTTCCCGGCCGAGCGGCCACGAAGCCCCAAGCCAGCCTGTAACCGATGGGGTTCCGTTGCGGAGAGGTGACCGCTGTCAACCGGGTTGCAGTCCTTCGTCGCCGCAATCCGGGTGCCCGGTCAGGGCCGCAAGCTGTTTCCCGCAACCCTGAGATCGGCTGCTCCTGCCTGCGTAGCCCGCCCACAACCGGCGTACTGAACGGTTTTCCAGACCGGGCCCGCCCCATGTCCTTCACCCAGGAAACCGCTCGGCGCCGCACCTTTGCGATCATTTCGCATCCCGACGCCGGCAAGACCACGATAACCGAGAAGCTGCTGCTGTTCGGCGGCGCGATCCAGCTCGCCGGTACGGTCAAGGGCCGCAAGAGTTCCCGCCACGCGACCTCCGACTGGATGGAAATGGAGAAGCAGCGCGGCATCTCGGTGACCTCCTCGGTGATGCAGTTCCCCTACCGCGACCGCATCGTGAACCTGCTCGACACCCCGGGCACGAGGACTTCTCCGAGGACACCTACCGCACGCTGACCGCGGTGGACTCGGCGCTGATGGTGATCGACGCCGCCAAAGGCGTCGAGGAGCGCACCATCAAGCTGATGGAGGTCTGCCGGCTGCGCGACACCCCGATCATGACCTTCGTCAACAAGCTCGACCGCGAGGGCCGCGAGGCGATCGAGCTGCTCGACGAGATCGAGGACGTGCTGAAGATCGAGTGCGCGCCGGTGACCTGGCCGATCGGCATGGGCAAGCGCTTCAAGGGCGTCTACCACCTCGCGCACGACGCGGTGCACATCTATTCGCCGACCCATGGCGGCAAGATCCAGCAGGGCGAGGTGATCGCGGGCCTCGACAACCCGCGCCTGGAGGCGCTGCTCGGCGATCAGGCCGCGGAACTGCGCGAGGAGCTGGAACTGGTGCAGGGCGCGTCGAACCGCTTCGACCTCGACGCCTATCGGCAGGGTCGCCAGACGCCGGTCTTCTTCGGATCCGCGATCAACAACTTCGGCGTGCAGGAACTGCTCGATGCCTTCGTCGAGAACGCCCCCGGGCCGCTGCCGCGCCCGACCCGAAGCCGGCCGGTGGAACCCGCCGAACCCACCTTCAGCGGCTTTGTGTTCAAGATTCAGGCGAACATGGACCCGCACCACCGCGACCGCATCGCCTTTCTGCGGGTCTGCTCGGGCACCTTCGAGAAGGGTGCGAAGCTGCGCCACGTGCGCATCGGGCGCGACGTGAAGATCGCCGATGCGCTGACCTTCATGGCCTCCGACCGCGAGCACATCGAGACCGCGTATCCCGGCGACATCATCGGCATCCACAACCACGGCACCATCCGCATCGGCGACACCTTCACCGAGGGCGAGGAACTCGCCTTCTCCGGCATCCCGAACTTCGCCCCGGAGCTCTTTCGCCGCGCGCAGTTGCGCGACCCGCTGAAGATGAAGCAGCTGGCGAAGGGGCTGCAGGAGCTCTGCGAGGAGGGCGCGACCCAGCTGTACCGGCCCCTGATCAACAACGACCTGATCCTGGGCGCGGTCGGCGTGCTGCAGTTCGACGTGGTCGCCGAGCGCCTGAAGACCGAATACAAGGTCGACTGCCGTTTCGAGAAGGTGAACGTCTCGACCGCACGCTGGGTGAGCTGCGACGACCCCAAGCGCTTCGAGGAGTTCAAGGACCGAGCGATGAGCAACCTTGCCATCGATCACGGCGGCGACCTCGTCTACATCGCGCCGACCCGGGTCAACCTGCAGATGGCGATCGAGAAATGGCCCGAGGTGCAATTTCATTCCACCCGCGAACACGGGCTTGCCGTCTAACATCAACGGCGTCGAAACGGCACCGGGTCTGCCGACCCAAGGCCGGGGCTGGCCTGACCACGGTCAAGCCGGACCTGTAGGCCGGGTGTCCCGTTGCGGTGCCATGGCAGCAGGCTCGAAGTCCCGCCAAACGTACCGCCCATTCCCATTTTCGGGCGCTTTGCCTACCATTAGGATCAGTGATCCTGGAGCCGAGCCATGAGTGACAAAGACCCCAGCCGCCTGGATGCCATCGTCGCGCGCGCCCATCGCGAACGGACCGATCGCGAGCAGGGTTACCGGGAACGGGCGCTGAAGATGTACCCCTGGATCTGCGGGCGCTGCAGCCGCGAATTCACGAACGCCAACCTGCGCGAACTCACCGTGCACCACCGCGACCACAACCACGACAACAACCCGCTCGATGGCAGCAACTGGGAGTTGCTGTGCCTCTACTGCCACGACAACGAGCACCAGCGCTACGTCGACGCCACCCCCGGCCAGGACAAGGCCACCGGCAAGGGCGCCACCCACAACCCCTTCGCCGCCCTCGGCGACCTGCTCAAGCGCAACTGACCGCCGTCCGGCCCTAACGCCGTATGACCCGTAGGGTGGGCCAAGCGCAGCGGGCCCACCAGGGCCTATGTCCAGCTCGGTAGCTGCGGCGTGCTCCCGCGCTACGCTGCGTAGATAACATCCCCAACGGCTTTACAGCGACCGATGCTCCTGGCACGCCCTCCGTTGTGCACTCGTTCAAGGCGAACCTGGTACCGCTATCTGATGGTCAGCCGGGAACGCAACCGGCAGTTCGACCCCAAGGTGTCCACGATACTCATCAATGCTTCCGGCGAGTGGACATCGGCGCTTTCTCGTGGGTGACCGCTTGCTGATCTGGTCCGGACGGCAACAACCGAGCGATCATCCGAGCGGACGCTCCAGGACCAAATGAACGGTGCGTTTCTGGACATGGCATCCAGAACCTCGTATACAAGAACTCCTAAAAGGTGAGTCAAACTGTGCATCTCGTATCGGTTGCGTGCCTGACGAAGGAAGAAAAGAATGCGCTTTCTGGCTATTGCATTGATCGGCTCATGCCTGATTTTGGCGGGTTGTGGTTCCGGTGGCGCGGGCAACCCGCAGGTCGCCTGTGAAGCGACGACCTCCTTCACCGACGGAATGGCGTTCGATGCAATCGAGCTTCAGGGTTTTTCCGATCCCTTCTGGCAAAGCGTCGTTGATCCCGAACTCTCCCTTTTCGCCGAATTCTCACTGATCACCGAGGCTGCGCCGTTCAAGGCCCGAATGGCCGTGATCACCTCTGAGGCGGATGCCGATGAGCGCTGGTTGCGCACCCAGATGCCCTTCAACCCGGCCGACATTTATGGTAGCCACGAATACACGCTTGAATTGGTGGCAGGCACCCAGCGCTGCAAGGGCGGTACGGTGGTCGTCACGGGCCTCACCCCGAGCAATGACCCGGACTCGACCCTGGAAAGCCTGGATGGTTACCTCGAAGACCTGCTGATCGAGTATGGCGTGCCCTTTGGCCTGACGTCCTGGGATTCACTGACCCAGGCGGTGGCGGACTTCGACCCGGCAAGCGAACCGCCGCTCAGCCTGATCGCGCTGCTAATGGCCGTGGAAGCCCAGCAGGGGCTGCGTGATTTGTTGCAGGAACTTACTGAAGAAGAGCGGAAGACGGCCGCGGCGATCTTCGAGAGCGTGGATATGGTGGAAATCCTGCGCGAACGCGCCCAGACGGCGGTCGTGAGCCAATCCCTGTACCTGCCGCGCCTCCCGGGCCTGACTACCTCGGCAGCGCAACCCCGGCAGTTGCCGCGGATGAAAGACGGCGTCATGACCCTGAGTTCCGGCGTTTGTACTCAGATTGAAGCTGATCCCAGACCGATTTCCGATGCCTTCGAACTTGACCGTCTGATGCGGGCGCAACAGACCCAGGAGGCGAGCCTCGATGCCGGTTGGCGCACCGCGCTGGGCGCCGGTTCGCCCCTGATCCGCGGTGGGGTTGGCGCAGGGCTTGGCCTGCTCACGTTCATTTAATCCACGCTCACGTCGTACGATGCCTTTCAGCTACCGAACCGATTCGATTCCCTCGAGTTCGAGGTGATCCCCGGAGAGCGCATCGTCGAAGACTTCCCGGACACCGTCAGCTGGCGCAATGCCTTTGTGAGCGCCAGCAGCAATAGCTGGAATCTGGATGGAACGCTCATCGACGCGATCAGCCAGGGTAAATCCCTGGCTGGCTGGGCCAAGGGTTTACCCGATGAATCAGCGGGCTATCTGGACGGCATCATCGGTGATTACGTCGAGAACTCGGTCATCGATATCCTAAAGGAGAACCTGCCGGCTGACGGCTGCTTCCAAGCCGGAGGAAACTCCTGGTCGGGTATCCGGGTTACCAGCGATAACTTCACTAAGCCGCAATATACTGGGGAGGCTGTGGAGCTGGCGTCTCGCACCACAACCGAGGGTGGTGAAACCGTCACCCAGGAAACGAAACTGGAATTGCTGGATATCGGGTCCGGAGTGCTGAAGGTGGAGATCAGGAATGACAAGGATCATTTCGGAGGTCTCTACGCACGTTCGACCCAGTTTGGCGGCAAGACCATCGCAAAACTGGTCACCATCGAGGTTGTGCCCATCAGGCTTGCGTTCACCCCGTCGATCGAGCGGGTGACGGACCCGGGCGAGACGAAAACCATGCGGATCCAGGTCACCGATTCCTTCCTGGCCGCCACTGAAACGCCGGATGTTGACGTCCTCTCGCCGGAGGCCTTTATCAACGATACGCCCGCGCTAGAGTCCTCAGGGACATTGGGTAGTAACTCCGCAGTATACACCGTCCAGGTGGTGACCCCCAAAAATGTAGACAGCTACCCGGTGAGGCTCGAGGCTTTCCGTTTCTCCCCGCTGCCTCCAGGGGCGCGCCGGACGGGTTCCGGAGAGATCGTCAATCGGGAAATCATTGAAATCATGCCGCGAAAGGCCTGCGTTCAACCCGGTGAGTCCCTGGGCCTGACCGCCGAACTGGATGGCTTCGCACCAAACACCAGGGTCGATTGGAGTGTGGACTTCCCGGCGCAACTCAGTGACTTCGACGTGTCCGATAACGTCCGCATAGCCCGCTTCTCCTCCACTCAGACCGGGGCGTTTCTGGTGCAGGTGACGGCCCCTAGCGTCATCAATCCGGGAACGGAGATCATCGACACCGTCTCGATCAGCGTTGGCAGCTGTGAAAAAGTCCATCTCTGGGGTTGGCATGAGGCGTTCGCCGAGGCCGGGAGCGGCTTGGGTAGCGAAGACAGGTACGACAGCGAGGACCCCGCGCTGCTGCAGAAGGCACCCTTCCCGCCCACTCAGCACAACCTGTTCTGGTCCAGTCGCACCGAGCAGCTAGAGAAGTCTCTGTCGGCCATGGGCACGGCAGCCGATACCACCGTCAGGGCTGGTCTGCTCACGACGGGGACGCTGTCTGCGGACGCGGATGGCGTGGTGACCATCCACCACGTTGTCGATAATGCGACGAGCGAATGTGTGACACCCCCGGAGCAGTTTGAAGACCAAAACCTACGTTGCACCGAGGCTTATTCTCATTTTTCTGGTGCGGCGGTTTTCTATATTGATATTGATGCACCAAAAACCTATCGCCTGGCGTTGGAAGGCAGCTGCTCGCTGACCGGTGATGCGGCGGGTGGGTTAGGCGTGACGGTCTATGCGATGCGCCTACCCGCAGGGTCCGCCAGTGAGCTTGATCATGTCATGCCGAACGGACCTGAATCTGAAAATTTCCTGAGTCCATTCCTTGTTCAAACGGGCAGTCCGTCTTCGGTTGGGAATCTCTGCGGCAGTGCTGTTGGGGGTGCCTGGAATGAAACGGTGGCATTCACCTTGGATGGCCCCTTGCATTTGGGCACCACGGACCTGGTCACCGTCACAGTGGGCGTTGGATCCTCAATGGTGCTTGACTATTCCGTCGTGAATCTGACAGAAGAATTCTTCCTCACAGAGCGGACCAACCCGAGCGGTGGTATCGGTTTCCTCCCGCTCCCCTTGGTCTTTTCCGAGTTTTTCGGTGTGCGGGGTGCCGGTGACTTCATCGGTTCCATGAGGACGGAAATGACAATTGAACTGCAGCAGGTTGACTGAGGTTGCTAGAAACCGGGCCGGGTGGCACCGAAACGGGGACCCCGAAACGGGGACAGATTTATTTAGAGAGCTCGTCCGGCACCGACGCCGGTCTTTCGTTCCGTCACCGTACCGGTATCAATAACCGGACAGGAGAATCAGGAACGAATTGGCATTTCCGGCGAGGCTTCTGCGTGAATCACTTGCGGCACTGAACCAATGCCGGGTCCGTCGATCACAGGGATCTGAACCTTCCTGCCGCG
>PWGH01000086.1 GCA_003555285.1 Thioalkalivibrio sp.
TGCGCCCCGATTATCGCCTGATCGGAGCGATCGTTGAGGGCCCCGAAGGCGCGGTGTTCTTCAAGTTCACCGGTCCGGATCGCACGGTCCTCGAGCAGGAGGCCAACTTCGACGCGATGATTGCCTCCATCGAGCCAGTCTGAGGGACTGCGGCGACCACACTTGAGGGCATCGCTCGGGTAATTGACGCACCCGGCACCGGGGGATAGATTCTGGCTCGAGGGGCGGCCGCTACCGGGCCGTGCCGCCCCGCATCCCCGGCTTTGGCATCTTGCGGTGCACCTCCATGGCGGGCAGCCAGAATCCGACCGACGGAGCATTGGAAACGGGTAGGCAGCGCCGCCGATTGTCCGTCCTCGGGCCACGCCTGCGCCCCCTGCTCACGCTGCTGTTGCTGCTGTTCGCGCTGCTGGCGGTCAACTCGCTGTACCTGGCCGCCATAACCGTCGCGGAAGCGGTATCCGGCGAGACGCTGCAGGGCTATCTCTACCTGGTGATGGTGCTGGTACATCTGGCGCTGGGGCTGCTGCTGATTCCCGTCTTCCTGATCTTTGTCGGCGGACACCTGCGACGCGCCTGGCACCGGCGCAACCCCTACGCCATCGGCGCCGGCGTCGCACTGACGCTGATCGGCATCCTGCTGGTGGTGTCGGGCCTGATGCTCGTGCGCTTCGACTTCCTCGCCGTTCACCACCCCGCCGCGCGGGATGTCTTCTACTGGCTGCATGTCGCCGCCCCGCTGGCAGCAATCTGGCTGTTCCTGCTGCACCGCCTCGCCGGCCCGCCTCTGCGCTGGCACCAGGCACCGCGCTGGGCGCTGCTGGTCGTGTTTGCCGGCGGCGGCATGGCGGGTCTGCATCTCTACCACTCTCCCGGGACGGCATCGATCACGACGGCCACGTTCGAGCCGGCGCTGACCCGCCTGGCGCTCTCCGGCGACGAGACCACCCTTCCCCCCGACAGGCTGATGCGGGATGCCTTCTGCGCGGAGTGCCACTCGGACATCGCCGAACAGCACGCGACGAGCATGCATCGCTTCAGCTCCTTCAACAACCCGGTCTACCGCTTCAGCGTCGAGGAGACCCGCGAGGTCGTGCTCGAACGCGATGGCAACGTGGAGGCCGCGCGCTTCTGTGCCGGATGTCACGATCCGCTCCCGCTCTTCTCCGGTGCCTTCGATCGCCCCGACTACGATCCCGACACCGACCCGGCCGCCGACGCCGGAATCACCTGCCTGGCCTGTCACGCGATCACCGAAGTCAACAGTCCGAAGGGCAATGCCGACTTCACCCTGGTCGACCCTCCGCGCTATCCGTTCGAGGACAGTCCGAACGCGGTGCTCGCCGGGATCGGGCGGCAACTGATCCGCGCGAAACCGGCATTCCACAAGCGCACGATGCTCCGCCCGCTGCACCAGACCCCGGAGTTCTGCAGCACCTGTCACAAGGTGAGCATACCGCCGGAACTGAACCACTACCGCTGGCTGCGCGGCCAGGATCACTACGGGACCTTCCTGGCCAGCGGGGTCTCCGGGCATCGCGTGGACGCCTTCTATTACCCGGCACGCGCGGAATCGAACTGCAACAGCTGCCACATGCCCTTTACCGCATCGCGGGACCCCGCGGCACGCACGGTTCCGGGTCTGGGCCCGGGCGTCCGCGACCACGGCTTTGCTGCAGCCAATACCGCGATCCCGTGGATGCTCGACATGGAGCCTGCGGCGATCGAACGCCGCCAGCAGTTCCTCCGGGGCGGGGTGGTCCGGCTCGATCTGTTCGGGATCAAGGAAGGGGGTCGAATCGATGGCGAGCTGCACGCCCCGCTTCGCCCCGAACTGCCCGTGCTCGAACCGGGCCGCGAATACCTGCTGGAGACCGTGCTCCGCACGACAGGGATCGGCCATCCCCTGACCCAGGGGACGACCGATTCCAATGAACTGTGGCTGGACGTGATCGTTCGCGACGGGGAACGCGTGATCGGGCGCAGCGGCGCAATGGATGAAGAGGGCGATGTCGACCCCTGGGCACACTTCGTCAACGCCTACGTGCTGGATCGGCACGGCAACCGGATCGACCGGCGCAATGTACAGGACATTTTCGTCGCCCTGTACGACCACCAGGTGCCCCCGGGATCGGCGGCGCTGGTGCAATACCGGTTCAGAGTACCGGAAAGCGCCCGCGGACCGCTCGTCATCGAGGCTGCGCTGAATTACCGAAAATTCGACACCCGCATCATGCGTCACGTGCTCGGCGAGTCGTTCACGCACAACGATCTCCCGATCACCACCATGGCCGAAGACCGGCTGGAACTGCCGGTCGCCGGCGGACCCGAGGCGGCATACCAGCATCACGACCTCCCTGACTGGGAGCGCTGGAATGACTACGGTATCGGCCTGCTGCGGACCGGCGACCGCGACGCCGCGCGCGGACAGTTGCGCCAGGCCGAGGCCGCGTTCCTGGAAGTCGAGGAAATGGGCCGTCCCGAAGGGCCGTTGAACCTCTCCCGCGTTTACTTCCGCGAGGGCCGGCTGGACGACGCCGCCACGGCGCTCGCGCGTGCAAGGGAAGCGGGCGCGGCACCGTGGACGATCACCTGGTATGCGGCAAGGGTGGACCGCGAATACGGACGGCTCGCCGCTGTATCCGAGCGGCTTCAGGCCCTGATGGAGACGCGCTTCGAGGAGGCGCGCGGTCGGGGTTTCGACTTCTCCCGAGACCTCCGCGTACCCCACCTGCTGGGGCAGACGCTGTTCGAGCAGGCGCGGGCGGCGCGCGGCGAGGCCCGAAGAGCCGAACGCGAGATGCTGCTGCGCCGCGCGGCGGATGCGCTGGAGGCCGCGCTCGCGATCGACCCGGAGTCGGCCGTGGTCCACCACACGCTGGCCCAGGTGCAGGACTTTCGGGGCGACCGCGAGGCTGCGGCCCGCCATCGCGCCGCCCACGAACGCTACCGGGTCGACGACCTGGCGGTTGCCACGGCCGTGGCCCGGCACCGGGCGGCCAATCCGCCCGCCAACCGCGCGGCGGAAGCGGTCACCCTGTACGAGTTGCGACCGAACGCAAAAGAAAATGGACGATAATGAGCGCGCTGCACCAGAACCCTGGTTGAACGCCGAACGAGTCATGATGAATCCCGAAAACCGCCCGCCAACCCCGGAAGAGCCGGGCACGTCCCCCCGCGTCGTGCGGATCTTTCGCCGCTCGGCGATCGCGGCGGCGCTGCTCGTGTCGACGGTGATCGCCGCGTTGCTGCTCTGGTCCTGGCTGGACCGGGAGCACCTCACACCGGTGGAGGATGCCGCGGTCCTGGCGCCGGAGCCACTGCTGCAACCGGGCCGGGAGACCGCCCCCGCCTTGCGCTTCACCGACACGACCGAGGCCTCGGGCATCGACTTCACCCATGTGACCGGCGCCTACGGCGATCGCCTGCTCCCGGAAACCATCGGCTCCGGCGTCGCGGTCTTCGACTACAACAACAGCGGACATCAGGACATCCTGCTGGTGAACTCGACCTGGTGGCCCGATCACGAGGCCGGTGAAGCGACGAGGCTGACCCTGTACCAGAACGACGGCACCGGCCGATTCACCGACGTGACTGCAGAGGCGGGGCTGGATGTCGAACTGTACGGCATGGGCGTGGCCGTGGGCGATTACGACAACGACGGCTGGGTGGACGTGTTCATCACGGCACTCGGCACGAACCGCCTGTTCCGCAACGAGGGCGGCCGCTTCCGGGAGGTGACCGCGGAGACCGGTGTCGGAGGCCGGGATCGTCACTGGTCTACCGCGGCCGCCTTTTTCGACATGAACAACAACGGCCTGCTGGACCTGTATGTCGGCAACTACGTCGACTGGTCACCGGAGATCGATTTCGAGATCGACTTCCGCCTGACGGGCATCGGCCGCGCCTACGGCGCGCCAAACCACTTCAACGGTATCCACGGCTACCTGTACCGCAACAACGGCGACGGCACCTTCACGGACATCTCCGAAGAGGCCGGCATCCGGGTCGTCGAGCCGGCAACCGGCCGCCCGGTAGGCAAGACTCTGGGCGTCGTGCTGCTGGACTACGACGACGACGGCTGGATGGACCTGATGGTTGCCAACGACACCGTACGCAATTTCCTCTTCCGCAACCGCGGCGACGGGACCTTCGAGGAACTCGCACACTTCGAGGGCGTGGCCTTCGACCGCGACGGTCGGGCAACCGCCGCAATGGGCATTGACGCCGGCTGGTTCCGCAACGACGCGGACATCGGGATCGCGATCGGCAACTTCGCGAACGAACCCAGCTCGCTGTATGTCAGCACGGACGGGCAGCCACCCTTCGCGGACGAGGCGATGATCGATGGCATCGCGGGTCCCACCCGGCTGGCACTCACCTTCGGCGTGCTGTTTCTCGATGTGGACCTGAACGGGCGCCTGGACCTGGTGCAGGCGAACGGACACCTCGAACCCGAGATCAACACCGTGCATCCGAGCCAGCATTACGAACAGCCCGGACAACTGTTCTGGAACTGCGGGGAGGACTGCCCGACCCGATTCATCGAGGTCACCGACCCGGGCGACCTCGGCACACCGATGGTCGGACGCGCAATGGCCTATGGCGATTTCAACGGGAATGGCCGCCTCGACCTGATCGTGACGCAGAATGGCGGACCAGCGGTCCTGTTGCGCAATGACCAGGATAACGCTCACAACTGGCTGCGCGTGCGGCTCGTCGGTACGCAATCGAACCGGGATGCCATCGGGGCCGAGGTCAGGCTTCATGCCGACGGCACCACCCAGCGCCGCCTCGTCTCGCCCACCCGCAGCTACCTTTCCCAGGTCGAACTGCCCGTGACCTTCGGCCTCGGCACCCTGACCACCGCGGATATCGATGGCCTCGAGATCCGCTGGCCGAGCGGTGTAAGCCAGCGTGTGGAAGTCGATGCGATCAATGAGCTGCTCACCGTCGAGGAACCCGAGCCATGACCCCGCGCGTCGTGGCGATCGTCCTGCTTGCGCTCCTTTCCGGCCCCGCAATGGCCGGCGCAAACGACACCGCTGCCAGTGACCGGACCGATCCGCTGCTGTCGCCGCCCGACGCTCTCCCGGAACTGGTTGCGGTACCGGACCTGGATCTCTCCGGCGCGGAGCAGCGCACGCGCGACGCGATCCGCGAAGCCCGGCAGTCCGTGCGCGACGCCCTCGCCGACCCCGCCACCGATCCGACCGATCTCGCCGAGGCTTATGGGCGTCTTGGCGGCCTCTACCACGTGCACCGGATGCCGGCGGGAGCCACGGCGGCCTACCGGAATGCCCGTACGCTCGATCCGGAACACTTCCGGTGGGTCTACCTCGACGCGTGGCTCGCACAAGGTGTCGGCCGGCTGGAAAACGCGCTCGAGGCCTACGGCGAGGCCCACCGCATCGACCCGGATTACCCTCCGCTCAATTTGCGCAAGGGCGAGGTGCTGGCCGAACTGAACGAGCCGGAACAGGCCGGCGAGCGTCTTCGGGTTGCCGTTGAGGAACCGGGTCTGGAGGCCGCCGCCGCATTCCGCCTCGGCCAGATCGCACTCCAGCGCCGCGATTTCGCTGCCGCCGAGAAGTGGCTGCGGCGTGCGCTGCGAAGCGATCCCGATGCCGACCGGGTCCATGGTCCCCTGGCCCAGGCGCTCAGGGGTCAGGGCGACATGGCGGCAGCCCGCGAGGCGCTCGAGCGTCACGGGAACCGCGCGCCCGTTGCCGATGACCGCCTCGTTCGCGAACTCGAGGCACTCGACACGGGGGCGCGCCGGCATTTCCAGCAGGGGCTCGTCGCGGTCCGCGACAACCGGTTCCAGGCCGGCGCGGAGGCCTTCGAACGCGGCGTCGCCGAGGACCCCGACAACCTGGACGCCCGGATCAGCCTGGCACGCGCACAATATCTGGCCGGAAATCGTGAAGCCGCACGGGAACAACTGGACACGGTTCTGGCACGGGAGCCGCACCGCCCGCTGGCGCTGTTCCTGCTCGCCCTGCTTCACGAAGTCGATGGCGACACGGAGCAGGCGCGCGCCGGTTACGAGACGGTCCTGGAGCTGCGCCCGACGCATGCGGGGGCGGCACACCACCTCGGGATGCTCGCCTTCAGGCAGCAGGAATGGGCCGACGCCGCCCGCCTGCTGACCCTGGCAGGCGAGGAAACCCCGGATAACGTGCTCGCGAGAGTCCTTGCGATCGTGGCCGAGGCCCGGGAACGCGGGGAATCCCCGGAACTGGCGTCGAGACTGGGCGCGCTCGTCGAGAGCCGGCCGCAGCATCCATTGCCACGCTATGCGCTGAGCCGGCTGCATAGCGCTTCGACCGATCCGGAAATCCGGGATGCGGGACGTGGCATGGAAATGGCGGAGGACCTGCTTTCACAGTCTCCGATACCACCGGCGTACGAGGCGCTCGCGCTCGCGCGGGCGGCGGTCAACGACATTGATGGTGCCGACGCCGCGCTGCAGGAGGCGGCGATCGGCTATCGCCACAGCGGAGCCATGTCGCTCCTGCCGCGGATCGAGGAGCAGCGCGACCGGGTCCGGGACGGCCGCCTCCCCGCCGCCGCCTGGCCGGTGGACGACCCGGTGCTGCGGCCCCCGCCTATCGACCCCCGGGGGGTGTTTCAGGAATACCCGACCCCGCGCCCGTTCTGACCGGATCGAAAAAAGGCCCGCACGGCCATTGGTCCGTGCGGGCCCGAACTCCCCGAGGGAGCGTGAGGTGCGGCTCAGTCTTCCGCCTCGTCCGGCGCCTCGGGCTGCCACGGCTCGCCCCAGCCGGGATGACCCCAACCGCGGTAGCCGCCCCAATGCGGATAGCCCCCGTAATACGGGTAATAGCCACGGTAATAGGGATGCCCGTAGGGACCGCCCCAGTAACCCGGGCCGTACCACGGACCACCGCCCCACGGACCGTAATATCCCGAGCCCCACCACGAGCTGGCAGGCGCGGAGGCCAGACCCACGACAGCGGCGACTGCTGCCGCGCCCAAAAGCTTGCTGATTTTGGCCATGTCGTTTCTCCTATGTGAGCAACAGCGATTGCCGATAGCCGCCGCCGATACAGCGGCAGCGCGACGAAACCGCCCGTGGGAAACGCCTGTTCAACGGCGTTTCCTTGCGGCACACGGAAGGGCCCTCAGAATCGCCCGCCGAGGTGGTTGATTCTGAAGCATGCTGCAAATCATCCGTGCTGCGCAGCCTGCGCCGAAAAAGCCAGGATGGCCTTGTTCAGCGCGTCCCTGGTGGGCCATGCGGCTTCAGCAAGATACTAGCCCAACCACCCTTGCTGTCCAAGCTCTGGTGTGCTGAATCAGAGGCTGGCAGCTTTCCGGCGTGCCCAGCGGGCCCGCAAACGGGGCCACGAGTGGGCTGGCGCCGCTTCGACCGTGGCCTTCAGATGCCCTATGCTCTGCGCACCCTTCCCGACAAAAAAACGGGGATGGCCTGCCGAAAGGAACCCGGTCCGTGCCGCGCACGCGTGGCTCGCGCCGATTTGAGGAGGCGACAGCATGGCGAACGCAGATATCGGCCTGATCGGTCTTGCGGTGATGGGCCAGAATCTGGTCCTGAACATGGCGGATCACGGCTACCGGGTGGCGGTGTTCAACCGCA
>PWGH01000053.1 GCA_003555285.1 Thioalkalivibrio sp.
CCGGCTGCACGACAGCCGCCACGCCGAATTCTCGATGCTGATCAACGACGACGACCAGCGCCTGGGCGTAGGCACGCAGTTGCTCCGCCTGCTGGTGAACAGTGCGCGCGAGGAAGGGGTGACGCGGATCACCGCCGATATCCTGAGCGAGAACCAGGGCATGCAGCGCGTCTGTCGCAAGGTCGGCTTTCATCTCGCCCTGCCGCAAGACGGCGTGGTCGAGGCGGAAATCGAGCTCGATTGCGAAACGGCGCGCGCCAAGGCCTGCGCCTGAGCGTCGGGGGAAGGCGCACTGCGGTTCGGACCGTTGGTCGCGTTTGGATCGCTCGCATTCGGCACCAGGGGCACCGACCCGTCCCAAGCGCTTCGCTCGGTTCGCCGCAGGGGTAGAGCTGCGCATTGGTCCAGGGCTTGACAGGGTTTAGGCTGGCGATTCAGACACACGAAGGCATTCAGGACCGTCCCATCCGTCCCGACCGGCGCCGGAGGACCGATGAAGACCTACGACCTGATTCTGCTGGGGACCGGCCAGGCCACTGGCGGCGTCGTCAACGCGCTGCTGCGCCGGGGCTTGAAGATCGCGACCGTCGAATGCGACCGGGTCGGCGGTTCCTGTGTGAACTGGGGCTGCACGCCGACGAAGACCCTGATCGCCAGCGCACGGGCGGCGCACATGGCGCGGCGCGGGGCAGACTTCGGGATCGCCATAGAGGATTTCTCGATCCATTTCGACCAGGTGATGCAGCGGGTCGACCGGCTGCGCAACGCCTCCAATGCGGGCCTGCAGTCCTGGCTCGAGGAAGCCACCGACTTCCATCGCGGCACGGGACGCTTCGTCGATGCGCATACGGTGACGGTGGACGGCGTCGACCTGCAGGCGGACACCATCGTGATCCACACCGGAACCCGGGCACTGGCCCCGCCCCTTGCCGGCATCGACACGATACCCTGGCTGGACAACCGCGGCATCCTGGAACTCGACCACCTGCCGGAGCATCTGCTGATCCTTGGCGGCTCCTATATCGCCCTCGAGTTCGCCCAGGCCTTCCGGCGCCTGGGCAGCCGGGTCAGCGTTTTCGAACGCGCCGAACGCCTGATCAGCCACGAGGATCCGGATATCAGCCAGATCGCCCTCGAGGTACTGCTGGCCGAGGGCATCGAGGTCCACCTGGGCGCCGAGGCCACACAACTGGCCCCCGGAAACCATCATCCGCAAGGTATCAATCTGACCTGTCAGCAGGACGATGCCGAGCGCACCGTCGAGGGCTCCCACCTGCTGATCGCCGTCGGGCGCCAACCGAATACCGAGGACTTGCAGCTGCAGGCGGCCGGCATCGAGGTCGACGAACGCGGGTTCATCCCGGTCGACGAGGTCGGGCGCACCGCGGTACCGCACATCTACGCGCTGGGCGACGTCAATGGCCGCGGCGCCTTCACCCACACCGCGGTGCACGATGGCGAGGTCTTCGTCGATCACCTCGCCGGCGGCACCCGCGCGATCACCGACCGCACCCCGATTTACGCGATGTTCATCGACCCACCACTGGCTCGCGTCGGCCTGTCGGAGACCGCGGCACGGACGAGCGACACCCCGATTCTGATCGGCACCCTGCCCATGGGCCAGGTCAGCCGCGCCCGGGAAAAGGACGAAACCGCCGGGCTGATCAAGATTCTGGTGGAGGCAAAGAGCCAGCGCATCGTCGGGGCCACCGTGTTCGGGGTGGGCGGCGATGAGGTCATCGGCCTGCTCGCGCTCGCCATTCAGGCGCGGCTGCCCTATCCGATACTCCGTCAGACCGTGCTGCCGCATCCGACGGTCGGCGAACTGCTTCCGTTTGTCCTCGATGACCTGAAGCCCCTGCAGTAGACAATCGCTGAAGAAGGCCCCGGTCATTGCACGCGCAGCGTGGGGGTGAAGCAGGACTGCCCCATTTCGCAGCCCAGTTCGAACCGGAGGCGCCGGTGGCTCCAAGGAGGCATGATGGCTCGACCAAACGGCTTGATGGAACGTCTCAACGAGCGTCCGGTTGTCTGTGCCGAGGGCTTTCTCTTCGAACTCGAGCGCCGGGGCTACGTCGCCGCTGGCGAGTTCGTTCCCGTGGTGTCGCTGGAGGCCCCCGAAGCCCTGCGAATGCTGCATCGGGACTTCCAGCGTGCCGGGTCGGACATCGTCCAGGCCTTCACCTACAACGGCCATCGCGAAAAGATGCGCCTCATCGGCCAGGAAGACCTGCTCGAACCGATGAACCGGGCCGCACTTCGCATCGCGCGCGAGGTGGCCGATAGCAACCCCGGCGGCGAAGCCGACCTGATGGCCGGCAACATCTCCAACACCAACCTCTGGAATCCCGACGACCCGGCGAGCCAGCAGGAAGCCCGATCCATGTTCGAGGAAATGTGCCGCTGGGCGGTGGAGGAAGGTGCCGACCTGCTGATCGGCGAGACCTTCTACTACACCGGCGAGGCCCTGTGTGCGCTCGAGGCCATGCAGCAGCACCGGCTGCCCTGTGTGGTCACGCTGGCCGTGATGGGCGACAACCGGATGCAGGATGGCGATACCCCGGCCGCCGCCTGCCAGAGGCTCAAACAGGCCGGGGCTGACGTGGTCGGCCTGAACTGCTTTCGCGGACCCGCGACGATGATGCCGCACTTGCGGGAAATCCGGGACACCGTCGCCGGCCCCATCGCCGCGCTGCCGGTGCCCTACCGCACCACTCCGGAACACCCCACCTTCTTCAATCTACCGGACGATCAGGGCTGCACCTGCCCGTCACCGCACGGACGCACCTTCCCGACCGCGCTGGATCCCCTGTACATGAATCGCTATGAAATCCGCCAATGGGCGCGAGAGGCATTGGAGCTCGGGATTCGCTACCTGGGTGTCTGTTGTGGCAACAACCCGATGCTGACGCGCGAAGTGGCGGAGGTCGCCGGCAAGATCACCGAGGCCAGCCGCTTTTCCGAACGCATGGCCACCCATTTTCTGTACGGCACCAACCAACGCCTGGCCAAACATATCAAGGCCCATGGCGACAAGGCCTAGGTCTCCTTTGAATCCCTACTGTTCGGATCCCCCAGCTGAAAACGCGCCACCAGTTCCTTCAGGTTCTCGGTCAACTGGTTCAGGTCCTCGGCCGCGCCCGCCACCTGGGTGCTGGCTCCGGCCGTTTCCTGAGTGACCACGCTGATCTCCTCCACATTCCGCGCAATTTGCTCACTGACCACCGATTGTTCCTCGCTGGCCGTCGCAATCTGCACGATCATGCCGGTCACTTTGTCGACCATGAACACGATCTGCTGCAGCGCCTCCCCCGCCTTCTCGGCGTGAACGATGCCTTCATCGACCTTCTGTGTCCCGTCCTGCATCGAATGCACCACGCTGCCGGTGTCCTCCTGGATCTTGCGAATCATCTCCGCAATCTCCTTGGTCGCCCGACTCGTGCGTTCCGCCAGGGCCCGCACCTCATCGGCAACCACGGCAAAGCCGCGGCCCTGTTCGCCGGCACGCGCGGCCTCGATCGCCGCATTGAGGGCGAGCAGGTTGGTCTGATCGGCGATCTCGTCGATCACCGACACGATCTTGCCGATCTGTGCGGTCGATTCGCCAAGGGCGTTCACCGTAGTCGCGGATTTCCGGACCACCTCGGCGATACGCTCCATGCCCGCCGTCGTCTCCCGGACCACCGCCGCCCCCTCCTCCGCCTTCGCCTTGGCCTGGCGCGCGGTCTCGGAGGTCTCGGCTGAATTGCGCGAATTCTCGAGGATGGTGGCGCTCATCTCCTCGACGGCCGCCGCCACCTGGTTGGTCTGGGAGGATTGATCCTGCGCACCGTTCGCCATCCGCTCGGCACTCGTGGAGATTCCCATACTGGCCGTCGCCACACTCGTGCTGGTGTCATGGACCCGGTGCATCGCCTCGTTCAGCTTGTCGACCATCCGGTTGAACGAGTGGCCCAGATCGGTCAGTTCATCATGGCCCTGCACCGGCACCCCCATCCGCAGATCGCCATCGGCAACGCGTTCGGCCGAAAGGCCGAGCCGATCGACGGGCTGGGTCACGAAGCGTCGAGTCACGTAATGCACCGTCAGGCTGATCACCAGCAAGACCACAATCGCGATCAACACCACCGATCCCTGCAACGTCGCCTTCGGCGCGACCACCCCCGCAGTGGAACCGGAAACCCCGAAGATTCCGACCAGGTCGCCGCTGCGGGCCTCCGGCCAGAGATCGATGCGTCCCCGCCCGCGCCCATGACAATAGCTGCAGCCATTGTCCAACCGCGCCGGAACATAGACATACAGGTGGGATTCCCCATCCTGCTGCAGCATGCGCCGAACCGCGGGCAACTTGGCATCATCCTGAAAGCGCCTCAGGACCTCGGTCTCCAGCGCCTGAACCTCCGGTACAGCGCTCTGCGACCCCTCCACGACCTGATGAAACTGAAGCCCCTGCTCCTGGGCGAAGCGTTCGGCAAAGGAATGCTCCATGCGCGCCGAGGTGATTGCGATTGTCGACAGATTTGCCTCGAAGGCCTGATCCAGATTGTCGATCTGGTAGGAAATAAAGAGCCAGGATGTTGCCGTGATCGTCGCCACCAGAATCGCCGTGACCGGCAACATCAACTTATATTTGATCTTCATGAACCTTCATCCTGTACGTAATACAACCTTGGGATCAGCCACGAGCCTTGAGGCGTTGGCGCTCGAGAACGTTACAGAGCCGACGCTGCCGCCGCCGTCCCTGAGGCATTCACTGCCCATGCCCTGGATTTCAATACCCTCGGAATCATAGACGCGTGTGCAGGGCTTTACCATGGAATCGTGCCTCGCGTGTTGGGTGGCACATGTTATGTAGCGGCAATGATGGCCAGGCGCGCGTGGCAATCGCCGGGGCAGGCGCCTACAATGACGATCGAAAATACGCTTGCACAATGAGTCCGAAAAAGGGTCACGCCCGATGGCCATCAACCATGGGTTGGCCGACAGTGCCGTCGACGGTCTCACGTCGGCGATATCCAGTCGCCGATATCAACCAGAGGACTGCAACGATGGATGGTGGACCCCCAGGCAAAGAAGAGACCCGCAATGTACTCGGCGAGCGACTGGTGCCCTGCTCACAGGGCGAACCGATCACGGGTTTTTATCGTGACGGCGACTGCAGCTCCGGACCCGAGGACCGCGGCCGGCATGTGGTCTGCGCCCAGGTCACGGCGGCCTTTCTCGCCTTCTCAAAGGCTCGCGGCAACGATCTGAGCACCCCGCAGCCCGAATACGGCTTTCCGGGATTGGAGCCCGGAGATCGCTGGTGCCTGTGCGCCGCCCGTTGGCAAGAAGCGCTCGAGGCCAACGCCGCACCCCGGGTGATCCTGATGGCCACGGCCGAAAAGGCGCTGGAGATCATCAACCTCGCCGATCTCAAGCGCCATGCGCTGGATCTTTCCTGAGCCTGGACGGCATCCGCAGGCACAGGTGCCCGGTCAGCAGCAGGGTCAGCGCCGGCGCTGGATGCGCCCGGCTACGAGCTGTGGTCTTCTGCGGTTGATCGGACATGGCTGCACCTCCGGAAAGGAGCGCGTACGACCCACACCTCAAAATGTACGGGACGCTGGCCAGCCGGTGCAAACGTCGCTCGATGGGGCCGCCGCCTCGGCGTATGGCCGCAAACGAAAACAGCACCCCGGAATGACCGAAAGGTGCTGTTTTACCGCTGTTTCTTGGTGGGCGGTACTGGGATCGAACCAGTGACCCCTGCCGTGTGAAGGCAGTGCTCTACCGCTGAGCTAACCGCCCAACCGGGCCAAAGAGTAAGCCGGGATGGGGTTGCGGTCAAGCGGATTCGTTGATCGCGGAGGCGGCACTCGGCACGGCGCCGACCCCGCCGCTGAAACCGCCGTTCTGTACTGCCAACGCAGCGATGGGCAACGGGGCGGACAGAGGAACCACGGACAGAGGAGCCACGGGAAACGGGGCCGCGGGCCACGGAGCCGCGGACAACGGCATCAGGGTCGAAGTCTGCAGGCCGTGCAGCAGTTCCAAGACCGGACCGGGCCGGACTTCCGCCGGCGTGAGCAGCCATCCTCGGCGGCGCATCCAGGCTCCCAGGTCGCCGCGACTGCTGGCGCGCACCAGAATGGGTGCCAGCAACAAGCTGCCCAGTACCGGAAGCAGCCACCAGACATACCCCGGCGCGAAGGCAGCGACCAGTGCCCCCCACACGATGGCGGCCAGCATGAAACCGCCGGTTCGACGCAGGCTCTCGTTCCAGCCCACCACCCGGCCGGCGCGCGGCTGCGCCACCCAGGCCACCGTACGCCCGCTGGCCACCGCCGCGACGAACACTGCATGAAAGGCCATCAGAATCGGGGCGATCAGCACGGAGAAGACCATTTCCACCAATCCATTGACGACCAGACGCACCCTTCCGCCGAACACGGCGGCCCGGTCGCGAAGGGCCAGCACAATCCCCAGCCATCGCGGCAGGAACAGCAGGCTCAGGGTTACCCCCAGCAAGGTGGTAGCCAGGCCTGTCGGCGCGGGGTGCGTCGGCGCTCCCCCCGGGCCCAGCTCTCCAAAAACATGAACCTCGCCACTCAGGCCGATCGCCACCGCCAGCACGGCCACAGTGCCGGCAAGCAGCAACAGCAGCCAGAATACCGAGGCCAAATAGGCCACGGCACCGAACAGAAAATGCAGCCGGCTGATTCCGGGCAACCCGGGTGTCGACAACAGCCGCAGATGCTGCAGATTGCCCTGGACCCAACGCCGATCGCGCCGCGCGTAGTCAATCAGGTTTCCCGGAAGTTCCTCGTAGCTGCCCGGCAGATCCGGCAGCAACCAGACCTCCCAACCGGCCCGTCGCAACAGGGCCGCCTCGACAAAGTCGTGGCTCAGGATCTCGCCGCCCAGCGGGGGCCGGCCGGCCAGCCGCGGCAGATCGCAATGCCGAATGAAGGGCCGAATCCGCACAATGGCGTTATGCCCCCAGTAATTACCCGAAGCCCCCTGCCAGGCGGCAAGCCCGGTGGCAAGCATCGGGCCATGCAGCGCACCAGCGAATTGCTGCAGGCGGCCAAACACCGATTCCTGCCGGATCGGCAACGGCAGGGTCTGAACCAGACCGGCCCTGGGATTGGCCTCCATTACCCGGACCAGGCTCACCAGGGTCGCACCCTCCATCACGCTGTCGGCATCCAGCACTATCATGTAGGTGTAGCGCGACCCCCAGCGCCCGCAGAATTCCGCGATGTTGCCGGCCTTGCGCCCGGTGTTCGCCAACCGACGCCGGTAGTGCAGGGAAATGCCGGCGGGCAGGTGGGCACGCAGACGCTGCACCGTTTGATCCTCGATCGAAATAATCTCCGGGTCGTTGCTATCGCTGAGCAGGTGAAACCCGAAGTCGGTCGCGTGCCCGGTGGCCGCGAGCGACCGGCAGATCGCCTCCACGCCCTGGCTCACCCGCAACGGATCTTCATTGAAGATCGGCATCACCACGGCGGTATGCGGCAGGGATTGCGCGGCCCCGGCAACTGCGGTCTCGGGCCTAGCGATCTCGGGCCCAGCCGCCTCCACGTCGGCGACGACCGCCGTGGGCCAGCGCTGCAGCGACAGTGGGTCCCG
>PWGH01000127.1 GCA_003555285.1 Thioalkalivibrio sp.
CCGACGTCGCCGGCGAGCGCGAGGCACTGCCCGCCCTCGGCCTCGACGGCCGCCCGGGTCGTCTCGGCGTCGTCGGTTTCCTCCAGGTAGACGATCGCGACCCGGGCGCCCTCGCGCGCGAACAGCACCGCGGTGGCCCGGCCGATGCCGCTGTCGCCGCCGGTGATCAGGGCGACCTCGCCCTCGAGACGCCCGCTGCCGGGATAGCGGGGCTCGTAGTCGGGGCGCGGGTTCATGAGATGCTCGCGCCCGGGTTGGTCCTGCTGTTGCGGCGGCTGACCCGCCGGCGGTTCTGCGTCGCTCATGATCGCTCCTCTGGCACAGGCTTTTGCATGTGGGTGGGGAGAAAACCTTCGGCGCATCGTGTCGGGTGTGACCGCTGCGTGCGGTATCCCGAAATCGTCAGGTCCTTGGTTGTGGCGCCGTCGCAGGCGTGCGCGGCAACCGGCGCCCACATCGATCAGCCATTGGCGATCTGCACAGGTCCACTATAGGGGCTTGTGCGTCAAGGCATCGACACCCTTCCGGAGTTTTTTTTCGGAATCTGAATCGGTTCGCAATTTGGCCCGTTCCGGGGTCTTGAGTCGCGCCCCCGGGCGCCGTATGGGCACACGATCACGACCCGGGGCAGCAGCCCGATGCGGATGGCCGTGGGTCGTGCTGGAGGTGTCGGAGAGACTCGAAATCCTGGATGCCGTCGACCGTGGCATTGGTGTGATGCCTCTGGGGGCTGGAATGCCTTTGGGCTGCCTTTGGTACCGGTTGTGCGTTCCGGTAGACTAAACGGGCATTCGACGCTGTACACGGCTTTGTTTCCCGAAAGGCTTCCAACAGGCCTTGCCCGGGAGGAGCCACGCGGCTCCGGCGGGTTCCACGGAACAGTCGACCGAGGTGCCATGCGATGAGCGATCCTCATGTGAAACGCGGACTTGCCGGATCGGGCCCTGCCGGATCCGGCGATGCGCAGCCGAAACGCAACGTCTTCGTGGTCGGAATGGACGATTTTCACCAGCATCAACTGCAGGCCCTGCCGCGCGCCGGGAAATTCGTCTTCCATACTCTTTTTCAGCGCGAGGAACTCCGAGACGAGAAAGGCTTTCCGGTCGAATGGTTGCTGGAGGAGGGTGCGCGGCGCCTGCGGGCCTTTCCCGGTACGGTCGATGCCATCGTCGGGTACTGGGATTTTCCGGCGACCAGTATCCTGCCGCTGCTGCGCCGCGAGGTGGGACTGCCGGGGCCGAGCCTTGAGAGCGCGCTGGCCTGCGAGCACAAGTACTGGTGCCGACTGGAGCAGTCGCGGGTGGTGCCCGAGTTCATCCCGGCCTTCTGTGCCGTGAACCCCTTCGCCGACGATCCCCTGGCCGACGTCACCCTCGACTTTCCCTTCTGGCTGAAGCCGGTGAAGGCGGTCTTGTCCTACCTCGGTTTTCTGGTCCGGGATGAAGAAAGCTTTCGGCAGGCCATCGAGCTGATCCGCCAGGGGATCGGTCGCTTCGGAGCGCCGTTCAATCACCTGCTCGGGTTGGCCACGCTGCCGCCCGAGGTGGCGGCGGTCGACGGCTACCACTGCATTGCCGAAGCGCTGATCTCGACCGGTCGCCAGTGCACGCTGGAGGGCTTTTCGCACCAGGGCCGCGTGCAGATCTACGGCACCGTCGATTCCTGGCGCGAGGGCCGGATGCGTTCCTCGTTCTCTCGCTACCAATACCCCTCGGTGCTGCCCGAACCGGTACAAGAACGGATGGCCGACATCGCCGCCCGGGTGATTGCGCAGATCGGTTACGACGATGCGCCTTTCAACATGGAGTTCTATTGGGAGGAGGACTCCGAGCGGATCTGGCTGCTGGAGATCAACCCGCGGATCTCGAAGTCCCACGCCCCGTTGTTCCAGATGGTCGACGGCTGCTACCACCATCAGGTGATGATCGATCTGGGCCTGGGTCAGGCGCCGGCGATGCCGCATCGGCAAGGCGCGTACGCCTGTGCCGCGAAGTTCATGGTGCGCCGAACCGAGGACGCCCGCGTGGTCCGGGTACCGACGTCGCAGGAGATCGCGACGCTCGAATCCGAGTTTCCGGGGGTGAGCCTGCAGATCGCGGTGACCGAAGGCATGTGGCTATCGGAGTTGCAGTATCAGGACAGCTACAGCTTCGAGGTGGCGACGTTGTTCGTGGGCGCACAGACGCCCGATGAACTGGAGCAGAAGTACGAGGCGGTGATGGCCCGTCTGCCGCTGGAATTCGCGCCGGCCTCGGCGGCCGGAGGGTCCCGACGTCCCTGGACATCGGGATGAAACGGGCCTGTGCAACCCAGTCTTGGAGGCAACGAACCCCGGACATTCAGCCTGAACCGTTCTTGGAGGGCAAATCCTCGCAATGAAGATCGTCACCGAATTTCCCCGACCGGTGCGGATCGAGGAGCATTTCTGGATCCCCCTGTCCGATGGAATCCGCCTGGCCGCCCGCATGTGGTTGCCGGAGGATGCCGAGCAAGACCCGGTCCCCGCGATTCTGGAATTCATTCCCTATCGCAAGCGGGACTCGACCCGCGCCCGCGACGATCTGATGCACCATTACTTCGCCGGCCACGGCTATGCCTGTGTGCGCGTGGACCTGCGCGGCAGCGGTGATTCGGAGGGGGTGCTGAAGGACGAATACCTGCAGCAGGAACTCGATGATGGCATCGAGGTGATCCGCTGGCTCAGCAAACAGGCCTGGTGCCGGGGCGACGTCGGCATGATCGGGATCTCCTGGGGCGGTTTCAACGGCCTGCAGATCGCGGCGCTGCGGCCGCCGGCGCTGAAAGCGGTGGTCAGCGTCTGTTCCACCGACGACCGCTACGCCGACGACGTGCACCACATGGGCGGCTGCCTGCTCGGCGACAATTTGTCCTGGGCCTCCACCATGTTCGCCTACAACTCGTTGCCGCCGGATCCCGAAGTCGTCGGCGACCGCTGGCGCGAGATGTGGTTCGAGCGCCTGGAGGGCAGTGGTCTGTGGATCGGCAAGTGGCTCGAGCACCAGCGCCGGGACGCGTACTGGAAGCACGGGTCGATCGCCGAGGACTGGTCGGCGGTGCAATGCCCGGTGCTGGCGGTCAGCGGCTGGGCCGACGGCTATTCCAATGCGGTGTTTCGCTTGCTGACCCACCTCCAGGTGCCGCGGCTGGGGCTGATCGGCCCCTGGAGTCACAAGTACCCGCATGAAGGCGTGCCCGGTCCGGCGATCGGTTTTCTGCAGGAATGCCTGCGCTGGTGGGATCACTGGCTGAAGGGCGAGAACACCGGGATCATGGACGAGCCGATGCTGCGGGCCTGGATGCAGGACAGCGTGCCGCCGACCACCTATTACCAGGAACGCCCTGGCCGTTGGGTCGGAGAACCCCATTGGCCGTCACCGGCGTTGCAGCACCAGGTCTGGACCCTGGCCTGGCCGGGGACGCTGGAGCCGGAGGGTTGTGGCGCCGCGCCGTCCCGCAGGGCGTCGGACTCGGAAATGAGCGTGCAGTCGCCGCTGAGCGTGGGAATGTTTGCCGGCAAGTGGTGTTCCTATGCGGCCACCCCGGATCTGCCCCACGACCAGCGGGAAGAGGACGGCGGTGCGTTGGTGTTCACCAGCGATGTGCTGGATCAGCCGCTGGAGATCCTCGGGGCTGCGGTGGTGGAGTTGGAGCTTCGCGCCAATCGGCCGGTGGCGATGGTGGCGGTGCGCCTGTCGGATGTGGCCTCGGACGACAAGGCCACCCGCGTGACCTACGGTCTGTTGAATCTGACCCACCGCGACGGTTCGGAAGCACCGCAGCCCTTGGAACCGGGCCGGCGCTATACGGTGCGGGTCCAACTCAACGATGTCGCCCAGTCCTTTCCCGCGGGGCACCGGATCCGCCTGTCGCTATCCACGTCGTATTGGCCGCTGGCCTGGCCGCCGCCGGAGCCCGTGCACCTGCATGTGAGCATGGGCACCAGCCGTCTGCTGTTGCCGGTGCGCAAGCGTTGGGATGCCGAGGACAGCCGGATCGCCTTCGACCCGCCGGAGGGCGGGCCACCCTCGACCACCTACCAGCGGCTCACGCCGGTGCGGCACGACTGGCGGGTGATTCGGGATCTGGCGACCGATGACGCGACGCTCGAGGTCGTGAATGACCAGGGGACGGTGCGCCTGGATGCGCTGGGGCTCGAGATGCACCGAAAGGCTGTGGAATGCTATAGCTACCACAACGACGATTTCAATTCCCCGCGTGGCGAGACCGTGTGGGAGCGGGGTTTCCAGCGCGGCGACTGGGCGGTGCGGACCGTGACCCGCACGGTCCTGCGTTCCACCGCCACCGATTTCATCCTGCATGCCCAACTCGACGCCTTCGAGGGCGAACGGCGGGTCTTCTCGCGCAACTGGGACCTGACCATCCCCCGCGATCTGATCTGATCAGGGGCGTGGGCTGATCGGGTTTCTTGGAGGCTTGTCGCTGCCCTGGGGTGGGGAGGCCGCAAGCCCGGGCGTTGCCGTTCACACGAGGAACCAGGTGGTGACGCCGGTCAGGATCACGAGCAGGGTGGCGAGGCCGATGCGGATGCCCAGCCACAGGCCGCCGATGCCGAGGGCGAGGCCGGCCTTGACCAGCGCATTGACGAAGGCGGCGATCAGGATCGCCAGGGCCGCGACCGACAGCCTGAGAGGATCATCCACCATGTTGACCAGCGACAGGGTGATCGCCGCGAGATCGGCCATGCCGGAGAAGGCGGCGAGCAGGTAGATGCCGGCATCGCCAAACCGGTCGGCCAGTGCCCGGGACAGCAGCATGATGGCGGTTAGCAGGGCGGCGAAGACCAGCGCTGGCTTCAGTTCGAAAGGGTTCGCGATCCGGGCCCGTTCCCGACTCGGCCAGGGTTGGCTGCGGTGCCAGAAGAAAGCGGCGGCGAGGTAATTCACCGCCATCATTGCGAGCATCGGCCAGAGCAGGGCGGTGGTCAACGACCAACTGAAGACGGCGGCGATCACCAGCACCCGGGGGAACATCGTCGCGCTGGCGACCAGGATGCCCGCGGCCAGGATGTTCCCGGAGGCCTGCCCGCTGCGAGCCAGGCGCGCGAAGTGGACGGTGGCGGCGGTGGAGGAGGCGAGCCCGGCGAACAGGCCGGTGAATACGATGCCCTTGCGTTCGCCGACGATCTTCATCGCAAAGTAGCCGACATAGGAGATCCCCGCGACCAGCACCACCATCCACCAGATCTGGTAGGGATTCAGCGCCTCCCAGGGTCCGAAGGATTCGTTCGGCAACAGCGGCAGGATCACCACCGAGATCACCAGCAGCTTCAGGGTGGCATAGAACTCCGGTTCCTCGAGCCGACGCACCCAGGCATGCAGCGTGGGCTTCGCGCCGAGCAGCAGGGTGGTGACCACCGCGCCGACCGCGGCGATCGTGCCGAAGCCCAGCGTTGCCATCGCCCCGAAGGCGAAGGTCAACAAGCCGGCGACCACCCCGGTGATGCCGACCCGGGGTTCCCGCAGCTGACTGACCGCGTGCGCGGCGATCAGCACCAGGCCGATTAGCGCGAAGGCGACGGCGAGCAGGGCCACCCCGAGTTCGTCCGCCAACACGCCCCACACCCCGCCGAGCAGGCCGATCAGCCCGAAGGTGCGGATTCCCGCCACGCGGGCGCCTTCGGCCTGTTCCCGTTCCTTCCAGCCGCGTTCGAGGCCGATCAGCAGCCCCTGGGCCAGGGATAAACCGAGCGCATAAAAGGTGGGCAGGTGTTCGATCGGCGTGACCCCCTTGGGTTTGGGGATCCCCGCGAGCATCCAGGTGCCAGGTGCAGGGGTGCCGTTGCGCGCTGGATTCGTCGCGCACCGGAGGATCCCGGATCGGACTCGGCCCATCTTCAACCGATCCGGCGGCACCGGGCAAGCGGGCGAAACTACCCGGACCCGTGAATGGACCGGCGAAATTGGCTATTCTTTGGTTTCCGACCTCCCGAACGCAGAGGGGTCCGGTTCGCCTGCAGACCCGGCTCGACCTGATTGCCGCAGCCGGCGTCCGAAGCGCGTCGATCCATCCGATTCCCCAGCGACCCGCGGGCCTCTGGCCAGACCCACTGCAACCGTCGACGGAGGCAGCGAATGGCACAGGAAGACGGCAGGCAGGTGAAAGCAACCGGGGGCGCCTCTGCGCTGAATCCGCATCTCCATGACGACGGGCTGGCCCTGTTCACGGATCTGTATGAATTGACCATGCTGCAGGCCTACTTCGAGGAGGCGATGCACGAAACGGCGGTGTTCACCCTGTTCGTGCGCCGCTTGCCAAAGGGCCGTAATTTCTTGCTGGCCTGTGGCCTGGATACCCTGCTGGGGCAGTTGGAATACCTGCAGTTCTCTGCGGACGATCGGGCGTATCTCGCTTCGCTGGGCTCCTTTTCGGACCGCTTTCTGCGTTGGCTGGAGGACTTTCGCTTCAACGGGTCGGTCAGCGCGGTTCCCGAAGGCACGCCGGTGTTCGAGAACGAGCCCCTGCTGGAGGTGGTCGCGCCGTTGCCAGAGGCGCAATGGATCGAGACCTTGGTGATGAACCAGATCCACCTGCAGACGGTACTCGCCTCCAAGGCTGTGCGGGTGGTGCAGGCCGCGCGCGGTCGGCCGGTGGTGGATTTCGGGGCGCGGCGGACCCATGGGATCGACGCGGCGCTGAAGGGCGCGCGCGCGTTCCATATTGCGGGGGTGGCGAGCACCTCCAACGTACTGGCCGGACGCCGGTACGGGATTCCGGTCAGCGGCACGATGGCGCACAGCTACATCCAGGCCCACGACAACGAAACCGCGGCCTTCGAGGCCTTTGCCCACCTCTATCCCGACACCGTACTGTTGGTCGACACCTACGACACCCTGGATGGCGTGGACCGGGTGATCGCGATGGCCCGGCATCAGCGCGCGGCCTTCAAGGTCCGAGCGGTGCGTCTGGATTCGGGGGATTTGGGCGCATTGGCGCAGGAGGCGCGTCGGCGGCTGGATGCGGCGAATCTGCAACAGGTCGAGATCTTCGTCAGCGGTGGACTGAGCGAGCAGGCCATCGCGCAACTGGTCGCGGCCGGGGCGCCGATCGACGGCTTTGGTGTGGGCACCAGCATGGGGGTGGCGAGCGACGCACCCGATCTCGATATCGCCTACAAGCTGGCCGAATATGCCGGCGAGGGCCGGCTGAAGCTCTCGACCGGCAAGCCCATCCTGCCCGGGCGCAAGCAGGTGTTTCGTCAGCAACACGAGGGCGTGTTCAGCGGGGATGTGATCGGATGCCTGGGCGAAGACCTGCCGGGTCGCCCCCTGCTGGTCCCGGTGATGGAACAGGGCCGACGCCTGCCGGGGCATGTCCGCGACCTCGACACGATGCGCAACCATGCTCGGGAACAGATCGCGCATCTGCCGTCCCCCATACGCAACATCGACCCGGCGGACCCCCCTTATCCGGTTCGGGTGAGTCCGCGCCTGCGCCAGTACCAGGAAACGGTCACGGAACAGGTCCGGCTTCGCCATCATGCCGTCGAGCCCCCCAAGGTTTGACGTGAAAGGGGAGCCACGGAAAACACGGAAGCCACGGAAAACA
>PWGH01000217.1 GCA_003555285.1 Thioalkalivibrio sp.
CTCCAGGGCAATGCCGGCAATGCGGTGGCGGCGATGGAGAAGGGGCGTGTACAGGGCCGCGAGAGCGTCGCGCAGGCGAGCCGGGCCGGCGACTCCCTGGAGGCGATTACTGGCGCGGTGGCGTCGATCAACGACATGAACGCCCAGATCGCCAGCGCCGCTGAGGAGCAATCCGCGGTGGCCGAGGAGATCAACCGCAACGTGATCAACATCAGCCAGGCCGTGGACCAGACGGCACGCGGTTCCCAACAGATCAGCAGCGCGAGCGAGACCCTCGCCCGGCTGGCCGCCGATCTTCAGGGCCAACTCTCCCGATTCAAGATCTGACCCGTGCCGGCGGCGCGGCGGTTCGTGTCGTAAACCCGCCGCCGGGCGTGCCGGCTTTCCGGCGGTGATCGGGTCTGGGGGTGTCAAGGGGCTGTCGGGGTGGAGCCCCTGACAGCCAAGCCCATGAACTAAAACGTGTAATTATTCCCCGCTTCGATGGCACAGCCTTTGCTTGGGTTCTGGAAAGACCTGGAGCATAACGAGCGATATGGCTGAAATCGAAGAACTGGATCTGGACCTCGACCTGGAGCCGGAGGGCGGCAAGGCCAAGGGCGGCGGTTGGCTGAAGATCACGATGATCGCCCTCATCGCGGTGCTGGTTCTGGGCGGCGGCGGTGCTGCGCTCTGGTACTTCGTGCTGGCCGAGGGCGGTGATGCCGATGCCGAGGGGGCCTTCGTGGCGCCCGATCCGCCGACCTACCTGACCCTGGAGCCGGCCTTGATCGGCAACATCGAGGGTCCCGATCGGATCCGCTATGTGCAGGTGGGCCTGGACATGGCGTTTCGGGACGAGAAGATGCTCCAGGCGGCGCGCACGCACATGCCGGTGATCCGCAACAATTTGATCATGCTGCTGAGCGGCAAGACGCATGCGGATCTGAAGACGCCGGAGGGCAAGGAGGCGACCCGCCAGGAGATGCTCGAGAGCATCCGCGAGGTGCTGCAGACCCGCGCCGGCGCCCCCGGGGTCGAGTCGATTTATTTCACCTCCTTCGTGATGCAGTAGCCATGGCCCAGGCGGATCTGCTTTCCCAGGAAGAGATCGATGCGCTGCTCCACGGCGTCGACAGCGGCGATGTCGACACCGAGGCCGATGTCCCGGTGCACGACGGTGTTGCCCGCGGCTACGACTTCGCCAGCCAGGACCGGATCGTGCGTGGGCGGATGCCCACGCTGGAGATGATCAACGAACGCTTCGCCCGTCATCTGCGGATCAGCCTGTTCAATCTGTTGCGCCGTTCCGCGGAGATCTCCGTGACCGGCGTGAAGATGAGCAAGTTTTCCGAGTACGTGCACTCGCTGTTCGTGCCGACCAGCCTGAACATGGTCAAGATCAAGCCACTGCGCGGGGTCTCGCTGTTCGTGGTCGATCCGAAGCTGGTGTTCATCCTGGTCGACAACTTCTTTGGCGGCGATGGTCGCTACCACGCGCGCATCGAAGGGCGGGAGTTCACGCCAACCGAAAACCGTGTGATTCGCATGACCCTCGATCACGCCTTCGCCGACCTGAAAAAGGCCTGGGCCCCGGTGATGGAACTCGATTTCGAATACGTGAATTCCGAGGTCAATCCCCAATTCGCGAACATCGTCAGCCCGACCGAGGTGGTGGTGGTGTCCACGTTCCGGATCGAGCTCGATGGCGGCGGCGGGGATTTTCACATCACCATGCCCTATTCGATGATCGAGCCGATCCGCGAATCCCTGGACACCGGGATGCAGAGCGATCGTGCCGATGTCGACGAGCGCTGGAGCCATGCGCTGCGCGAGGAGGTCAAGGTTGCCGAGGTCGAACTCTCTTCGGTGCTGACCGAAACCACCCTCAGTCTGCAGGAGATCATGCGACTGAAGGTCGGCGACATCATCCCGGTGGAACTGCCGGAACAGGTGCTGGTGCGGGCGGAGGGAATCCCCGTGCTGCGCGGCCGGTTCGGCAGTTCCCGGGGCAAGAATGCCATCAAGGTCAACGAACGCATTCGGCGTTCGGACTGAGGCGCGTGAGGAATCTGTGCGATGAGTGACGACACGAAGTCGAAGACCGACCAGGAGAGCATGGCCGACGACTGGGCCGCGGCCTTGGAAGAACAGGATGTTGCGGCGGCCGCCGAAGCCCAGATCGAGGCTGAGGTGACCAAGGCCGCCGAAGCCCGCAGCAAGACGGGCAGCTCGGAATCGGGCACGGATCGGGTGAAGAAGGCCAGCTTCGAGTCGCTGTCCCAGGAGCGTGTGGGACCGCTCACCCAGGACGATGTGAACCTGGACGTGGTGCTCGACATCCCGGTGACGATTTCCATGGAGATCGGGCGTACCCGGCTGCCGATCCGCAGCCTGCTGCAGTTGAACCAGGGCTCGGTGGTGGAGCTCGATCGACTGGCCGGCGAGCCGCTCGATGTGTTCGTGAACGGCACGCTGATCGCCCACGGCGAGGTGGTGGTGGTGAACGAGAAGTTCGGCATCCGCCTGACCGACGTGATGAGCCCGACCGAACGCGTCCGGAAGCTGAAGTAATGCGCCGCAACACCCACCTCGCGGCTGCGTGCAGGACCGCCTCCGTGTCGAAAATATATGGGTCGAGGACAGCCACCTGGGGGGGGCTGGTTCTGGTCGCTGGGGGGGTGCCGGGGGTCGCGTTCGCGGAGACGGTGGCGTCCGGGTGGCCGATTACCGCGAGCGGGGGGATGAGTGCGGCGTATCTGGCGCAGATGGTGGTGGGGTTGTTGCTGGTGATCGTCGCGATCGTCGTGCTGGCCTTTTTCATGCGCCGGATGAGTGGGGTGCAGAGTGCTCTGGGGAGCCAGTTCCGGGTGGTCAGCGGGTTGTCGTTGGGTTCCCGGGAACGGATCGTGCTGGTGCAGGTTGGCGAGCAGCAATTGCTGGTGGGCGTGGCGCCCGGCCGCGTACAGACGCTGCACGTGCTCGAGGTCCCGCTGGGTACCGAGAGCGGACGGGACGGGACACGGGCGAACACCGCGGCGGCGGTCGGCGCGAACCCGGCCGGGGCCGGGGCGAACAGCCCCTTCGCGCGCAAGCTGCAGCAACTGCTGCAGCGGAGTCCGTAGCCATGCGCGCGTTGCGCTTCGTGCTGCGTGCCGGCCTGATCCTGGGACTGCTGATGCAGCCGGTCTGGGCGCAGGCGGGGCTCGAGGTGCTGAACGTGACCACCAACGGGGACGGGGCGCAGACCTATTCGGTCACGCTGCAGATCCTGATCCTGATGACGCTGCTCAGCCTGCTGCCTTCGGCGCTGATCATGCTGACCGCTTTCACCCGGATCATCATCGTGCTGGCGCTGCTGCGCCAGGGCCTGGGCACGCAGCAGACGCCGTCCAACCAGATCCTGATCGGCCTGGCGCTGTTGCTGACGCTGTTCGTGATGACGCCGGTCTTCGATCAAATCAATGTGGTGGCGGTCCAGCCCTTTTTGGCCGAGGAGCTCTCGGCGGAGCAGGCGGTGATGGAGGCCGGTGGGCCGCTGCGCGAGTTCATGCTGGGACAGACCCGGGAAAGCGATCTGGGCATGTTCGCCCGCATCAGTGGCCAGGACGGCTTCGAATCGCCGGCCGATGTGCCGTTCACCTTGCTGATCGCCGCCTTCGTGACCAGCGAGTTGAAGACCGCCTTTCAGATCGGCTTCCTGATCCTGATCCCGTTTTTGATCATCGATCTGGTGGTCGCGAGCGTGCTGATGTCGATGGGCATGGTGATGCTCTCGCCGTTGATCATCTCGCTGCCGTTCAAGGTGATGCTGTTCGTGCTGGTCGATGGCTGGGCGCTGATCATGAGCACCCTCGCCTCCAGTTTCTTTACCTAGGCGCACCCATGGGCGGCGCCGGCTATACACAAGGGGATCGGGCATGACTCCGGAGATGGTGGTGGACGTCGGCCGTGAGGCCTTGATCGTGGTGGTGCTGCTGAGCGCGCCGGTGTTGCTGACCGCGCTGAGCATCGGTCTGGCGATCGGGATGATTCAGGCGGCGACCCAGATCCAGGAGATGACCTTGTCGTTCATTCCGAAGCTGCTGGGCATGTTCGGAGCGCTGATGATCGCCGGAAACTGGATGCTGGGCCTGCTGGTGGATTACATCCAGCGGCTGTACGAAAGCATTCCCGGGGCAATCGGCTAGCGCCGGTCCCCGAGCCACCCGCGGCGCGGGTCCGGATCGGGGGAACATGCCATGCACTTCACCACCGCCGAAATCACCGCCTGGGTTGGGTCCCTGCTGTGGCCCTTCCTGCGCATCAGCGCGATGCTGATGGCCGCGCCCTTGTTCGGGGCCCGCACGGTGACGGTTCGGATTCGGCTCGCCTTTGCCTTTGTGCTCGCGCTGGTGATCGCGCCGCTGCTGCCGACACCACCGGCGGTGGATCCGCTGAGCCTCGCCGGGCTGGTGATCAGTGCCCAGCAGATCCTGATCGGCCTGTGCATGGGCTTCGTGTTGCAGATGGTGTTCAGCGCGCTGACCCAGGCCGGGGAGACCCTCGCGTTGTCGATGGGCCTGGGCTTCGCCTCGATGATCGATCCGCAGCAGGGGGTTTCGGTGCCGGTGGTCTCGACCTATTTCCTGATCATGTCGACGCTGATCTTCCTGGCGCTGAACGGGCATGTGGCACTGATCGAGTTGACGCTGTTGAGCTTTCATTCGCTGCCGATCGGCATCGAGGGGATCGTGCGCGAGAACCTCTGGGCGATCGTCAGCTGGGGCAGCAGCATGTTCGTGTTCGCGCTGTTGGTCGCGCTGCCGGCGGTGGCCTCGATGATGCTGGTGAACCTGTCGATGGGCGTGGTCACCCGCGCGGCTCCGCAGCTGAACATTTTTGCGGTGGGCTTTCCGATGATGATCCTGCTCGGGTTCATCCTGCTGCTGCTCACGCTGCCGGTGTTGCTGCCGCAGTTCACCGAGTTGCTGGCCGAGGCCTTCGGCCTGCTCGGCGAGCTCGTGAGGCAATAGGCGATGGCCGAAAACGACACCTCCCAGGAAAAAAGCGAGGACCCCACCCCCAAACGCCTGCGCGAGGCCAGGGAAAAGGGGGAGGTCGCCCGTTCGCGCGAACTCAACACCACACTGGTGCTGCTGACCGCCGCCGGCACCCTGCTGGTGATGGGCGGGAGCATCTTCACGCGCCTGCGCGAGATCCTGACAAACAGCTTCACCGTGGAACGCGACGCGCTCTTCGATCCCACGACGCTGCACGCGATGCTGCAGCTGCGGATCACCGAGGCCCTGCTGATGCTGTTGCCGCTGTTCGCCGCATTGATCGTGGGGGCGGTCGCCGGGCCGCTGATGATGGGCGGGGGTGGTTTTTCGACCAAGGCGATGGCGCCGAAGTTGAGCAAGCTCAATCCCCTGTCGGGGCTCAAGCGCATCTTCTCGCTGCAGGGGTTGATGGAGTTCGGCAAGACGCTGTTCAAGTTCGTGCTGATCGCGAGCATCGCCGGAAGCCTGCTCTGGAAGCTCTCGAGCACGTTGTTGGGGCTCGGCCATCAGCCACTGGAGCAGGGGCTGATGCACGCCGGGTACATGGTCGGCTGGACCTTCCTGTCGCTGGCCGCGATCCTGATCCTGGTGGCGCTGGTCGATGTCCCGTTCCAGCTCTATACCCACCAGAAGAAGCTGCGGATGACCAAGCAGCAGGTCCGCGACGAGTCCAAGGAAACCGAGGGCAAGCCCGAGGTCAAGAGCCGGATCCGCCAGACCCAGTACGAGATCGCACGCCGCCGGATGATGGCCGAGGTGCCCAAGGCGGACGTGGTGGTCACCAACCCGACGCACTATGCGGTCGCCCTGCGCTACGACCCGACCGGGATGGGCGCGCCGCGGGTGGTGGCCAAGGGCGCGGACCTGGTCGCGGCCGAGATTCGCGAGCGAGCCCGCGCGGCGAATGTGCCGCTGTTTTCCGCCGCGCCGCTGGCGCGCGCGCTGTATTACAGCACCCGCATCGACCAGGAGATCCCGGCCGGGCTCTATGTGGCGGTGGCCCAGGTGCTGGCCTACGTGTACCAGTTGCGCACTGCAACCCAGTCGCGCGCGCCGCAGTGGCCGGATCGACCCACCGATCTGCCGGTACCGGACGATTTGTTGCGGCGCGCGCCGCCCTCGGAGCACTGATCGATGGACAGGCTGCAGTACTACCTGAGATTCCTCGGCGGCGCCGGCCTGGTGACGCCGCTGCTGCTGATGGCGCTGCTGACGATGCTGGTCATCCCGCTGCCGTCGGTGGCGCTGGACGTGTTGTTCACCTTCAACATCGCGCTGTCGCTGGTGGTGATCCTGGTCGCGGTCTACACCCCGCGCCCGCTCGAATTCGCGGTCTTCCCCACCGTGCTGCTGATCGCGACGCTGTTCCGACTGGCGCTGAACGTCGCCTCCACCCGCGTGATCCTGCTCGAGGGCCACACCGGCACCGACGCCGCCGGCAACGTGATCCAGGCCTTCGGCGATTTCGTGGTCGGCGGCAACTATGCGGTCGGCCTGGTCGTGTTCCTGATCCTGGTGATCATCAACTTCGTCGTGGTGACCAAGGGCGCCGGGCGCGTTTCCGAGGTTAGCGCGCGCTTTACCCTCGATGCGATGCCCGGCAAGCAGATGGCGATCGACGCGGACCTGAACGCGGGCCTGGTCACCCAGGACGAGGCCCGGCGCCGGCGCGAGGAGATTTCCCAGGAGGCCGACTTCTACGGGTCGATGGACGGCGCGAGCAAGTTCGTTCGCGGCGATGCCATCGCCGGAATACTGATTCTGGTGATCAACATCATCGGCGGCCTGGTGATCGGCACCATGCAGCACAGCATGGCGCTCGCGGATGCGGCGACGAACTACGTGCTGCTGACCATCGGCGACGGCCTGGTCGCGCAGATTCCCTCCTTGCTGCTGTCGTCGGCCACCGCGGTGATCGTGACCCGGGTGTCGGCGGCGCAGGACATGGGCAAGCAGGTCTTCCAGCAGATGTTCGCCACGCCGAAGGCCTTGTACGTCGCCGCTGGCGTGGTGGGTTCACTCGGTCTGGTGCCGGGGATGCCGAACCTGGTGTTCCTGTCGCTGGCCGCGCTGATGGCCTCCAGCGCGTACCTGACCAGCCAGCGCCGGGCCCAGGACGAGGCCGCGCTGCTCGAGCCGGTGGTTGCGCCGACGCAGGCGGCCAGCAGCACCGAATTGAAGGAACTGTCGTGGGACGACGTGCCGCCGGTCGATCTGGTCGGGCTCGAGGTCGGCTACCGGCTGATCCCGCTGGTCGATCGCAGCCAGGGTGGGCAGCTGATGGGCCGGATCAAGGGGGTGCGGCGCAAATTGTCGCAGGAACTCGGTTTTCTGATCCAGCCGGTGCACATCCGCGACAATCTGGATCTGGGGCCGAGCCAGTACCGGATTGCGCTGATGGGTGTGACGGCGGGCGAGGGCGAGGTCTTTCCGGATCAGGAACTGGCGATCAATCCGGGTCGGGTGTTCGGGGAGATCGCGGGGACCCCGACCAAGGACCCGACCTTCGGGCTGGAC
>PWGH01000122.1 GCA_003555285.1 Thioalkalivibrio sp.
GCTGATGATCGGCCACGCTGCCGCTGCCGTCCCACAGGAACACCACCGAGCGTGGCGGCTCGGCGACCTTGAGTCGATAGTCACCGGGCGCCAGGCCGACGGCTTCGGCGCTCCGCCGCCCCGCCTCCCCGGTGGTCCAGCTCAGCGCCACCGGCTCGCCATCCGCACCACTCAGCGTGACCTGCAGCCGCCCGCGCTGGGACTCTTCCAGGGTAAAGGCCAGGGTATTGTCGGGCTGCTCCAGGGTGAGCCCGTAATGGCGGCTGTCACCCGGCTCCCGCACCCGACCGCTGATGCGCTCCTCCAGCGGCACTGGCTGAGCATCGTGGCTTGCCGCGTCGTCCACCTCTGCCAGGGACGTCAACCCCGTGGGCCGGCCGGCCTCCAGAGGGCCGCGGGAATGATCCATGCCCCAGTTACCCAGGATCGAACGGCCACCGGCCAGGGTGTCGGCCTCTAGGGCCCGTACGGCCATCGGTACGCGCCAGCTACTGCCACCTCTGCCTTCCGCCGGTGCGGGTTCCTCGAACACCAGGCGCAGATAGCGCGTGCGTGGTGTTTCGGGTAAATCCAGGCGCGACACACCGGCGTCGTCACGTTCGAGCAACCAGCGACCCTGGTCCTCCCAGGGCCCGGTGGCGCTGCGGGTTGCGGTGTACACCCGCACCTGCTCGACAGGCTCACCCGCCCAGTCCAGGTTGTCGATCCAATGCAGTTCACCGATCCGCGCCGCTCGTTGATTCAGGAAGGCGAACACCATTTCGATGCTGCGACCCCGAATGGGCTGACCGCTGGAGGCCCCCTTGTCTCTGGTCGGATCGTGATGGCCCCACAGGATGCGCTGTCCAATGAGCCCGCGGAGCCGGTGGATGTCCGGCTGGGTATGAACCCAATGGCCGCCGAGATCGAAATCCAGAAGATCGTGGCGCCGGTCAGCCAGAGCGCCCGCGGGCTCGGCCAGCACCCGCAACAGGCCGGTCCCGTGGATGCGGGGTGCGACCCGCGGTTCGGCCCATAACGCCAGGGGCCGCAGCTGAACGTAGCGCGCTTGCCGTGGCGTCTGCAGTTCAAAGAACTGCTCGCCATCGACCGACGACAATTCCACGGTGGTGATCACCGTGAGATCGTCGTGGCTGTTGCCCAGAGCGATCTCCACCTCGCGCCAGCGAAGGGCATGGGGAAAGCGCGAACGCTGGTTGAAGCCGATCCCCCGGACCAGGCCGCCATCGCCGGCAAGCCGGATGGGCGACAGCGCCGCACCGATGTCGCCACGCGCTTCGGAGGAACTGTTGACCGCGGCCATGCCATCGAGCAGGAACTCGGGGAAACCGATGTCGGATGGCGCATCCACCGGCTCGCCGCTGTCGGCATCGACGAAAGTCGCGCCCAGGGCGCTCCAGGCCAGGTCGGCCAGCCCCTGCAGCGCGTCCGGAACATCGGGCACGGCGTAAGGCTGCACCGGGTTCGCGGCAGGCTCCAGGGCCACATCGAGCCGCACCACCTGCTCGTTTGCGCGCACGAACAGCGCCAGGGGTGGACTCTCCAGCAGGTTTGCCGGCAGTGACCAGGTCAGGGGCAGTGTGACTTCCTCACCCGGCGCGAGTTCGAGCTCCACCGGCAGCGTATTGAGCGTGACACCGGCGTGGCTGGCGTGGGAAGCGAGCTCGACTTGACGGACCTCGTCAGCGGGGTTGTGCAATGTCAGGTGGGACGTCAGACGTTGTCCAAACGCATGAAATGCCGTGACCGCCGTGGTTTCGCTCTCCAGACGCGGCTCAATGGCGGCAGTCGCCGGCAGTTCAGCGGCAGGGTCCCGAAAGGTAATAGTCGGTCCGTCTCTGACCCAGCCCATCCAGACGTGAACCGGCTTGCCCCCAGGTATTTCTAGCGTGTAGGTTCCAGCTGTCTCGGCTTGCCGGAACGGCAGTGTTTCGCCCTGTGCGTCGTCGAAGCGCAACCCCAGGCGCTCCACCGACGAGCGGGTCTGGAATTCAAGCTCCCGGGTCTGCTCGGTGATCGGCAGACGCACGAATCCTTCCCTATTGCCCCCCGGGCCCATGCCGATGGCAAGGATGCCGTCCTCAGGCAACAGTGGCGCATATTCGCGCTCCGGCGACAGCGACACGGCCCCGCCGGAGGGCGCCCAGGGCGGTTCGATGTCCAGTTGCGCACGGTAGCGTTCCCTGGACGCACGGCGGCCTTCCAGGGTCAGGATGTAATCGCCGGGGGGCAACAGGCTGCCGATGACACCGGGCTCGGTCATCGGGTCACCCGTCAACAGGTTCTGGCCCTGCCAGCTCAGCGTGGCCTTGATGTCGGCACCGGCGGGGGGCTCCAATGCCAGCAGCAGGCGATTCCAGCCCGGCAGGTTGAAGTGGAACAAATCCTTGTCGTCTCTGGAATGGAAGGTGCCCTGTACGGCCTCACCGAACCAGATGGGGCCGGCGTTCGCCGGCGTGTCGTTGGGCTCGAGCTCCATGCCGGGGGCCGGCTGCCCCAGGGGCCGGGCGAGCACGCGGTAATCGGTGTCTTCGCCGCGCAGGCGCAGCAGATAGCGACCCGGCAGCAGGCGGACGTTTTCCAGCCAGAAGTCCTCATCGCCGCTCTGCCTGGTGCGCCGCGTTTCCAGCATGGCCAGGCGCTCATTGCCGCGGAACAGCGCCAGCCCGCTCAAGGGCACATCGGCTTCGGTGCTGAAATCCCATTGCTGGATTTCGCGGCCGACCTGCAGTTCGAACCAGGCTTCGCCGGAACCCTCGAAATGTCCGTGAATCGCCGTGTCGGGTGTGATGGGCAGCGCCCAGTCGCCAACGTCGTTGGGCCGGCTGACCCACCCCGCCGCGGCCGGCTGGTCTTCAGCCAGGGACAGGGTGTAATCAGCGGCGCCCTCGCCGATGCGGCCGGGACGCAGCAAATGCAGTGCATAGTCACCCGGCGACAGCGTCATTTGCGAAAACAGCGTGCCGGCAGTTCCGGTGCGGCACGCCGCATCGTCATCGCTGCCAAGCCGGTTGAGACAGACCGCCAGCGGCGCATCCGGGTCGTCGGCGTCAACGCCGATGGCCAGGGCGCCGGTGGCGCTGTCCACCTGGAACGCCAGGTGGCGCGCCTGCCGAGTTTCCAGGGCGGTGGCAAACGTCTCACCGGGCATCAGCCAGACCCGCTCTTGCGGCGAGCCGGCGATCACCGCCTCGGCCTGCTGCGCCGCGCCGGGCGCTGTCTCGGGCGCGGTGTCCGCCTCGCCGGTGGCTTGCAGGCCATCACCGCGGATACGGACACCGAGTCGGCCGATATCGGCGCCGTCGGCATGGCGCAGATGCAGACGGCTGCCCTCGGGCAGCTTCAGGCGGCCCCATTCCTGCTGCAGCGGCGACCCGGTTTCTGCGGGCGTGATCACCTGCCCATGGGCGTCTTCGATCCAGGCCTCCAGCGGCGCGCCCAATTCGCCCATCAGACGCAGCCGCCAGAGCTGCTCTGGCTTCTCACCCAGGGCCAGGGGAATCACCACCTCAGGCAGGCTCAACTGGTAATACCATTGCCGCCCCGGCGCAATCGCGATGCCGTGGTCCTGATCCGGCCCCGCGGTGGCCGCTATTCTGATGCGATCACCGGCAGTGGCGGTGAACTGGTACGCACCGCCGCCATCCACGGCCTCGAAGCGGATCAGGTGTTCGCCGGCGGGCACCAGCAGGTTATCGCGCGACTGCCGCCCGTCCCGTGGCGACAGCGCCAGGGTGAGCAGGGATTGGTCGCCGGCAACCTCGGCGTCGGGTACCGCCTCCGGCTCGGCGGTCGGCGCCACACCGAAGGTGGTGGTGCCCGAGCTGTCCGCGTCTGGCGCTTCCGACTCCGCCGGCCACACGAGCTCGGCCGCTACGGCGCCTTCGCCCTGCAGTTCAAAGTGCCAGAGCCGATCGGTCTCGCTGTCATCCAGGGCCCACCAGAACAGGTCCTGATCCTCTCCCAGCACCTCGCCCACCAGCCGCGCCTCGCCGCGGAAGGTCTGAGCCTGCTCCAGGGTGTCGTTTGGCTCGCGCTCGAACACAAGGGTTGGGAAGGCAAACGCGGCGTGGACAACGAACAGCAAGCAAGTAAAAACCAAAAACTTTCCGGCAGGCATCAGGTATCTCTGCGGACAAGAAGGAAAACAGCAGTTTTCTGCGCGAACCCGGGACGTGTCCCGCGGCCCGATCAGGATTCCCCGATCGCCAGACCGGTGCGGCCCGACATGGGCTTAGAGCGCAGCAGTAGGGCTTCCCACGACGGTGGTCAGAAGACCCAGCAGTGGTCGAGGCACGAGCGGTTTGGAGAGTACCTGCGATGCAGTCGCGGCCGGCCCCGCCCCCCCCCACCGAGCGGCGGCGTGTGCAAAAGACCGCTGAGGCTCCATGCACTGCCGAAACGCGGTCGGAAGATGAAGATCCCGGCGCGCGCGTCATCGACAGCCCTGAATCCCAGCGCTTCCCTGACTAGGCTAGACGCGCTGCATCGGATAGCTGCATTCGAACACGCCCACATCCAGGAGGATCGAAGCTTCTTGGTCCCGGATCAAGTGCAGCGAAAGTCCGGGCCCTGGCGGCATCGTTTCCAAAGTGATCTCGTCGTTGCGGTCAATGTCCCCGGCGATGCCACCCCAGTCTACCGTATCGCCATCCACCGATACGGTGACGAAATCCTCGTGCCGCAACAGTTGCTGGGGAGAAAGTCCGATCTCTCCGTCATCGAAACGGGCGTTCACGACTGCCGTGTTGAAGAAGATCGCCCCGATCGAACACTGGCTTTCGGCGTCCGCCTGGCTCATTCCCTCGGGGTTCGAGGTTCTGGCGAACTGTGCGGGATCGCGATTGAGCTTCTCGAAATCGAGAATATAACGTTCAGTGGAACCCCCCGATTCAGTGGTGCTTGAGCTCGCCGGCGCGCGAAGAATCACTGTCATGGTAATCGAGGCGTCCCCATAGGCTTCCTCGAACTGCTTGATCTGGTTTTCGGTCAGCCATTCAGGGTTCAAATCAGCATGCACCGCCTGAGCGTCCATGACATAAAGATGGCCCTCCGTCCAGCCAAGGCCGCTGAACTCCCATTGCCCGTGCACATGTTTGAACATCGACCCAAATCCCGCCAATCCCTTCGCCTCTTCCTCGGAAGCGGCGATCTTCTCGCCCTGGACCGTGAAGTGCTGACTCAGTTCGGAGCGGTAGCGGTCTACCCACGTTCCCAGATCCTCGGCAGAGGACAAGCTGATGTAGATCTCCCGTCCTTCGTCCCCGTCACTCGAGATGTTTCTGGTTACCCAGATGTCATTCGGCAGCGGAAACACTTCCGGGAAATCGTCAGGCAGCCTGCGCGCGAGGTCCACTCCAGCGAGCATCTCCTCGGCCGCGGCCAACTCTTCGGCATTGAAATCCGATGCGTCGATTCCAGCCTCCTTGAGGGCTTCCGAAAGCACGTCAGAAGTGCCAGTTTTCCCGTCGCCACATGCAGCAAGCGTCAGCGGGAGAGATGCGATAAAGAGGAACGTGAGTATCGTTTTCATCATGTTTCGCCAACCGGAAGGGCTGTGCACCGTACCTTTTTCATTCCCCCCAAAGCAAACGCCTCTCGATCATTTTCCACTTCAACCATTGACTGGAAGATGACAGACCAACAGACAGGACTTCAAGTGGTCGCCCCCCCGCCAAGGCGTATTTTTGGACAGCGGCAACGGCGCCGTCACGACCCCTTGGGAGACGCGGCCGGCGCGGTGGACTCGGCTTCGCGCAGCAGTTCCGGAATGGCCGCGCGCAGGACGTCGTCGATGCGGTCAGCCAGCACGAACGCCATCGCGTCGCGGACCGTATCGGGCAGGTCCTCCAGGTCCTTCTCGTTCTGACGCGGCAGGATCACCCGGTCCAGGCCCGTGCGTCGGGCCGCGAGAACTTTTTCCTTCACACCACCCACCGGCAGCACCAGGCCGGACAGGGTGATCTCACCGGTCATTGCGGTATCGACCCGCGCCGGCCGGCCGGTATAAATCGAGGCCACGGCCACCGCCATCGTGACCCCGGCCGAAGGACCGTCCTTGGGAATGGCGCCGGCCGGCACGTGGATGTGCAGGCCGGCGCGCGGATGCATGATCTGCAGACGCTCGGCCTGGGACAGGACCCAGTTCTGGGCGGCTTGGGCCGATTCCTTCATCACGTCGCCGAGCTGACCGGTCAGTGTGAGCTTGCCCTCCTCCGGCAACACGATGGCCTCCACGTACAGCACGTCGCCGCCGGTCGGGGTCCACGCCAGGCCCGTGGCCACGCCGGGCGGCACCTGCTGGCGCGCCGCCTCGGGCCGGAAACGTTCGCGGCCCAGAAATTCGTGCAGCCGATCGGGCGACACCGTATCCGGGATCTCGCGCCCCTCGGCGATGCGCAGGGCGATCTTGCGCGCGAGGCGCCCGATACGGCGCTCCAGCTCACGCACCCCCGCCTCCCGCGTGTAGTGGCGAATGACCCGAAGGAGAGTCTCTTCGGGCACCTGGAACTGCTCGGGTGCCAGGCCCGCTTGGGTGCGCTGGCGCTCGAGGATGTACCGGCGCGCGATCTCGAGCTTTTCCTCGTCGCTGTAACCCGACAGCCGCAGGACCTCCATGCGGTCGAGCAACGGACCGGGGATCGTGTCCAGCGTGTTGGCGGTGGTGATGAACAGCACCCGGGAGAGATCGAAGGGGAGATCGAGGTAGTTGTCGCGGAACTCGTAGTTCTGCGCGGGATCGAGGATCTCGAGCAGCGCCGAGGCGGGGTCGCCGCGAAAATCCTGGCCGAGCTTGTCGACCTCGTCCAGCATCAACAGCGGATTGGCGCTGCCGGCACGACGCATCGCCTGGATGATCCGGCCGGGCATCGCGCCGACGTAGGTGCGCCGATGGCCGCGCAGCTCGGCCTCATCGCGCAGGCCGCCGAGACTGAAGCGTTCGAACTCCCGGCCGAGCGCGCGCGCGATCGATTGCCCCAGCGAGGTCTTGCCGACGCCCGGCGGCCCCACGAAGCACAGGATTGAGGCCTTGGCCTCCGGATTCAGGCGCAGCACCGCGAGTTGTTCGAGGATGCGCTCCTTGATCTCGGTGAGGTCGTAATGGTCCGCGTCCAGCACCTGGCGCGCGCGTGCGAGATCCAGATTATCCTCCGTTCGCCGCATCCAGGGCAGTTCCAGGATCAACTCCAGCCGGTTGCGGATCACGCCGTGTTCCGGCGAGGCCGCGGGGATCCCTTCGAGCCGGCCGAGTTCCCGCTGCGCCTCGTCCCGCACCGGTTCCGGCAGTTCGGCCTGGTCCAGCCGCTCGCGCAGTTCCTGCGGTGCGGTGTCGCCACCTCCGGCCTCGCCGAGCTCCTTCTGGATCGCCTTCATCTGCTGGCGCAGCAAGTACTTGCGCTGCTCGAACTTGACTACGAAAAGGCCCAGCACCTGCTGGATGCCTCGGAGCAGAACCAGGCCATGAAGCTGCTGCTGGGGTACATGCGCAAAGAGTACGAGGTCCTGAAGCTACGA
>PWGH01000196.1 GCA_003555285.1 Thioalkalivibrio sp.
CCGGCGAGGTGCGCGCGGGCACTGAGTTGCTGCGTTTCGGGGTCGGGCGGTTTCTGATCGGGCCATTCCAGGTGCTCCTGGGGCAGTTCGTCCAGGAAACGGGAGGGCAGGCACTCGATCGCTTCGCCATAGCGGCTGCGTCGGGCTGCGTGGGTCAGGGTCAGCGTCTTCTGGGCCCGGGTCAGGCCGACATAGGCGAGGCGCCGTTCCTCCTCGATGCTGTCCTCCTCCAGGCTGACCCGGTGCGGCAGCAGCTCCTCCTCGAAGCCGACCAGGAAGACATGCGGAAACTCCAGGCCCTTGGCGGTGTGCAGCGTCAGCAGCTGCACCGCGTCGCGTTCCCCGTCCTCCCGTTGGCGCTCGAGCACGTCCATCAAACTGATCCGCCCGACCACCTCTTCGAGATTCAACGGCTCCTCCGCGGATGCGCCGGATCTGGCGACCCGGCCGATCCACTCGATGAATTCGCGCACGCTGTCCATGCGCTTGGCGCCCGCACGTGGATTCGGGCTGTTGTCCAGCAGCCAGCTCTCGTAGTGGATGTCCTCCACCAGGCGCTCGAGCAGCGCCTCCGGCCGGTGCTGGTCTGCCCCGGCGCGCAGGGCCTCGATCCAATCGGCGAAGCGGCCCACCCGGGCCTGCGCCCGGGCCTCCAGGTGTTCGCCCAGACCCAGACCACTCGCGGCGCGCAGCAGCGAACAGCCGCGGGTCTGGGCGTATTGGCCGAGCTTCTCCAGCGTGGACGGACCGATCTCACGGCGTGGCACGTTGACCACCCGCAGAAAGGCCGGGTTGTCATCGGGATTCACCAACAGGCGCAGGTAGGCCGCGAGATCGCGGACCTCGGGGCGTTCGAAAAAGGACTGACCGCCGCTGATCCGATAGGGAATGTCCTGCTCGCGCAGCAGCTTCTCGAACAGTCGGGATTGGTGGTTGCTCCGGTACAGGACGGCGAAGTCGGACCACGTCCCGCGCAGGCGAAAACGCAGGCGCATCATCTCGGAGACCACCCGCGCCGTTTCGGCCTCGGCATCATTGCAGGGGATCACGCGAATGGCCTCGCCCTCGCCGAGGGTGCTCCACAGGCGCTTGTCGAACAGGTGCGGATTGTGGCTGATCAGCTGGTTGGCCACCGTCAGGATGCGGTTGGTCGAGCGGTAGTTCTGCTCGAGCTTGATGATCTCCAGACGCGGGATGTCCTGTTGCAGGCGGGCAAGGTTCTCCGGCCGTGCGCCGCGCCAGGCATAGATCGACTGATCGTCGTCGCCGACCACGGTCAGCCCCGGATTGACCCCGACCAGCAGTTGCACCAGCCGGTACTGCGCGCCGTTGGTGTCCTGGTATTCGTCGACCAGCAGGTAGCGGATCCGGTTCTGCCAGCGCTCGCGCAGTTCGGCATCCCGGGCCAGGGCGTCCACCGGGCGCTTGATCAGGTCGTCGAAATCCACCGCGTTGTAGGCGGACAGCGCCTGCTCATAGCGCTGGTAGACCTGCGCGCGCCGATGGTCCTCGGCATCGAGCGCCCCGGCCAGGGCCTGTTCCGGGGTCAGCAATTCGTTCTTCCAGTGGCTGATCCGGGCCAGCAGGGGCTCCAGTTCGTCCGCTGCGTCGTCACGATGAGTGATCTCGCGCAGCAGCTGTCGGCAGTCGGCCGGATCCAGTACCGAGAAGCCGGACCGCAGGCCGCCCGCGACCAGTTCGCGACGCAGAAAGGTCAGGCCGAAGGTGTGAAAGGTCGACACCCCCAGGCCCCGGGATTGGCTCCGCTGCAGCCGCTGGCCGATGCGCTCGCGCATCTCGCGCGCGGCCTTGTTGGTGAAGGTGATGGCGACGATGGCGCGCGCCGGTACCTGGCGCTCCTCGATCAGGAAGGCGATCTTCTCGGTGATCACCCGGGTCTTGCCCGAGCCGGCACCGGCGATCACCAGCAGCGGACGGTCCGTGGTGGTGACCGCCGCACGTTGTTGGGGGTTGAGTTCTAGCACGTAAACAGCGACCGGTTGATGGAGCGGGCGGGGAGCGAAATTGGGTCCGCAAGCAGAATCCTCTATGATACGGACAGGCAGTCCGAATGTGCGGCATGGGATCGATATCGGATGTTGTCGTGCAGGGCGAAGCGCCGCGGCCAGCGATGCTGCCTCCCGGCCCGGACCCGATCCGGGTTCGAACTTCGTTCTCGCACCGAACCCGCCGCACCCGTTCCGAGTCACGCAAAAAGGAGGGTTGAAGCCATGCGTTCCATTCTTTTTCCGGGAATCGTGCTGATGGTCTTTCTGTTCGGCGGGCTGGCTGGGGTCAGTGGTTGTGCGACGATGGAGGGTGTCGGCGAGGATGTGCAAAGTGGTGGTGAGGCCATCGAGGACGCTGCAGAGCGCCACAGGCCCGATTGACGAGGGAGCGGTGGATGTGGTCGCCCCACCCCTGGAGACCGCGCCCTGGTGGCCCGAGGCGATGCGCTGTGCGAGTCCAAACTGCGACGAACGTCCGGTGGGCGCGAAGCCCGAGTTGATCGTGATCCATGCGATCAGCCTGCCGCCGGGGCAATTCGGGGGGCCGTTCATTGCCCAGTTGTTCACCAATACCCTGGATCCGGGTGCGCACCCGTACTTCGCCGAACTGGCCGGACTGCGGGTGTCGGCCCATGCGGTGATTGCGCGTGACGGCCGCTGCGCCCAGTTCGTCCCCTTCACGCAGCGCGCCTGGCATGCGGGGGTCTCGTGTTGGCGCGGTCGCGAGCGCTGTAATGACTTCTCGATCGGCATCGAACTCGAGGGCGCCGACACCCATCCCTTCACCGACCGGCAATACGCCACCCTGGCCCGGTTGATTCGCTGGCTCCGCGCAACCTTCGTGGCGCTGACGCCGGATGCGCTCGTCGGCCATGCCGATATCGCCCCGGGCCGCAAGACCGACCCAGGTCCCCATTTCGACTGGGCCGGCCTCGCCCGGCGTCTGCACGAGGAGGCGTCGACATGATCGTCGATCTGCTTCGCCATGGTGAACCGCTGGGCGGCCCCCGGTACCGCGGCAATGGCTGTGACGACCCGTTGAGCGAACAGGGCTGGCGGCAGATGTGGCAGGCCGTCGGCGAATCGGTCGACTGGCCCTGGGATGCGGTGTTGTCGTCCCCACTCGCCCGGTGCCGGGATTTCGCCGAGGCCTTGTGTGCGCGCAAGCCGACCCCACTGCGCATCGTGCCGGATTTGCGCGAAATCGGCCTGGGGGAGTGGGAGGGGCTGAGCCGGGATCAGATCCTGCGTGAGCGCCATCGGGAATACCGGGCCTTCTACACCGACCCGGTGGCCAACCGGCCGCCGGGAGCGGAGGCCTTCGCGGACTTCCGACGGCGGGTGGAGGCGGTGCTCGCCACCGAAATGATCGCCACGGGGGCCGAACGCCTGCTGGTGGTCGCGCATGCGGGGGTGATCCGGGCCACGCTGGGTTGGGCGCTGGCGCTACCCGATCCGACGTTCTATCGCCTGGACTGCGAATACGCGAGCCTGAGCCAGCTTCGCCAGGATGAAGATCGGGGCTGGTGCGTCGGTTTCACCAACCGCCGGCACTGACCCCGGCTGTTCTCGGCCAACGGTTTCCCGGCTTGGCCGGATCTGGCCAGCAGGTTCCGCACGCGCACGGCAGGGCCTGTACCGTGCGGCCGTAGCGGCGAGGCAGTACACTCCCGGGTTTTTGCGAGGGAGTCCGCTGATGACCCAAAGCCCGTTTCTGGCTGCCGCCCAGGCCGCCGCCGACGCCGCCGAGGCGGTGATTCGTCACTACTACGCCGCCGGCGTCGAGATCGAGATCAAGGCCGATGCCACCCCGGTCACCCGCGCCGATGTCGAGAGCGAGCAGGCGATTCGTCGGATCATTCGCGAGCGCTTCCCGGAACACGGCTTTTATGGCGAAGAGACCGGTCAGGCGGATATCGACGCGGAGTATGTCTGGCTGATCGATCCGATCGACGGCACCAAGAGCTTTGTGCGGCGCTACCCCTTCTTTTCCACCCAGATCGCGTTGATGCACCGGGGAGAACTGGTACTGGGTCTGTCCAATGCGCCGTTGTTCGAGCAGCGGATGTGGGCGGAACGGGGGCAGGGGGCCTTTTTGAACGGGGAGCGGGTGCAGGTGGCCGGAACCGAGACGATCGAGGCGGCGACATTATCCACCGGCAACCTGAAGACCCTGGCCCGCAGCCCGCAGTGGGCCGATCTGGGTGCGCTGGTCGCTCGGGTAAACCGCATCCGCGGCTATGGCGATTTCTACCATTACCACCTGCTGGCCAGCGGCAGCATCGATCTGGTCGTGGAATCGGACGTGAACATCCTCGATATCGCCGCGGTGGCGGTGATCGTTCGTGAGGCTGGGGGGGTTTTCACCGATCTGGCCGGCGGCGCGCTCAACCTGGCGACCCGGGATGTGCTGGCCGCGGTGAATCCGGGGTTGCATCAGGCCACGCGGGAGGCGTTGCCCTGGCGGCGCCCCGACTCCTCAGGGCCGACTGATTAGATCCGACTGGCCGCAGTCTGATCGACTGGATCGGGTCTACCCAGTTTGATCGGGTCGGCGCAGTTTGATCGGATCGGCCGGGTCGGTCTGGTCCGGTCGGGTCCAGATCCGATCCCGCTTAGATCAGGTCGTGCGCGCGCAGCTTCTTGCGCAGGGTCGCACGGTTCAGACCGAGCAGATGGGCCGCCTGGGTCTGGTTGCCGCCGCACTGTTCCAGCACGCAGGCCAGCAACGGACGCTCGACCTCCGACATCACCATCGCGTAGATATCGCCGGTCTTTTCGCCATTGAGACGGGCGAAATAATCGTCCATGGCGGTCTTCACGTATTCCGCGAGCCGGCAAGGAGTCATGGGCTCCATTGCGTCTCCCCCCGTCGGGTTCGAAACTGCTTGTACCGAGGAGTTCATGCCTGATTGCCCCCTGACGTCCCTTCGGTTCTTGTTGTCGTGCTGCCGGTTGCCGTACTGAATGCAGCGTCGGGTCCACTCGCCACGGTGCCCGCGCGGCAGGAGGACGACAGCCCGGAATTCTCACCGAACACGCCAGCCAGCATCGCCAGTTGCCGATGGGCATCGGTCAGGGCAAGCAGGGGGCGTCGGTCGATCTCGGGTCTGTTGTGCTCAAGATACCAGCCTATGTGCTTGCGCGCGATACGCAGACCCTGTTCGATGCCATAGTGTCGATGCAGTGCCTGCACATGCGCCACCACCAATCGGCCTAAGGCGGCCCCTTCCGGAGCCGACGGCCAGGGCCGGTTCGCGAGGGCGGCGCGAATCTGCCCGGGCAGCCACGGCTGGCCCTGTGCCCCTCGACCGATCATCACCCCGGCGGCTCCGGTGCGGGCGAGCACGCTGCGGGCTACGGCGGGCGTGGTGATGTCCCCGTTGGCCAGTACCGGGATATCGACCGCCTCGACCACCCGCGCGATGGCATCGTAATCAGCCGTTCCCTGGTAGGCGCAAGCGCGGGTGCGTCCATGCACGGTGATCAGGAGTACCCCCGCGGCCTCCGCCAGCCGCGCGATCCGTGCGCCATTGATGTGGTCGCGATCGATGCCCAGGCGCATCTTCAGCGTCACCGGAACCGATACCGCGTCGGTCAGGGCCCGCAACAACCGTTCGACCAGAGCCTCGTCCGCCAGCAAGGCCGAACCCGCGGCCCTTCGACACACCTTCTTCGCCGGGCATCCCAGATTCAAGTCGATGATCTGCGCCCCACGCTCGACATTGTCCCGAGCCGCCTGCGCCAATTGTTCGGGATCGTTGCCAAGCAATTGCACGATACGCGGAGCCGATTCCCCCCGATGATCCATGCGCTGCCGACTCTTCGCCGAATGCCAGAGCCGGGTGTCCGCAGTCACCATCTCCGACACCGCCGCACTCGCCCCCAGATCCCGGCACAGGATCCGAAACGGCCGATCGCTGACCCCCGCCATCGGCGCCACAAAAACGATCGGATCCGGCAGAATATAAGCCCCCAGCTTCATCGCATCCCCATCATCTTGAACAAGTCTCGACCTGGTCCTGACCTGATCTTGACCTGCTCTTGCCCTTCATCTTCATCATAAAAAAGCTGATCGCCGCTCCCGTACCGTGGACCCGCTGGCGGGTGTCGACAGCAGGGATGCTGTCGTCAAGGCTACAGGGACGTATTCACGGCGTCCCGCCAGCGGGTCCACGGTGCGGGGGCGGCGATTCACCCTACAGCGGCCAGAGCATCACGCCCTCGACCGCATGTCCGGGGAAATCCACAATCAGCCGCAACCGTTGCACCGCGCCGGCCTCCAGCAGCGGCATTCCGGCCCCGGGCTCGGCGCCGGTCAACGCCAGAACCGTCGCCGGATGCCAGCGGCCCTGGCCCAGGATCCGGCCGTAGCGGTCGGCGAGCGCCATCTCCAGCAGCGGCCAGGGTTGCGCCCGATCCAGGTCATTGGTGATCTCCACCTCCACCTGCAACGGTCCCGATCCCAGTTCCATTAATTGGAGCGAATCAATGCGAATCGCGGCAGGAACCCGCCAGATCGGTTCCGGGCATGGGAGTTGCCGGCACATCGTCGCGGTCAGGACCGCAAGTTCCGGGTGGGCCGTCAGGTGCGCGCGTTCATGAATCAGCACCTGTGCCACCAGGGCGATGATCAGCACCAGACCGACGATCAGGCCAGTCAGCCGCCCGAGCGCCTCCCGAACCCGTCCGTCAGGCCGTGGCGCTGCTGTCGGTGACACCCCGAGTGCCGGCATCGGCGGGGGTGCCGTCAGGCGCTCGTAGCGCCCGGCGCGCAGGGTCGCAGGCGGCTGCTCGGTCCCGGGTGGCCTCAGGGCCTCCGGGACGCGCGGGCGCCCCGCCACTTCGATCTCCAACGCGGAAAAGATCGGAAAGCGTGTGCCGCAGGCCCGGCACCGGTGGTGTGCGGCCGGCTGGCCGAGGTGGTGGCGGATCGCATGGCCGGTGTGGCAATGCGGGCACCGGGCGATCATGGGGTTCGGCACCGATAGCGTCGCTGCGGGCCTCGGTGGCCGTCATTGCCGGACGGTACTCGGCTCGATCGATCCGCCGCCGCACCGGCAAAGGGTCGGCACGCGCCGCCGCCGTGGGCGTCGCGCGCTGGCGGGCTAGCGCCGTCGGCCGTCGAGCAGGATCCAGCCATCGCGTTCCGCCCCGATGCTGATGTCGAAATCCGCCCGATAAGCGGCCATGACCGCCTCGGCCTGCCAGTCGAGTAACCCGGCGAGCAACAGGCGGGCACCGGGGCGGGCGGCTCGGGCCAGGATGGGTGCGAGCGCCACCAGCGGTGCCGCGAGGATATTGGCGAGAACCAGCTCGAAGGATTCGGCCGGTGGGTCGTCTTGCGCCGGCGCGGTTTCGAGCGTGGCAGCATCGATGCCGTTGCGCTCGGCGTTCAGGCGAGTCGCCTGCAGGGCCTGCGGATCGATGTCCACACCCCAGGCATGGCTGGCGCCCAGCTTCAAGGCCGCGATGGCCAGGATGCCCGAGCCACA
>PWGH01000287.1 GCA_003555285.1 Thioalkalivibrio sp.
AGACCGTGGGGACATGGCACCGGCGCCTGCGGTCACCCGCGACCGACCAAGGCGTGCGGTTCCGGCCGATTCGCTACTGCAGTGCCCGCACCTTCAGGCGCCGCCCCTTGATCTTGCCCTCTGAAAGAACCTGCAGGGCCTTCTTGCGGATGCTGCGATCGATGGCGACGTAGGCCACATGATCGAAGATGTCGATCTTGCCGACCTTGTCGGCGGGCACCGCATTGTCTGCGGTCAAAGCCCCGAGAATATCGCCCGGGCGCAGCTTCTCCTTGCGCCCGCCATCGATGGCCAGGGTGATCATCGGCGCGGTCAGGCTGAAGCCCTCCGGCAGGTCGAGGCCCTTCAGGCGCTCCAGCTTCACCGGGCTGCCCTGGTAATCCTCGATGGCGCCGACGCGGGCGGCCTCGGAGGCGAGGAACAGGCTCAACGCCAGCCCCTTGTGCCCGGCCCGTCCGGTGCGGCCGATGCGATGCACGTAGCTCTCGGCATCGCGGGGCAATTCGTAGTTGATCACCGCCTCGATCGCCTTGATATCGAGGCCGCGCGCAGCGACGTCGGTGGCCACCAACACCGGGACGCTCCGATTGGAAAACCGCACCAGCACCAGATCGCGGTCCTTCTGCTCCAGATCGCCGTGCAAGGCCAGCGCCTGCACGCCGCGCTGCTGCAAGGCCTCGGTGACTTCCTGACACTGCTGCCGGGTGTAGCAGAAGACCACCGTCGAGCCCGGGCGGTATTCGGCGAGCAGGGCCGCCAGCGCCTGGGTGCGCTGCCCCTTCTCCACCTCGTAGAAGCGTTGCTGGATCGCCCGTTCACTGTGCTGGGCCTCGACGCTGACCTCCACCGGATCGCGCTGGAAGGCGCGGCTCAAGGCCCGAAAGGCGTCCGGGTAGGTCGCTGAGAAAAACAGCGTCTGGCGCTGCTCGGGTGTGGCCGAGAGGATCGCGGCCATGTCGTCGTAAAAGCCCATGTCCAGCATGCGATCGGCCTCGTCCAGGACCACTGTCCGGACCGCCTCCAGGGTGAGCGTGCGCTGGTTCAGGTGCTTCAGAATCCGCCCCGGCGTGCCCACCACCACGTGGCCGCCATGCTCCAGCGAACCGACCTGCGGGCCGAAGGCGGTGCCGCCACACAAGGTGATCACCTTGGTATTGGCGCTCGCCCGCGCCAGCCGGCGCAGCTCCTTGGCCACCTGGTCGGCCAGCTCCCGGGTGGGGCACAGCACCAGACCCTGCACCGCAAAGCGCTCCCGATCCAGCCCCTGCAGCAGCCCCAGACCAAAGGCGACGGTCTTGCCGCTGCCGGTCTTGGCCTTGGCGATCAGATCCTTACCCGCGAGCACATGCTCCAGGGCCGCCGCCTGGATCGGCGTCGTCTGGCGATAATCCAGTGAATCCAGGTTGGCCAGCAAGGCCGGGTCGAGATCAAATCGAGAAAAATCCAGGTTCACGTGGGTACTCGTCGGCTGTCGCAGAGAGGGCTGTCACCGGGGACAGGTCGATGCACACTGTCGCACACTCCTCCATAGACGGTGCGGAATGACCACCGTTCCCTGTAGGAGGCGAGCCCTCTCGGCGACCGTCCTTCAGGAACCCGGGTTCTTGCCGTCCTTCATGAATTGCGACCAGAAACTCTGCAGCTGCTCGAGGCCTTGGGTCTGCGCGGGTAGCCAGGTCTTCATCAGCATTTCGGGCTGCATCGACTGGAGCGAGGTCATCATGCGGTCCTGGATTTCCTGCATCATCGCGTCCTGCATCGGTTTGACGTCAGGCAGGCCGAGGAACTCGCGGGCTTCGTCGGCGCTGCAGTCGACATCGATCGTGATCTTCATGGTCGGTCTCCACTCAAGGGCTGTTTCTCCCGGCGACTGCCGCACGGCATTCCAAGTTAAGGCAGCCCGGCATCCCGCGCAACCGACCCGGCATCACGGTATCCTGGAGTGCGCTGCACCGTGCGCCGTCTCGACGGAACGCCTCCTGTACGCCATCCAGCACCGCCCCCGCGAACCGACGTTTCCAGCCCAACCGCAAGGAGAAGGCCGATGAGAGGAAAACGCCTGCGCCGCACCGTGGTAACCGCGATCACAGGCCTCGTTCTGGGGCTGTCCGGGGTCGCCGGAGCCACGAACGGCTATTTCAAACAGGGATACGGGACCCAGAACAAGGCCATGGGAGGCGTCGGCATGGCGCTTTCGCAGGATGCCTTCGCGTCGGGCACCAATGCCGCCGGCATCGCCGGCATGGAATCCCGGCTCGATGTAGCGCTCGCCTGGTTCCGGCCCGAGCGCAAGGTCGACATCGGCTCTTTGGCTTCGCCACCCGGCGAGGGGGCATTTCCACTGCCGCCCGGCCGGGTTCAGAGCGATCGGGAGGATTTTTTCATTCCATCGTTCGGCTTTGTCCACCAGATCGATGCCGACCGTTCCTGGGGCCTTGCGATTCTCGCCAATGGCGGGCTCAACACCGACTACCCCGCGGTTGCGAACCCCTTCTGCGAGCAGGATCCGCAGGCACCGGCCGATACCGGCCTGTTCTGCGGCGGCAGCGCCGGATTCAACCTCGACCAACTCCTGATCATTCCGACCTACGCGCAACGTTTTGCCGACGGGCGACTGCGCCTGGGCCTGAGCCCGGTCCTCGGCTACCAGCGCTTCAAGACCAAGGGCATCGCCGCCTTCGGGGCCTTCAGCACGGCCCCGGAAGAACTGAGCGATCAAGGCTCGGACACCGCGTTCGCCTACGGCCTGCAGGTCGGCGTCCAGGCCGACCTGAGCCCGTCGGTTTCGGTGGGCGCCAACTACCGGTCCCGGCTTCGCTCGGAAAAGTTGGACGACTACCGGGGCCTATTGGTGAATGGCGGCACCTTCGACATCCCGGAGACCTTCGGCTTCGGAATGGCCGTGGACATCACGCCCCGGGTAACGATCGCGGCTGACTACGAGCGCATCAACTACTCCGGTGTCGATGCCATCGGCAATCCCTTCGAAAACCTGTTGGCCGCCCTGCCGCCGGCACCGGACCCACAGGCGCGCCTTGGCGGGGCGCGCGGCCCGGGCTTTGGTTGGCGCGACATCGATGTGTGGAAACTGGGTGTACAGATCGCCGGCCCCTCCGGCTGGACCTGGCGCGCGGGCTACAACCGCGGCCAGAATCCGGTGCCCTCGTCGGAGGTTCTCTTCAACATTCTGGCGCCGGCCGTGGTGAAGGATCATTACACCGCCGGGTTCTCGAAGACGCTGACGGCGCAATCCGATCTGCACGTCTCGGCGATGATTGCCCCCAGCAACAGCGTTCGGGGAGACAACCCACTGGCGGATCAGCCCATCCGGATCCAGATGCGGCAGTACGCGCTGGAGGTCGGATACAGCTACCGCTACTGATGCCGGCGGCTCAGGCATCCGCCCAGGGCTTGAACAGAACCTTGATCGCCGCATCCTGGCGCTTCTGGAACATCTGATAGGCCCGAGGCCCCTTTTCCAACGGCATCACATGGGTGGCCAGATCGTGGACGCCGAGCGGATCCGCCTCGTCGGCCACCAACGGCATCAGATCGTCGATCCAGCGCTTCACATTCGCCTGCCCCATGCGCAACTCGATCTGCTTGTCGAATAGGGTCAGCATCGGCAGCGGATCCGCCATGCCGCCATACACCCCCGAGATCGACACGGTTCCGCCGCGGCGTACCGAATCGGTGCCCCGGCCCTCGGTGACCGTACGAATGACGCTGGCGATGTCCTCGTGGTCGTCCAGGTTCAGGATTTCAATGTGGTGCCGGCGCGCCATCTCCAGCCGGGCCGGCACCAGATCGACGCCGATCACGCGCGCACCGCGATAGCGGGCGATACGGGCGGCCATCTGGCCGATGGGGCCCAGACCAAAGATCGTCACATTGCCGTCGGGCGGGATATTGGCGTACTCCACCGCCTGCCACGCCGTGGGAAGAACATCCGACAGGTAGATGAAGTGTTCATCCGGGGGGCCTTCCGGCACCTTGACGGGCCATAATTCGCATTCGGCACCCGCAGATACTGGGCCTGCCCGCCCGGAACCTGCCCGTAGAGCTTGGAGTAGCCGAAGATGGCGCAGCCCTTGTCGAAGGCGCGCACCTGCGTGGTCTCGCATTGCGACTGCAGGCCACTCGTGCACATGAAGCACGCACCGCAACTGATGTTGAAGGGGATGACCACGCGATCGCCGCGTTGGATATGGCTGACCCCCCGGCCCACTTCTTCGACGATGCCCATCGGCTCGTGGCCCAGGATGTCCCCGGGATCCATGAACGGCCCCAGAACCTCCTACAGGTGCAGGTCCGAGCCACAAATGGCGGTGGTGGTGACCCGAATGATCGCATCGGTGTCCTCCCGAATCACCGGATCGGGGACGTTGTCGATACGCACATCACGTTTGCCGTGCCACGCCAAGGCTCTCATGGGCGTCTCCTGAAGAGGTTCGTGTGGAGCATCCAGATGCAGGCAGGGACCGCCTCTGATTCTGCGCCGTCGGCGCCAGGTCGGTCGGGACGAACTTCCCCCTTTGACACCCCGTCGGAGTCGGGTTCCCCGAACCTCGATCAGGTCCCGGATTCGCGGCTCGTGCTCGCGGCCGCCCGCGTTCGCTCGACGTGTTCGATCAGCTCGTCGGTCGTCTCCCGGAGCAGCTCCAACTCCTCCAGCGAGAGGTCCTCCAGTTGCTCCAGGTTGTATTCGATGGTGTCGATGATCTGTTGTGCCGGACGGTGCAGGGGGCGCATGAAATAGGCGGTCACGGTCGCGACGATCGCGCCGAAGAACAGCATCGATCCCAGCACGATCCAGACCGCGCCAATCAGTTGCGCCAGTCCGCTCGCCGGCGTGTCGGCGATGCCCGCGGTGGAAAAGGCCGCAACACCCCAGTACAGCGCTTCGCCGTAGGATTGGAGCTGCGCGTCGGGCGCGTTGCGCTCGGCCAGGTACAGCGCGCCGGCAAACAACAGCCACAATCCGAACAGCAGGAACACCAGGCCGAAGAACGGCGTGTGGGTCCGCACGTTTCTGAAGAATCGGAACAGCCTTGCACGGCGTCGAAGCTTCATGGTCCGCCCCCGTTCAGAGATGCGCCACAACCCGGGCCTCAGCAACCCGGGCCTGAAAGCGCCAAACCTAGAAACCCAGGGCCTCGAACTCCATCGCCTGGAAGATCAGCGCGGCGTTTCTACGCGAGAGCTCATGGAAGGTGTCCAGGTGGGCATAGGCGGACTGGTCGATCCGGTAGGCCTCGTTCAGGCCGCCGCCGGCATCCAGGATCTTGCCCGCCTCCTCGCGCATGTACACCAGGTAGTCCCGCGTGTAGCGGGTCACCTCGTCATAGCCCTGCACCGGGCCACCATGGCCGGGAATGATGACCTCGGCGCCGAGATCGACGAAGCGGTCCCAGGTCTCGATCCAGCCTGCGGTATCGGTATCCTCGAACACCGGCAGCATCCGTTCGTGAAAGGCCACATCGCCGGAGATCACCACCTTGCGCTGTGGCAGCCACACGACGATGTCCCCCGGGCTGTGCGCCGGCCCCAGGTTCAGGACCTCGATGGTTTCGTCACCGAGCGTCAGTTCCAGCCGATCGGTGAAGGTCTGGTCGGGCACTCCGAGGCGGGTACGGAAGGCCTTGTCCCGGCTGCGCTGCTGCAGCCGGGCGAGCAAGGCGGAACCATTCTTCTCGATCTCGCGCGCCGCATCGATATGGGCGATGACCGGCACGCCCTGATCCTGCCAGTAGGTCATCCCGAGCATCGCGTGGCCCTGGCCGTTCTCCAGCACCACGTACTTCACCGGCTGGTCGGTGACCCGCCGAATCTCGTCGTGCAGGGACTGGGCGAGCAGGTAATTGTCGCCGGCGTTGACCACCAGCACACCGCCCTCGGTGATCACGAAGGAGAGGTTGTTGTTGTGCCCGGAGTTCTCGTAGGTGTGCGGCTGGGTCGCGCCGATCGCCGACCAGACGCCCGGGGCCGCCTCCTGCGGCTTGCTGTAGAGGAACGAATCGGGCGCCTTGTCGGCCACGTACAGGGGCAGCCCGGCCTCCTTCCAGACGAAGAAGCCCTCGGCGTAGTTGTGCACGTTGGTGAAGCCCATTTGCGCCAGCGTGTGGGCCGCGGGCGGACTGCGCAGGTTCTGTCCGCAATAGACGACGATCGGTGTATCCGGATCCAGGGCCTGCGCGCCAATCTGGAATTCGAGCCAGCCGCGCGGCAGATTCAGCGTTCGGTGCGAGCGGATCATGCCCCCGGTCAGTGCCACTTCCGTCTGCGTACGCACATCGATCACCACATGACGCGGGTCGTTCAGGATCAGGTCGCGCACGCCCTGGGTGTCGATATCCGGCACCGCCGTGGCGGCCGCCTCCAGCAGGGTGTCGGGGGTCAGGTCCGCCGCGTATGCGGGCGCTCCGGCCAGCACGAGCAAGGCACCCAGGATTATCTGACGCATCAGCAGCACTCCAGTTGATTGGACCGTCGGTATCCGTATTAGACGCAGCGGCCGTTCGGGCCATTCCGCCGACTCGACAGCGGGCGGCGGACCGGGCCGCTGCCGTCGGGGCAGGATCAGGGTGGCGGCGCATCCGTCGGCGCTGGCAACCGTTGCATCCGCGCGAGACTGACGTTTTAATCGTGTCCCGCCCGAAGCAGCGAAGAGGAGTACATCCGCATGAAGATCCTGCACAAGAACCTGATGTCCACCGGCCTCATGGCCGCGTTACTCATGACGGCGTCCACCACGGCCTTGGCTGCGGATCCGTTGGTCACCACGGTCAATCGCCTGCACATGGACGTCGCCGCGACCATTGCCACCGCGACGGTGGCGGCCTGCCGCGATAGGGGCATTCCCATCGGGGTGACGGTGGTCGACCGCAGCGGCATCACCCAGGTTCAGATGCGGGATACCACCGCGCCGCCGATCACGCTGAACATCAGCAAAAAGAAGGCCTACACCGCCATCATGTTCAATGCCAAGGGCTCGGAACTGCAAGGTCGGGCCGACAGCCCGCTCGCCACGCTGGGCGAGGGACTCGCCTTCATGCCCGGATCGGTGCCGATTGCGGCCGGCGGCCGAGTCTACGGCGCCATCGGCGTTAGCGGCGCACCGGACGGCATGGTGGACGAGGCGTGTGCCGAGGCGGGCCTGGACGCAGTGCTGATGGATCTGGAGATGCTCTGACCCGCGCCGACAGGGAATCGATCATCACCCCCGCAGGCCCGTGCGCCGCGCACGGGCCGTGGCCGGCGGCTCGGCGTAGCGTGGCCCGGTGCGTCGCATCACTTCAACAGCGGATGGTCCTTCGGCAACTGCTTTGCATACCACAGGGCCAGCTTGTGCCGCATGCTCTGCTGCGAGACCTGATCCTCCGGCAGCGGCTGGATTTTCTGGTCATGCACCAGGAGCCGGTAGATGTATTGAATCCTTTCGTTGGCCGAGTCGGTCGGTTCAAATTCCACC
>PWGH01000321.1 GCA_003555285.1 Thioalkalivibrio sp.
CGCCTGTACCGCGGGACGGTCGGCTCCACCGGCCAGGCGCACTGGTTCGAAACCGACCGCTTCCATTTCGACTGGAGCCTGCACCACGCCTGTGGTCCGGCCGTGAAGGGCCGCCATGCCGGCCGCCACTGGTCGGCGGAAGCCTTCGCGGCCCGCATCCACGCCACGCGGGAGCAGTTGGCGATCCTCGCACGTCCTGCGCGAACGCTGAGGCCGGGGCACTTTCGAGCCTTTCTGGCCCCCGCCGCGCTGGCCGAGATCCTGGGCGTGATTCTCGACAACGGCTTTGGCTTGCGCGCCCACCGCACGCGCCAGACGTCCCTGTTGCACCTGGCCGACGGCACGACCCGGCTGCATCCGCAGGTCACTCTGAGCGAACACACGGCCGGCGCTCACGCGCCGCGCTTCACGGCCCAGGGGCTGTGGCTGCCCCCGCGGGTCACTCTGATCGATGCCGGACGCTTCAGCACCTGTCTGGCCGACGCCCGTTCCGGCCGCGAATACGCGGTCCCGGTGAATGCCGCCCAGGAATGGCCGCAAGGCCTGGAGATGGAACCCGGGGCACTCGCCCAGGACGACGCCGCGCTGCAGGTAGGCGAAGGCCTTCTGATCTCGGACCTCTGGTACGCGAATCGCTCCGATCCGGGTCGGTGCGGAATCACCGGCATGACCCGGTATGCCTGCCTCTGGGTCGAGAACGGGCAGGTCCAGGCCCCGGTGGAACCCATGCGTTTCGATGTCAGCCTCTACCACCTGCTGGGCGCGGGTCTGCTCGGATTGACGCGGGAGCGCGAACGGCTGATGGACCCAGGCACCTATGAACAGCGTTCCACCCGGAGTGCCTGCCTGCCGGGGATCCTGGTGTGTGGTTTTCCGCTCACATTCTGAGGCCTCCGTGCCGGGCCGAGGCCTTCAGGTCGGGCGCGCGCTGGCGACCCGTGGCCTGGACCTCCTTTTGTATTGAGCTGCGGCATGGAGCAGACGACGCGTGGCAAAAAAGGTCTATGGCCAGTGGCTATACCACCAACACGGCGTTGCAGGATCTATACATAATGTTAAACTGCAACATCCAAAAACGACAACACCGGGCTCAAAAACAACACCCGGATCAACAACACCGCGTTCAGACAACCCTCGAAAAATGCCCCGGGGAAGGCGGCATCGCGTACGACACCGGCATCGCCCGGAGCCGGTCGGGCTCAGGTGGAACATGACGTCAGGAATAGGGGAACACAGGGGAGGGACAAAGATTACGGGGACGGGGGTGGCCAAGCCACCTCCGATTCTAAAAAACCGGAGCTTCTGCCCCGGGAAAAACGATCGAGCCCGTTGATTTTAACCCATCGGGCCTTCAAGCCCATCGAGCCTTATATCCCATTGATTTCCTGATTGTTACCGCTGAAACGGCTTCGCTACAGCGTGTGCGAAACCTGGGACAGGCCGTTGCGCATCAACATCTCGCTAGAAGAACGCAGCCTGCGACTGAACTGGATCCAAATGCCGTCGGGCCAACGCTTGGAAACCAGACCCTGGACATGGTATCCGTCCTCACTCGTGCCCGGTTCCGGAAAGACCACTTCGACCGAGGCGCCGTGCAGCGGCCCGGTGTATTCGACGAATGCACCATTGCGGCATAATGTACGGGTTTGGACCGGAATGGGCGTGCCATCGCCTACATCGAGCAAGACATCCGTGCGTACCCAGATGCAGTCGTCATCATAAGTTGCCATTTTTCACCACCTCTTGCGACAGTATGTGTAGGTACCGCGATCTCCCTGCCGCGTTTATTAATTCCTTTACCGTGCATCGTAGGCAAATCTATACCCACGGTTAAGGCGTTGCAGCGCCTAGGTACCAGTACCGATTCGCCCGATTGCTCCGTGGCCAGACGCCGAAACGCCGACGTTTCCCCGAGGCGGCCCGCGGGTAACGTCGGAAGGATGGCATCGGGAAAAGGGCATCAAAGGGGTTGCGCTCGAGCCCTGAATCCGCCGTGCTGCGCTCAGGGCGGCGATGGTTAGGTGCACGAATCTGACGGCGGGGCGAATGGCGTTCTGGCGTGACTCCTACCAGTGCACAGTGGCCTATCGATCGTACGGCGGTGTGCGGGTCTGTAACCGGCCCCAGGCCGGGATCAGGCGGCCTGGGGCCGGATCCTTTGCCCCTCAGTTGCCCTCGGTATCCTCGGGATCCGGGGGCACCACGGGGCCGGACGCGGTCGCCGGGAGCCTCGAATCGAGCAGACCCGACTCGCTCGGGTTACTGCGCGGAGCGATGACCACTTGGTCCATGGTCTCCCGGTAGTGCTGCAGGGCCCAGTGCACCGACGGGAAGGCGATCTCTTCGGTCGGTATATCGTCGAACCGAAACAGCGCGACTTCCAGGGACTCCGGGCCGGCCGCGACCCTCGGATGGCGCAGGCGCGCACGGTAGATCAACTGCACCTGGCTGATCCGCGTGAGCGAGTAGATCGCCAACAGCTGGTCGATCTCCAACTCGGCGCGGGCCTCCTCCCAAGCCTCCCGCAACGCACCGGCCTCGGCACTCTCACCCAGTTCCAGGTAGCCCGCGGGCAGGGTCCAGTAACCCTTTCGGGGCGGGATCGCCCGGCGGCACAACAGGATCTGGTCGCCCCAGGAGGCGACGCTGCCCACCACAATCTGGGGATTCTCATACTGAACGAAGCCGCAGCTATCACAGACCAGACGTTGGCGGTCGTCACCCTCGGGAATACGGCGGCTGAATTGGGAGGAATCTCCCTGGGCTTCGTCTGACATCGGCAATGGCACCTGTACTGGGGATGCCGGCGCATCCCGGCAAGGATCATTGGCATGGGGACCGGCAGCCCGACACCGCAGCGCGGCCGGTGAGCCAGGGCGCGTCGCCCGTTTCCGGCACCATACCGCAAATCAGGCCCGCGATCTGGTTCGGGTTCCGACCCGCGCTCGGGCCCGCGATTCGGTTCAATAACAGGCGCAAGACCGGCCGGAGTTCTTGGGTCAGACCCGGTGTCCGGTCCAGAGATCAGCTCAGGGTCTCGATCAGCCGGCGCTGGAACGCGATCCCGGCCTGAACCTGGTCCAGCGTAATGTATTCGTCGGGTTGGTGCGCCTGATCGATCGAACCCGGACCGCAAATCACGGTAGCCCAACCGGCACGCTGAAACAGGCCGGCCTCAGCCGCAAAGGGCACCTTGATCGTTCGGTCCACGCCGGCCAGTGTGCAGGCCAACGCGATTGCGGAATTGCCCTGCTCCTCCGCCAACGGCGGTGCCTGAACCAGCAACTCGGTGGTAATTCCACTTTCTGCGGCAATGGCCTGCATGTCGGGCTCGACCTGCAGCCGGCAATGCGCCTGAAACTGTGCCAGGATCGTGTCCGGCGCCTCGCCGGGAATCGGCCGGATATCCCAGTCGAATTGGCACTCGCGGGAGATGATGTTCACTGCCGTACCCCCGCGCACCCGCCCGACATGCAGGGTCGTGTACGGCGGATCGAAGCCCTCCGCAAAGGGACCCCGGGCGGCACGGGCACGCGCCAGACCGTCGATATGGGCGATCAGCCGAGCCGCGGTGGTGACCGCACTGACGCCGCGATGGGTCTGGCTGGAATGCGCCTCGTGGCCGAGCACGATTGTGCGCAGCACGGCAATGCCCTTGTGGGCGCTGACCACCTGCATCTGGGTGGGCTCGCCGACAATCACCGCGACCGGGGTCGGCACGTCCTGCAGCATCGCCTCGATCAACCGGGGCGCGCCTTGGCAACCGACCTCCTCGTCATAACTCAGGGCCAGATGGATCGGACGGCGCAGGTTGCGCATCTGGGGGACCAGGGCCAGCGCGATAGCGAGAAAGGTCTTCATGTCGCTGGTGCCGCGGCCATGCAGACGGCCCTGTCGCTCGACGACCCGGAAGGGATCGTGGGTCCAGGGCTGCCCGTCGACGGGAACCACATCGGTATGGCCGGACAGCACCACGCCGTGCGGAACCTGTGGCCCAACCGTGGCGAACAGGTTGGCCTTGGAACGATCGTCGCTCACGACCCGTGTCGAGGCCACGCCATGGCGCGCGAGATAATCGCCAACGAATTCGATCAACTCCAGGTTGGAGTTGCGCGATACCGTGTCGAAACCGACCAGCCGGTCGAGCATCGTGCGCACGTCGGCACTTATCGTGGACACCCGTCCAACCTCCAGGTCCAACCCTTCGCTCAACCCTCGGGGTGAACCGCTGCAAACCGGCGCTCAACGACGCCAGGAAACCGCGTCTCGACCCTCCGGCAACACGCACGACGGAACCCCCGCTCCGGACGACCACCGACGACTCCGTTCCCCCCTGCCGCAACCCAACCCGAGATCGGGACGAGCTATTGCTCCGCGTTCGGCGCTTTTTGTGCCACCGATTCGGCGGGAACCTCCGGTGCATCGGCAACACCCGGTTCAGCGGACTTGACCGGATTCTTCCGGGGAATCAGGGCGGTACCGATCATCACCTCCAGCCGGCGCGCGGCATAGAAGAAGCTTTCGCCGGTCACCGTACCCAGGTAGCGGACATCGGTCACGGCCTCGGCTTCGAAGGGTACATCCCGGCGAAAGCTCTCGAAGATGGTGCTGCCGCTATAGCCGCCCTTCATGAACACGCCCCGGAGTTCGTAGTCGCTCAACCGGGTTCCCTGAGAGGCACAATACTCGGTGGCGGAGGCATTGATCATCGCGCCGGTGAAGATCTTTTTTTCAACCATGGCAACATGGTAGTCGGCTCCGTCAGTAATCGGCAATCTATTCGTTTTTATCCTATAGATTGCCGAGATACCCGACGCAGGGTTCGACCCGGTCGAATTGAGGCGAGGGCGCCCGGCTGCCCCGAAGAGCTACCCCGACCGAATGCCCCGGCTGCACCGGCCCGGACGTACCACCCTGCGTCGATTGGGACGCACTATGATCTAAAACAACGAAAAGCCAACGCCGCTCTGCTAGTCTCAGTGACGGCGCACACCGGCCTTGCAGGCGCCTTCGCTTGCAAGCCGCGCTGCAACACAGGCGCCGTGAGCGACTCCCGAGACCGCACCGTCTGCGGCTGTTCGGGGGCCTCGCGGCTCAAGATCCTCGACCGGCACGGGAATGCACACCACGATGCTCGAAATCAGAATTCACGGCCGCGGCGGACAGGGGAATGTCGTCGCCGCCTACCTGCTCGCGGCGGCCGCCATCGACGGCGGGCGCTATGCCCAGGCCTTCCCCTCCTTCGGTGCCGAACGCCGGGGGGCTCCGGTCGCAGCCTTCGTGCGCATCGACGCCCAACCCATTCGCCGTCGCTGCCAGGTCCGCGAACCGGCGTTCCTGATCGTTCAGGATCCCGCGCTGATGGCGGTGCCGGGAACGCTCAGCGGCCTGCAGCCGCAGGGAACGATCCTGGTCGATGGCGCGGTCGCTTCGACCAACGACTCGGGAGACAATGAAGTGATCACCATGCCGGCCACCCAGTTGGCCATGGAACACATCGGACGCCCGGTGCCGAACACGGCGCTGCTCGCGGCGTTCATCACCCTGACGCAACTGATGCCGCTGTCGGCGCTGCTCGATGCCCTCGCCGAACGTTTCAAAGGCCCGGTGCTCGAGAACAACCAGCGCCTGGTCGAGGCGGCGGCCGCGACCGTCGAGGCCGGACGCTGGCAGGAGGTGGCCCATGGCGCTGGCGCTTGAAGGTTCGCTCGCCCTGGCCCGAACCATCGCTTTGTGCCGGCCGCAGGTGGTCGCGGCGTATCCGATCACGCCCCAGACGCACATCGTCGAGGGCATCGCGAAACTGGTGGCCGATGGCCAGCTGAACTGCGAGATGGTCAGTGTCGAAAGCGAGCACTCGGCGGCGTCGGTCGCCCTCGGTGCGGCCGTCGCGGGTTCCCGGGCCTACACCGCGAGCGCCTCCCAGGGCATCCTGCTGATGGCCGAGGTGCTCTTCGACATCGCCGGCCTGCGGGTCCCGCTGGTGATGACCTGCGCCAACCGGGCGCTGTCCGGACCGCTGAACATCTGGAACGATCAGCAGGACTCGATGGCGGTGCGCGATGCCGGCTGGATCCAGCTCTACTGCGCAACCAACCAGGAGGCCATCGACACGACTGTGCAGGCCTTTCGCATCGCCGAGCGCTGCGAGCTGCCGGTGATGGTCTGCGTCGACGGCTTCACCCTCACCCACACCCTGGAACCCCTGGAACTGCCGAGTGCCGACGAGGTGGACGGCTTCCTGCCCGCCTACGTCTTCCGCCACGGCCTGAACCCCTCCGATCCACGCAGCCTCGGCACCCTGGTCGCACCGGAACACTTCAGCGAGGTGCGCCACGCCCACCACCAGGCGCTGTTGCGCTCGATGACCGAGATCGAACAGGCCGATGCGGACTGGGCCGCGGTCGTCGGCCGCCACTGCGGCGGACTGCTCGAGGTGCGCGGCGATCCCGACGCGCGCCTGGGTATCCTGACGCTGGGTTCGGTGCTGGGCACGCTCGAAGACGCGATGGACATGAATCCCGATCTGCCGCGCGCCCGCTTCATCAAGCTGCGCAGCTTCCGGCCCTTTCCGACCGAGGCGCTGCGCGAGGCCTGCGCCGGCCTCGACGTCCTGATCGTGCTGGAACGGGCCATCTCCCCCGGTGGCGGCGGCATCGTCGGGCCGGAGGTCCAGATGGCCCTGGCGAACCTGGAGAACCCGCCGCGGGTGCACAATTTCGCAGCCGGTCTCGGCGGGCGCGATCTCTCGCTGGATCTGTACGAGCGCCTGGTGACCACGGTGACTCAGGCGGCCTCGTCCCAGCCCTTCAGCATCATCGACGTCGACACCACCCTGCTACCGGAGGCGGACCGTTGAGGTCCGCGCTGCCCGAGGAACGGCCATGAATGAACAGCCCCTGCACTCGCTCGAAGCTCTGCGCGCCCGTCAGCCCCGCTTTCGTGGGCTCGAGTCCGGCCATCGCGCCTGTCAGGGCTGCGGCGAGGCGCTTGCCGCGCGCCTGACCACCGAGGCCGCCGGTCCGGACGTGATGATCGCGAACGCCACTGGTTGCCTGGAGGTCTTCACCACGCCGTGGCCGCAATCGGCCTGGCGCCTGCCCTGGATCCACTCGGTCTTCGGCAACGTCGCGGCGCTGGCCGCCGGCATGGAGGCGGCGCAAAAGCAGCAGGGCCGCTCGACCAAGGTGCTGGCCTTCGCCGGCGACGGCGGCACTTTCGACATCGGCTTTCAGGCCTTGTCCGGCATGATGGAACGCGGCCACGACGTGCTCTTCGTATGCTACGACAACGAGGCCTACATGAATACCGGGGTACAGCGCTCGGGATCGACGCCTCATGCGGCGATGACGACCACCTCGCCTCCGGGCGAGCTGCGCATGGGCAAGCGGCACATGAAGAAGGAC
>PWGH01000167.1 GCA_003555285.1 Thioalkalivibrio sp.
GAAAGTACCGAAAGTACCGAAAGTACCGAAAGTATGGAAAGTATGGAAAGTATGGAAAGTATGGAAAGTATGGAAAGTATGGAAAGTATGGAAAGTATGGTGATTCCAGTCTTTACAGTTTATTCCGTGCTTTCCGTGCTTTCCGTGGCTAACTTTCTTCATTCGTGGCTAACTTTCTTCATCCGTGGCTAACTTTCTTCATCCGTGGCTGACTTTCACCTGCAGCGCAGGGTCTGCCGGGCCGCTGGGCCCGCATCAGTCGAATTGGATGGCACCGTCGAGTGCGGTGGCCAGCGTGCCGGTCATTCGGTCGAAGATGCGGTCGAATTCCAGTACCCAATAGCCGTTGTCCTCGCGCGGGGTGCCCGGCGCGATGCGGATCCGATGGCCGCCGGTCTGGTTCAGATGGGTGATGAAGTGCTGCGCGTTGCGGTATTCGCGAAAGCGGCAGCGGTAGCGGTGGTCGACCCGCCCCTGCGCCAGACTGCCGGCCACCGCGCGATCCAGCCCGGCCAGGAAGGCGCGCCCGAGACGGCGTTCCCGGTCGGCATCGCCGTGCTGGCCGTGCTCGGTGATGAACAGGGCCAGTCGCGTCAGGCGGTTGATGAAATAGGCGGGCGGCAGGTCGAGCAACTGCTCGCTGCAGACCCCGATGTCGGTGATGTTGGAGCCCCCGGTCACGTACTTGGCACGGATCGGATCCTGCTCCCCCTTCAGCACCAGACCCTCCGCCCCTTCGTTGTCGAGTTGCAGGATCAGCTGGCGCAGAGCCTGGCCCTCGGTCGGGTGAAAACGGCCGAAGGTGCGGGTGGCCGGCAGCCCGTGACGGGCGATCAGCTGCATCTTTTGATCGTGCGGCAGAAAGCCGGGCTGGCCCTGGCGCATCAGGTCGAACACGAACAGCGCGACATCCCGGGGAATGTCCGGCGGCGAACCCTCCAGGTAGGGGTTGTCCGGCCCGGCGATCTCGGCGCACAGCACCAGATCGGGTTCGGCATCGAACAGGCCGGGGTCGAGAAAGTCCGGCAGCCGGTCGGTGCTGAAGGCACAGACGAAGCCGCCGCGGCTGAAGGCGTAGACCCGGTCCTGATGGCGCAGGATCCGGACATTGAAGCCGTCGATCTTCTCCTCGGCCCAGAACGGGCCCTGGAATTGCTGGCGCAGCCCGTTGGACAGCGATTGAATGCGGGCGATCGCCGGATAGCCGGGAACGACCACCCCATCGGGCAGCACCACGCTGCCCCGCGGGTGGCCCGCGACCGTCTCGGTCAGACGCGCATAGTGGAGGTCTTCGAACCGGTGCCGTTCGGCCCGTCCTCCTGCCACCGCCTGCACCAGAATCTGCGAGTCCAGTGTCTTGCGATCCATGGGTACAGTGTAGAGCCTCGGCCAGGGGCTTGGCGAGGCGAAACTGCGGAGCACTCGGCTCCTTGGCCCGCTTCCTGCTACCCTCGCAGGGTCACGAATCACAGGCGGGCGGATGCGATGAAAAAACCTGCAGGGGCTCCGGTCGCCTTGGCCCCCGAGGCTCTGGCGCTGCTGGAGGTGTATCACGAGCCGGCCGTACTGCTCGATCTCGACTACGTCATCCTGGCCGCGAACGCTGCCTATCGGGAGGCCTACGGCGCGCCGCCGGCGCAGCGCCGGCATTGCTTCGAGGTTTCTCACAACTACGCGGTACCCTGCGACCAGGCGGGCGAGAGTTGCCCGCTGAAGACGACCCTGGAGACCGGGAGGATGACCCGGGTGATGCACCTGCACCACACGCCCCGCGGCGACGAGCATGTCGAAGTGGAAACCAGACCCATCGCCGGCGCCGACGGGGCCACGCGGTACATCCTGGAGATCATGCGCCACACCCGGCTCGCGAGTGCCGATCCCGGGGCCAAGGGCATGGTCGGGCGTTCGCCCGCGTTCACGCGCATGCTCGGCCTGATGCAGCGCGCGGCCCCCAGCGAGGCCGCCGTGCTGCTGTTGGGGGAAACCGGCACCGGCAAGGAGATGGTGGCGCAGGCGATCCATGCGGCGAGCCTGCGCAGCACCGGACCCTTCGTCCCGGTGGAATGCGCCGGATTGACCGAGACCCTGTTCGAGAGCGAGCTCTTCGGTCATGAGAAGGGGGCCTTCACCGGGGCGGCCAGCCTGAAGACCGGGTTGGTCGAGGCCGCGCGTGGTGGCACGCTGTTCCTGGACGAGGTCGGGGATATTCCGCTGTCGATGCAGGTCAAGCTGCTGCGGCTGCTGGAGACCGGCTGCTTCCGGCGGGTCGGCAGCACGGTCGCCCAGGAATCCGATTTTCGTCTGATCTGCGCGACCCATCGGGATCTGAAGGCGCAGGTGGCCGCCGGGGAGTTTCGTCTGGACCTGTACTTTCGGCTCAGCGTGTTTCCGATTGCACTGCCGCCCCTGCGCCAGCGCCGTGAGGATCTGCCGCTGCTGGTCGAGGTGCTGTTGCGCCGGCTGCGTTCAGCACGCGGCATGCGCCTGACGTCGGCCGCGCTGGAGGCCTTGGAGGACATGGACTTTCCCGGCAACATTCGCGAACTGCGCAACATCCTGGAGCGCGCGAGTCTGCTCACCGACGGGGATGCCATCGGCGTGGCCGAGGTGACGGTCGACCTCGAGTCGCCCATTGGCCAGGAGGGGTGTCCCTGGGGCGATACGGTAATTCCGCTGGCCGAACTCGAGCGCTTCTACCTAGCACGGGTATTGGCCCGGTATCCGGAGGATCGCCAGGAATTGGCGCGCCGTCTGGGGATCTCGGAACGAACGCTGTACCGCAAGCTGCAGCGCATCGAGGGCGACCCGGATCCGACCGAGGCGACCTGAGCCCGCAGACCGTGCCCGAACGCCCCGCGCAGGGGCAACCCCTGTCAGCCGTTGTGCAGCCACTGCCAGATGTGGCACCCCTGTTGCGCAAAGGGCAAGAAAACAACAGGAGACCAGGGGGGCGAAGAATACTATTATAGTTTTATAAAATAACGGTTTAAGCATAAAAAGTGGCTGCGATGCCTCGATGGCACGGGTTGTGCTTTGATCCAGAAGACACAGCCCGCGTCCATAGGAGTTTTCCATGAGTATTCTGCAGTCATCGGCCCTTGCCTTCCTGACGATCCTCGGAGCGATCCTGCTGGCTTCCATGCTGTAGCCCGTTCTTTGAAGGGAGCCCACCGAGCCCGCAACGACCCGATGGCTTCGTTCTGGCGCTTCTTTTTTCTTGCGCGAACCTCCTCCATCGCGCCCTTGCCGCCCTCACGGGCGGTTTTTTTTGCGCCGGGTGGGAACCCGGCATGGGGGCGGCGTCCTTGGGGCTGCGCGCTGCGGCAGCGGCTGCTACTCTCTGGAAAGGAATCCGGGCGGTATGCGGCCGGGAGTACAGGCCGCCTGGCCTGAGCGATTTCCACGCCAAGCCCGACAGGTTACAAGGACACGCACAGCATGGAACGACAGCTCTCGGTGATGCGAGCGGCAAAGTTGGTGGGTGTCACCCGGGCCGAATTGCAGGCCCGCATCAAATGCGGAGCGTTGGCGAGCTTCGATGGCCTGGTGCAGGTGAGCGACTTGCTCGCATTGTATCCGGCGACCCGCCTGGCAGAGGAGCGGACGCTGGAGCGCCTGGACCGGATCAAGGCCGAGGCCCTGGGCCGGAATGTCGCCGGACGCAGTCTTCCCGACCCTCAGGTGCTGGCCCAGCGCCTGGGGGTGCTGGGACATCAGTTGACCCGTGCCCGTCAGCAGGCGGAGCATTACACGGGCGTGCTGGCGGCCTTGGAGCGTCACCTGCGCAGCCTGGAGAGGAATCCGGATGAAGCCCAACGAGCGGTCGTGCAGGACATCAAGCTCTGGATGCAGAGCGCCTTGCGTCAGGGCACGACCGCGGCCGCCGACGCTCCGTTGGATGGGGGGAGTTGGTTCAGCGTGCTGACACCGCAGATCCGTTTGCTGCCCGGAAACCACGAATTCCTGGTGGAAGGCTCGGATACCGTGCTCGAGGCCGCGCTGCGCGCCGGGCTGTCGCTGAGCTACGGCTGCAGCAACGGCAACTGTGGCGAGTGCAAGGCCCGCATCGTGTCCGGGGAGGTGCGTGAGGTGCGCCCGCACGACCACGTGATCAGCGAGGTGGAACGGCTGCAGGGCTATACCTTGCTGTGCACGGTCGCACCGGTCACCGATCTGGTCATCGAGGGGGGAGTGGCGCACCTTCCTGAAGACCTCCCGCTGCAGACGATCGACGCGACGGTGCGCGCGATCGAACATCCGGGTCCGCATGTGGCGTTGTTGAAGGTGCAAACCCCCCGGACCCGACGGCTGCGCTTTCTGGGCGGCCAATACGCGCGCCTGCGCCTCGATGGCGTCGCCGCCGAGGCCTGGTTGCCGCTGGCCAATTGCCCCTGCGACGACCGCAACCTGGTCTTTCACGTCGTCGAGGATCGCTCGGACCCCTTTGCCGTCCGGTGCTTCGAGGGCCTGCGCAAGGGCGATCGGGTCCAGCTCGAGGGTCCCTTCGGCGAATTCGTGATGCCCGAGGGCATCGAACGGCCCCTGGTCTTTCTCGCGTGTGACACCGGCTTCGCACCGATCAAGAGCCTGATCGAACATGTGATCGCCCTCGATACCGTCGATGCGATGGACCTGATCTGGGTCGCCACCGGGGCCGTCGGCCACTACCAGGACAACCTGTGCCGCTCCTGGGACGATGCGCTGGACGGTTTTCACTACAAACCGGTGCGGGTGAACGCCGCCAGCACGCCGGAGGCCTGGTCGGCTGTGCTGAGCGGCAGTCTGGCGCGGCTGGAGGATCCCGTGGAGCACGATTTCTTCGTCGCCGGACCGGCCTTCTTCGTCGCGCTCGCGCTGTCTGCGCTGGAGCGGCTGGGGGTGGCTTCGGAACGGATCGTGCCGCAGATCCTCCCGCCGCCGCGTTGAGCCGTTTCCGTTGATCCCCTGCGCTACGCCGTCGCGGGTGCCGGAACCGGCCCAACCGGGCGACCCGCGACTTTCGATCGTGATTCCGGTGCTGAACGAGGCCGACCACCTGCCGCGGCTGCTCGGCGACCTCGAACCCCTGCGGGTGCAGGGCTGCGAGATCATCGTGGTCGACGGCGGCAGCCGGGATGCGACGCTGGCCGTGGCCGCGGCGGGCGCGGATCGGGTGCTGCACGGCCCTCGCGGGCGGGCCCTGCAGATGAACACCGGCGCCGCCCGGGCCCGGGGTGCCGTGCTCTGGTTCCTGCATGCCGATACCCGGGTGCCGGGGTCCGTGGCCGCGGCGCTGCCGGATCCCGATCAGGGCGCATGGTCCTGGGGCCGCTGTGGCGTGCGCCTGTCCGGCGACCGGCGGGCCTTTCGGTTGATCGGCGCGCTGATGAACTTACGCTCCTGCCTGACCGGCATCGCGACCGGGGACCAGGGGATCTTAGTGCGGCGCGCGGCCTTCGAGCGCGTCGGCGGCTTTCCGGAGATCCCGCTGATGGAGGACATCGCGCTGTCGCGCCAATTGAAGCAGAGCTTCGGCCGTCCCTGCTGCCTGCGGGCGCACCTGATCACCTCGAGTCGGCGCTGGGAGACCGGCGGTATCGGGCGCACCGTACTGCTGATGTGGAGCCTGCGTCTGGCCTACTGGGCCGGCGCCGACCCGGCTGCGCTCGCCCGGCGGTATCGAAGCGCGCAAGCGCTGCCGGGGGGGTCGTGAGGGTGTTGGTCTTCGCCCGGGCGCCGGTGGCCGGAGCGGCGAAGACCCGGCTGATGCCGGCCCTCGGCGGTGAAGGCGCGGCGCATCTGCACCGCCGCCTGGTGCGCCGTGCGCTGGGCATGGCCACCGGCGCTGGCATCGGCCCGGTCGAACTCTGGTGTGCACCGGATGCACGGCATCCCTTTTTTGCGGCCTGCCGGCAGGACTTTGGCTGCACGCTGCACGCACAGTCATCGGGCGATCTGGGGGCGCGCATGCGCCAGGCGCTGGAGACCGGTGGCGTTGCCGGTGGCGCGGTCGGCCTGCCGGCCCTGGTGCTGGGCTCCGATGCGCCGGGGCTGCAGGCGGGGACGCTGCAGGCCGCCGGCCGTGCGCTGCACACCGGGCGGGATTGCGTGCTGGTTCCGGCCCTGGATGGCGGCTATGTACTGATCGGGCTCGCGGTGTCCGCTCCGGCGTTGTTCGAGGCCATGCCCTGGGGTACCGAAACGGTGCTGGAGCAGACCCGGCGCCGGTGCCGCCAGCAGGGCCTGGACCTGGCCGAATGGCCGCCCGTACCGGACATCGACGTCCCAGAGGACCTGGTCCATTGCCCCCCGGAGCTGTGGCGGGATCTGCGCATCGATGCCTCAGCCGAGTAGGCGTACCGGTAGCGACGGCGGCCCTGGTGCCATGGCACGGCGATGAAATACCCGGGTGCCCCTGGGGACCGTGGGGTTACCGAGTCATGAAGTGCGTTAGAATATGCTGATGCGCAACATCATCGCCTGGATCGACCGTACGCCCGTTTGGCTCTTCGTGGTCTTCGTCGCCACGTTGGGGCTGTCGCCCTGGGTGCCCGAGCCGCACATTGCCGAAAAGATCCGCTGGCTGCTGGCCGGCGAACTGACCCGGCCGTTGGATATCTTCGATCTGGTGCTGCATGCGGTGCCCTGGTTGCTGCTGGGCCTGAAGCTCGGCCGGGAGACCTGGAAGGAATTCGCGCCGCGTGTGGGATCGCGGGCCTCGTCCGAGGATTGATGATCGGGCGGCTGCGGAGGGTGGGCCCGCTGCGCTTGGCCCACCCTACTGGCGCATAGGCACCATACGGCGCGGGTTTGCGTAGGGTGGGTGAAGCGCAGCGCACCGGCCACCCTGGACCACGGGGCGGCCGGGCGCTCTATGCGGCCTGGGCGCGCGCGGGACCGGTGTACACGCTACGGGCTGCGGGGATGGCGCGGCCGGGTGTGAGACCGCCCATTTCGGCGAGCAGGGTCTCCAGGGCGCCGAGGCACAACAGCACGTTGCGCTCGTTGGCCGTATGGCCCATCAGGCCGATGCGCCAGATCCTGCCGGCATACGGGCCGAGGCCAGCCCCGATTTCCAGGCTGTAGCGCTCGAGCAGCGCGGTGCGCAGCGCGGCCTCGTCGACACCGTCCGGAATCCGGATCGCATTGAGTTGCGGCAGCCGGTGTTGCGGCGCGACCAGAAACTCGAGGCCCATCGCCTCGATGCCGGCCTTCAACGCCTCGTGATGGTGGCGATGGCGCGCCCAGCTGGCCTCCAGCCCCTCTTCGTGCAGGATCCCCAGGGCCTCGTGCAGCGCATACAGGGCGTTGATCGGTGCGGTGTGGTGGTAGGCGCGCTTGCCGCTGCTGCCGTCCCAGTAGCCCATCACCAGATTCAGGTCCAGAAACCAGCTCTGGAC
>PWGH01000009.1 GCA_003555285.1 Thioalkalivibrio sp.
AGCCGTGTGGGGTGTGCCCGGTCCGGACCGTAGATGGCCATGGATGGCCATCTTCGAGCGCTCAGGGACGACTTGAGCGTGTCCGGACCGGGCACACCCCGCACGGCTCGGGCACCCACCCACGAGCCATGGATGGCCATCTTCGAGCGCTCATGGATGACTTGAGCGTGTCCGGAACGGGCACACCCCGCACGGCTCGGGCACCGCCTGCACGAAACCCCGACCGCGAGCAGCACGCCCTTGGGGCCCGCTGTGCTTGGCCCGAGCTAATGGCGGCTTCAGGCGGCCTTGTCGATGCGGAACCAGGTTTCGAGGATGGCGGTGTGGATTTCGGCGATGTCCAGCTGCAGGGAATCGATGAAATCGTGCAGCCGATCGTCGGCGATAAGTTGATCCACATCGGCATTCAGCGCATGCCGGCGCGCCTGCATCACCAGGCGCAGCGGCACCTCGTTGCGCGGCAGCGGCTCCAGCGCATCCTGCACGTTGTGCAGGCCATGGGCGACGGTGCGTGGGAACGGGGTGTCCTGGAGCAAAAAGCGCACCACATCCACGCCGTTGATCCGCCGTTTCACATGCTGGCGGTACATCTGAAAGCCGCTCTGGGAACGCAGGATGCTGGTCCAGAGCAGGCCGTCGTAGGGATCCGGATCGGCGCCCTTCTTCAAAAAACGGATCGCGCCGACATCGATCTGCCGCGAGGTCATGTCGGCCCGTTCGAGATTGCGCCCCAGGCGGACGAAATCATAGGCGCTGTCGTGGCTCATGCAGCCGGCCAGCAGCCCGGTCAGCGTCTGGCATCGCTGCACCACCTCGGCCAGGAACTCGTAGCGGCCGCGCTTGCCGATGCCGCTGTCGAGGTTGTCGCGCGTGAACAGGTAGAGCTCATTGATAATCTCCCAGGCCTCCGAGGGCACCAGGTCGCGCGTGGTCCGGATGTTCTCGCGCGCCGACTTCAGCGAACTGAAGACCGAGCTGGGGTTGTAATGATCAGCGAGCAGGAACTTCACGCAGTTGCGCTCGTCTTCGCGCTGGTAGTGCTCGTCGAAGATCGGGTCGGTCCCGGTGACCGCCACCAGGCCCTTCCAGGACAACTGGACGGTCTTGGGCATATCGAGCGAAACCAGATGAAACGACATCACCATGCGCGCGGTGTTCTCCGCCCGTTCGACATAGCGCGCCAGCCAATACACACGTTCTGCAACCCGCGACAGCATCTCAGGCCTCCTCGTCCACGATCCAGGTGTCCTTGCTGCCCCCGCCCTGCGAGGAATTCACCACCAACGAACCCTTGCGCATCGCCACCCGGGTGAGCCCGCCGGCGGTGACGTCGGTGCGCACGCCCTGGAGCACGAAGGGCCGCAGGTCCAGGTGCCGCGGCTCCAGGCCGCCGTCGCACAAGGTCGGGGCCACCGACAGTGCGAGCGTCGGCTGGGCCACGTAGTTGCGCGGGTCCTTCTTGATCAACTGGGCGAATTCGGCCCGCTGCTTCTTCGTCGCATGGGGGCCGACCAGCATGCCGTAGCCGCCGGACTCGTTGGCGGGCTTCACCACCAGGTCCTCGAGGTGCTCGAGCACGTACTGGCGGTCCTTCTCGTTCACACACAGGTAGGTGGGCACGTTCGGCAGGATCGGCTCCTGATCCAGGTAGTACCTGATCATTGCGGGCACGTAGGCGTAGACGACCTTGTCGTCGGCGACCCCGGAGCCGGGCGCATTGGCCATCCCGACCTTCCCGTTGCGCCAGGCGCGCATCAGACCCGGAACCCCTAACATCGAATCCGGATTGAAGGCCTCCGGGTCCATGAAGTCGTCGTCGATGCGCCGGTAGATCACGTCGACCCGCTCCAGCCCGGCGATGGTGCGCATGTACACGCAATCGTCGGCATCGACCACCAGATCCGAGCCCTCCACCAGCTGCGCCCCCATGCGCTGGGCCAGGAAGGAATGCTCGAAATAGGCCGAATTGAAGATTCCCGGCGTCAGCACCGCAATCACCGGGTAGTCCTGCGGCCGCGGCGAGATCGAGGCCAGCATGTCGAAAAGCTGGGTCGGGTATTCGTCCACCGGCAGAATGCTGGCGCTCTCGAAGACCTCGGGGAACACGCGCTTGGTGACCTGGCGATTCTCGAGCATGTACGAGACGCCCGAGGGCACCCGCAGGTTGTCCTCCAGCACGTACAGGGTGCCATCGCCGTCCCGGACCAGATCCGAGCCGCAGATGTGCGCCCAGACACCATGCGGCGGATGGATGCCGCGGCATTGCTCGCGGAAGTTCTTGGACTGGTTCAGCACCGACTTCGGAATGATCTTGTCCCGGAAGATCCGCTGTTCGTTGTAGACGTCGTCGATGAACAGGTTCAGGGCAGTCAGGCGCTGGACCAGGCCGGCCTCGACCGCCTGCCACTCGCTGCGGGGGATCACTCGCGGCACGATATCGAAGGGCCAAGCCCGGTCGATGTTCTCGCCTTCGCTGTAGACCGTGAAGCTGATCCCCATCTCCAGAATTGCATGGTCGGCGGCCTGCTTACGAATCTGCAGTTCGTTATCGTCGAGGGACGTGAGGTAGTCGGCCAGTTGCCGTGCCGCGGGCCGCGGTTCGCCGGAGGGCGTGATCAACTCATCATAGAAGGGCGCGGCGTCGTAGGTCTTCCAATCGATGGGCATGCGGGGTCCTTAGGCTGATCCGGGAGCAGGTGGGTCCAGACCGTCGTGGCTGTGGCCAGGCCACCGGGTCGGTCGCTACGGCCATTGCCGAAGGAATGCGACGCACGGCCTCCCGCGGCAACGAAGCAGGTACACCCTACTGTAGCCCAGGGCCACGGGCACCGCGAATCGCACCGTCCGTGGGTTTTGTAGGGTCGGTGAAGCGCAGCGCACCCACCAGGCCCTTAGTTTAACCCCGACGCTGGAAAGCCGTGTGGGGTGCGCCCGGCTCGGGCACGGACCCGGGCGGTTCGATGGCGCCGTGCAAAGGGCTATGTTGGGCCCGCTGCGCTTGGCACACCCTACGGGGCCACCAGCGTACGGGGCCACCGCCGGCCGCCTGGGCGGGGTACCGCTCGGGGTGGTGGCTCAGGCGGGCTTGGTAAACTGGACCTGCTTCCAGTAGCCGAACAGGCTCGCCGGCTCGATCGCCACGGGTTGCTGCCCGGTCACCTTCACGAAATCGGCCAGGTCCATGTCCGGACGGAAGCCGACCGCACGCGACAGCGGTCGCAGGCTGCGTTCGAAGCTGCGCAGCATCCATTGCCGCGAGGCGAAATGGTTGACCACCAGGATCTGGCCGCCAGGCCGGCAGACCCGCCACATCTCGGCAAACAACTGTTCCGGATTCGGCACCACCGAGGCGACGTACATCGCCACCACGGCATCGAAGCTGTCGTCGGCAAAACCCAGATGCTCCGCATTCATCTCGGCCAGACCGAGCACCGCCGGGCAGCGGCTATCGAGCATGCGCTGCCGGGCGATGTCGAGCATCTCCCGACTGATGTCGATCCCCACGACCTGGGCATCGGAACAATAGAAGGGCAGCGAGATGCCGGTACCCACACCGACCTCGAGCACTCGTTTGCCGGACACCGGGGCGAGGGTATGCAGCGCGAGTTGCCGTCCACGCGCGAAGACCCGCCCGAAGATCACGTCATAGTGGCGTGCGTAGCGGCGATAACTCTTGCGAATGCTGATCAGATCCATGGTCCAGCGGCCTCAGCGAACCCTGACCCGGCGGTGCATCCGCCCGGCCAAAGGGAACGGCTGTGGGGCCCGAATCGTCATTCGGTGCCGTCTACGGCCTTCATGCTGAGCCGGATCCGACCCTGCTTGTCGATCTCGAGCACCTTGACGGTGACCGTATCGCCCTCGTTCAGGAAATCCGTCACGTTTTCCACCCGCTCGTTGGAGATCTGGGAGATGTGCACCAGTCCGTCGCGCCCGGGCAGGATCGATACAAACGCCCCGAAGTCCATGATCTTGGCGACCCGGCCGCTGTAGATCCGGCCGACTTCGACGTCCGCGGTCAGTTCCTCGATCCGGCGCTTGGCCTCTTCACCGGCCACTTGGTCGGTGGACGCGATCTTCACGCTGCCATCATCCTGGATGTCGATCGAAGTCCCGGTCTCTTCAGTCAGCGCACGAATCGTCGCCCCGCCCTTGCCGATCACGTCGCGGATCTTGTCGGGATTGATCTTCATGGTGAGGAAACGCGGCGCGTAGGAGGACATCTCGGTGCGATGGGCCCCGATGGTCTCGCCCATGCGCTCCAGGATATGCAGCCGCCCGGCACAGGCCTGCTCGAGGGCCGCCGCCATGATCTCCCGGGTGATGCCCTGGATCTTGATATCCATCTGCAACGCGGTCACGCCGTTGCGGGTTCCGGCGACCTTGAAGTCCATATCGCCCAGGTGATCCTCGTCGCCGAGGATGTCGGAGAGCACCGCAAAGCGATCGCCTTCCTTGATCAGGCCCATCGCGATACCGGCGACCGGCGCCTTCAACGGCACCCCGGCATCCATCATCGCCAGGCTGGCACCGCAGACCGAGGCCATCGAGCTCGAGCCGTTGGACTCGGTGATCTCGGAGACCACGCGAATCACGTACGGGAACTCGGCTTCGGTCGGCATCACCGCCTGCACGCCGCGCTTGGCCAAACGGCCGTGGCCGATCTCGCGCCGCTTGGGCGAGCCGACCATGCCGGTCTCGCCGGTGCAGAAGGGCGCGAAGTTGTAGTGCAGCATGAAGCGCTCGCGGCGTTCGCCCTCGATCGCGTCGATGACCTGCGCGTCGCGATCCGTGCCCATGGTCGCGACGACCAGGGCCTGGGTCTCGCCGCGGGTGAACAAGGCCGAGCCGTGCGCACGCGGCAGCAGGCCGGTCTGCACGCTGATCGCGCGCACGGTGCGGGTGTCGCGGCCATCGATGCGCGGCGCGCCATCGAGGATGCGGTCGCGCACCACCCGGTACTCGAGGTCGTGGAACGCGCTCTTGACCGCATCGGGCGAGGGACCGTTGTCGGTGCCGGTGGTCAACTGGTCGACCACGCTGGCCCGCAGGTCGTCCAGGAGGTCGGTGCGCGCCTGCTTCTCGGCGATCTGGTAGGCGTCGATCAGCGCGTCACGGGCCAGATCCGCCACCGACGGACCCAGGTCGTTCTCATTCACCGGGGCGACCCAGTCCCAGGCCGGCTTGCCGGCATCGGCAGCCAGTTCGCGGATGGCGGTGATGACCTTTTGCATCTGCTCATGGCCGAACAGCACCGCGCCCAGCATCGTCTCCTCGGAGAGTTCCCGGGCCTCGGATTCCACCATGATCACTGCGGTCTCGGTGCCGGCCACCACCAGATCCAGTTCGGATCCGACCAGATCGTCCGCGTCAGGATTCAGCAGGTACTGGCCATCGCGATAGCCGACCCGCGCGGCACCCACCGGCCCGGCGAAGGGGATGCCGGAAATGGCCAGGGCGGCCGAGGCGCCGATCAGCGACGGGATGTCGGGGTTGACCTCCGGATTGATCGACATCACGGTCGCGATGACCTGAGTCTCGTTCTTGAACCCCTCCGGAAACAGCGGCCGCAACGGCCGGTCGATCAGGCGACTGGTCAGGGTCTCCTTTTCGTTGGGACGCCCCTCGCGCTTGAAGAAGCCGCCCGGGATCTTGCCGGCGGCATAGGTCCGTTCCTGGTAGTTCACCGTCAGCGGGAAGAAGTCGCGGCCATGGTCGGCATTCCTGCGCGCGACCACCGTCACCAGCACCACGGTATCCGCCATGTTGACCAGCACCGCACCGCTGGCCTGGCTGGCAATGGTTCCGGTCTCCAGGGTGACCGTGTGTTTTCCGTACTGAAACGTCTTCTTGTATGACACGCTTTCTTCCCGCTTTTAGGTGGACTTAACGGCGCAGGCCGAGACTTTGCACCAGCGCCTGATAGCGCCCCTGATCCCTGCTCTTCAGGTAGGTCAGCAGCTTGCGACGCTGGTTGACCATCTTCAGCAGACCCCGACGCGAATGGTGGTCCTTCTTGTGGTTCTCGAAGTGCCCCATCAGGTACTTGATGCGCCCGGTCAGCAGGGCCACCTGGACCTCCGGAGAGCCGGTATCCGTCGGGTCGCGACGGTATTCCTCGACGATGGCCGTTTTGGTTTCGGTGTTGAATGACATGACGTGCTGGACTCCTGAAACATAAACCGTGTGATGTGGCTGATAGGACATGGCCCGGTCGCCATCTCCTGCCCGAATAAGCAACGGTGCCGGATTCCCATCCCGATTCCTTCCGACCTGCCGGCCGGGAAATCGGGGTGCTGGGCTCACCCGACACACGCCAACGCCATAAGCGTTGGCGAAGGCGCGAAATAGTAGCATGCCACCGGCATGAATTAACAGGAATCGCCCGAGCCGGAATGGGCGGTCACGAACAGCCGCTGTGGCGCCACGCGCCCATCCTCCTGCACCGCGCCGATCCCGAGGAAGCAACCTTCGGGTCCATAGAGGCGAACCCGCCCCGGATTCCGCACCCCGGCGACGAAAACCGGCTGGCCCTGGCGCAGGAAGCGACTGCTCGCGGCATCGAGCCGGATCTGTGGCCAGTGCGCCAACGCCCGGTCCGGGGGCAGCAGCCAGGCCTCGAGCGCCTGCGGCCCACCCGCAGCGGCGGCCGCCTCCAGCGTCGGCAGGTCGACCATCTGTGCGGCGTCGAAGGCCCCGTGGCCGGTGCGGCGCAACTGTGCGACCGTCGCACCACACCCGAGCGCCCGGCCCAGATCCTCGACCAGAGTACGGATGTAGGTGCCCTTGCTGCAATGCACCTCGATCCGCAGCTGATCCGAGGCCGACCGCTCGACCTGCAGCGTGTGTATCGTCACCGTGCGCGGCGGGCGCTCGACCTCGATGCCCTGGCGGGCCAGCGCATACAGGCGTTGCCCCTGATGCTTCAGCGCCGAATGCATCGGCGGCACCTGCTGAATCACGCCCCGGAGCCCGGCACAGGCGGTTTCGATCTCGTCGTCGGAATAGGCCGGCACCGGACGCTCCTGCAACACCTCGCCCTCCAGATCGCCGGTGGTGGTCTGCACGCCCAGCCGGGCCAGCGCCACATAGTGCTTGTCGGCGTCGAGCAGCCAGCCGGAGACCTTGGTGGCCTGTCCGAAACACAGGGGCAGCAAGCCGGTGGCCAGCGGGTCCAGGCTGCCGGTGTGCCCGGCCTTGCGTGCCGCCAGCAGGTACTTCACCCGGCCGAGCGCCTGATTGGAACTCAGGCCGAGCGGCTTGTCCAGCAACAGGATGCCATCGATGTCGCGTCGTTGAATCGCCATCGGAACTCGCCCTCAGGCCCTGGGGGCGCGGTGGATCC
>PWGH01000146.1 GCA_003555285.1 Thioalkalivibrio sp.
CCGGTGCCTTCCGTTCCGGTGCCTTCCGTTCCGGTGCCTTCCGTTCCGGTGCCCGCCGTTCCGGTGCCTTCCGTTCGGGTGCCTTCCGTTCCAACACGCACCGGCGGATCGGCTGAAGCCGTCGGCGGGGCGCCCGTCCCGACCGGATCCGTCACCGAAACCGGGCTCGCGTCAACCGCCTCCCCCTGCCCCCGCGCTACCTCGAGCCGAACCCGACCCGCGAGCTCGGCGTCATTCCGGCCACGCCGATCCTCCGTTGTGGCCTGTTCCTCATTGCGCCGCCCGGCACTCATCTGCTCCGGGTCATCGACCGGTCGGGGCGTTTCCGTGATCACCGCGGTGCCGCCACCGCCCAGGCGGTCTCCGGTCAATGGCCGGTTCGGCGGGCTGTTCGGGGGGACGATGACCGGGGTATCGATGATCATGTGCGCACCCTCAAACCTTCACGTCCAACAAGGCACCGAGCGCGCGATCCTCGGCCTTCAGCACCTGCACCGAGGCCTCGACTTGCTGGACGTTCGTGCGCAATTCCACCAGGGGCTCGATCACACTGCGCACTTCACCACCGTTCGGACCCGACACACCGGCAATTTCTGCCGCATTGCGCTGAAGGCCGTCGATACCGCGCTGAATGCCGCTCAATGCGCCGGATGCGCCGGCTGGGGGCAGGATATTCATCTGCATGCCTCTTGCATGACCATTGTGAACCCGATCAGGTCAACCCTAAAAACGGACTTGGTTCTCTATATTCTAGCAGTCTTTGCCGACTTTGCCGCTTTCCAACGGCCAGAACCTGCCACCTGCACGGCGTTCAGGGACCGAAAACCCGCGTCCTTTCGCCGAATCGAACCGCCGCCGCTGCATCTCGTGCCGCCCATGGCCGGCCCGTGAACCCACGACCCGGCAATCAGCCGGAATTTTGACGCCGCGGCGGCAAGCACCGGCAAATCCCGGCCGCGGGTGCGCCGGTTTTCCGCCGCAGTGCCGACAATTTCCCATAACACGCTGTTTCGTCGATATTTTTTTACTATGGCACGGAATTCGCTTGATCTCGGATGACGCTTCCAGGGACTCGGACACATGAAACAGACCAGCCACCAAGTGAAACACACCAACACGCCCGGCCTGCAGCTTCATCGGCATCTGCCCCAGGCGGAATCGACGCGGCTTGGCCCCGGCGCACTGCCACCGGTGCTTTCCGGTCTGGAGTTGACGCAACGCCTGCAGACCACGCTGGATCTGGAACGAATCCTCGAGCTGTTCTCCGGGGCCATCCAGGGCGTGTTCCCGCACGATGGTTTTGCCTACGATCACCCCGAGCTCGGCGTGCACCTGACCCAGGGGCGCGTCTCCCGGCACCAGTGCAGCTACGGCCTGCGGGCGGAGCAGGAAGACGTTGGCACGGTGGTTTTTTTGCGCGGACGCAAGTTCCAGGAGGCCGAATTGGAACAGTTGGAGAACCTGATGGCGGGGCTGGTGTACCCCCTGCGCAATGCGCTGCTGTATCGCAAGGCACTGGAGTTGGCCCAGACGGACCCGCTGACCGGCATCCACAATCGCACCGCGCTGGAACGACTGCTTCCGCGGGAGGTCGCCGCCTTCGAACGGGGAATCCAACCCCTGGCGATGCTGGTGGTCGACCTCGACCACTTCAAGCAGATCAACGATACCCTGGGGCATTCCGCTGGCGACCAAGTGCTTCAGACCGTCGCCCACTGCCTGGCCGCGGCCACGCGGCAGAGCGATCTGGTGTTTCGGTCCGGGGGTGAAGAGTTCGTGGTGCTGCTGCATACGGCCGACATCGCGCACGGGCTGCAGGCCGGCGAGCGCATTCGTGGGGAGCTGGAGAACTGCCATCGGGTGCAGGCGATTGCAACCGGCTTCCTGCCCACCGCCAGTATCGGGTTGGCCATTGCGCAAGCCGGAGATACGCCGCGCAGCCTGTTCGACCGGGCCGATCAGGCCATGTATGCCGCCAAGCACGGCGGCCGCAATCGGGTCTGTGCCGCCGCTCCACCAACGCCCCCGAACAGCGCTCACTAACCGCGACAGGAATGCCCCGGCCCTCAACGATCCGCCATACGCCCGGGCCATACGACCCGGCGTTCACCGACGCGCGGCGCTCACTCCCGCGCCTGTTTGCGGATCTGCTCTCGCTCCAGGGTCATGATGGCACGCAACAGCATACGCTCGCCCGGCGGGTGCAGTTCCGTGAGCAGCGCCCCCACCCGAATCAGTTTCTTCGCCGGCTCCTGCTGCACATAGCGAATCTGGGTATTGCACTGGATCGATTCCGCCCCCGGCAATTCCAGGGACTCCACCACCAGGACATCCAGTGCATGCACCGTGCTGTTCTCGGGCAACAGTGCGCCAAAACCGCCCAGCGAGATATCCAGCAGACGTCCCGACACCGCGACGTCGTCCTCGGTGCGCAGATGCACGGTCAGGTTCAGGCCCCGGCTTACATAGGCTCGAAAGAAGGCGCGACGCTGCTGATAGTCCAGGTGGTCCGGCAAGGCGGCGCGGTAGAACGCAATCCCATTCTGCACGCCGGTATCGGTGATCGGAGTCCGGAAATGCGTGGGCACCCCCTGCAGCACGCCGACCAGATGCAGGATATCCCCCACCTGCAGGCGCTGGTGGCCCTCCTGTGGACACAGTTCGTCGAGGTAGATCGCCCCGCTGCTGGAGTCGACCTTGAGCAAGGTGGTGTTGTACCAGGTCTCCTCGCCTTCCCGACGCGCGCTGAGCAGCGCATGCTCGGTGCGCAAGGCCTCGAGCAGACCCAAGAGCCGTTGCCGATCGGTGACTTGCTCACTCACCAGGCACACTCACCAGCCACGCGACGAGGCATCGCCGGGGCACACGCTTGGTGCCCGGGCCGTACGGAACCGATTTCAATGGGTTGCCAGCTCTCATTGCGCAAAGTTATAACCATTTTTTCGGGCGCGCACCAGTGGCGCTACGCCGGCGCGGAATCCTCCACCGACGTCTCAGGCCTTGGCAATGGGCTCAGGCCTTGGAGATGGGCCGGGACGCGCCGCTGGAAATGGATCGACCTCGCGGGTCGTAGAGTTCGGTGCGGCTGTCTTCACCACGCAGCACATGGATCGCCTGCTGCACCTGCTGTTGGTGCATCGTGACCACGCCGCCGTTGATCTGATTGAGGCGGCGACAGCGCGCCATCACCTCCTGCAAGCGATCCCAAAGCGGCCGCATCCGACCTTCCTCGTCCCAGGTCCGCAGGCAGTGGTCCATCCCCGGGCCATCGGGATCGAAGCCCCCGGCGCGTAACAGCGCCGTCTGTTCCCGGGTGAGGCCTTCGAGCGATTGGGCCATTTGGTGCTTTCCGGATACCGCCTGGTTCAATGCCTCCGGGTCTCTGCCGGCCAACGCCTGGCTCTCGCGCTCCAGGGCCGACTCCAGCAGGCAGGCCTCACGCACCGCCTGATGCAGCAGGGCATCGAGGCGTTCGGCGGCAGACGGTGCGGTGCCGGTCATGACGGCAACGAATTCTCGGTCCGCATCAGTTGCTCGGCAATCCGCTGGGGATTCACTTCGTAGTGGCCGCCCTGAATGGCCGCCCGAAGCGCATCGACCCGGCTGCTATCCACCGTCGGTTGATTGCTCACCGTCTGGGCCAGATCGCTGAGTTGGCGTGCCGTAGCGGTCAGCGTGACCTGATCGCCACCGCTGCCCCCGGCGGCCGCGTTGCCCCGCCCTTCCGACGCCACGCCCGCCACCCGATTGCCACGACTTTCCGTTACGCTGCGCCCGTCGTTGGCGCCGCTGCCTGGAATCTGCGATTGGTTGTTGATTATGGACATTTTTTAAATCCTCGGGCGCTGATACCGCCCTTTGCTGTCCTTTGTATCGGCCGCAATGGCAAAGACTTTAATGCTGTAGCGTTCAGATCGCGCCGGCACCGATCCAGCCCAATGCTCACATGCTAACACCCACGACCCCCCGAGACAGCACCACGCCCTCGACCACCCGTTGCGACGACAGGTTGCGCACCTCCACCCGATCGCCCAGCGCGCCATCTCCCAGGGCCTCCCCCTCGACCCGTACCATCACCGAGGGATGCTCAGCCTGCAACTGCACCCGCTGCCCCCGCTGTACCAGTCGCGGCGGTTCGACCATCTGCGGGGTCAGTACCGTGCCCGCCGCCAGAGCCCGACGCAGGACCATATCCCGCGCCGCGTCGAGATCCGTCAAATACCCGCCGGAAAGCCCGCCCACGTCCTTTTGTTCCAGACGCAGATGGCTGGGCTGCAATAAGGTGCCCCGTGGCTGCGGCTGGCGCAGCACCAGAACCTCGCCAAGCACCGTGACCTCCACCGGGACATACAAGGTCCACGTGACCGGGCCCAGGCAACGCACTCCGACCGTGCCGCTGCCGGCGGTGCGGTTGCCCGGCCCCGAAAAGGCCTCCAGGCCCTCCTCGCAGGGCCGCAGGCGCAGACGCGGATCCAGACGCCCCGGGCTCACACTCACCGCGAACCAGGGATCATGGGCCTGTCGCGCCTCGATGGCCATGAAATCGGTCGCAGCCTCAAGGATGCGCGCATGGGGTTCAAAGTCCGCGTTCACCGGCCCACCGGCCAGGCCGAACACGGCCCACAGGCACAAGATAGACCCCCATCGGTTTTTAATCATCGAACCCTCCCCTAATTCCGTGCCGGCCGGCGCGACCGAAGGCTTCCAATGCCATTTCATTGACACCATCGCTACCCATGCCGGTCCTACCCAGGACATATGCAAAGAATATGCCACAAACCGATGGATTGACCCTGGAGCCTGGGTTCGGAATACTTTATTGTCTTTAGGGGACTGAAATTATTTTGTTTATCGCCAGCTCCTGGGCATGTGCCCACACCGGGTTCAAACCGCTGCTGCGGGCACGGGCCTGACTTTACAGCCACATCCATCGCTCCTGATCACGATGGCCAGTCGCGATTTCAAGCAGGCCGCAGTACGACATCTTCTTGCAATTGGGGTACCCTCGCCTGGGCATTCCGCGTCTGGAACGAGACCCGTCCGAAACGAGAGCACCATGGCCTTTGACATCACCAATTATTATGAAGCCCTGGTCCGTGCCGCCGTGGAACGCCACGCCGCGTCGCATTTGACCAGAACAGATACGGAAACCCGGGACGAGACCATGCAGGATGCCGCCTGCATTGCCTTGAACCGTCTGCCGGCACGCTACATCCGTCATCAGGTCGATGCGCATTTTTATCTGGGTGCCGAAGAACAACAGGCGATGAAAGAGGCCGTCGACGCTGCGGTGCGTGATGCCTTCGCCTACCTGGATGGGCATCCCGCCGCACGGGACGGCGGCGAGGCATCACCCGGGTTGTCGCCCAGCCCCCTTGTCCTGACTCATTCCCCGAAGGATTCACCCCCATGAGCACTGCCGATCGGCGCGCCGATCTGCGCCTGCTGCTCGGCGCAACGGTGGAAGTGCACTGCCCCGATGGGGTGATCCGTACCGCACGCACGGTGGACCTCAGCCAGGGCGGCCTGCTGTTGCAGATGTCCGCCGACGAACGCCCGGCATTGGACACCCCGGTCCAGGTCCAGGTGCAGGGCACGCTCGGCGATGGCACGACGCCACCCCGCGTTCCGGCCCGCGTGCTCCGCCATACCTCGGACGGCCTCGCGATCCGCTACGAAGTGCACGACCCCAACCGCCCTACGGAAACCTGACGCTATGCCCTCAGCGCCCGAGATCTACCCGCTTTTGAGCGAGATCGACCTGACACGGGATCTGTCCGAGAGCACGCGCCAGGACCTCGCCCAGCGGTGCCGCTGGCTCGAACTGCCGGCCAAGCAGCGCCTCTTCGCCGACACCACCCGGGGGGATCACCTGTTTCTGGTCGATGGCCATATCGCCGCATTGGTCGATGGCGCGACCGTGCAACTGGAGGGCCACCAGGGCCTGACCGAACCCAGCCTGCTGTTCGAGGATGCGCCCCCGGATGCGGTGGCCGCGACCCTGACCCCCTGCATTCTGTTCTCGATGCCGGTCGCCGCACTGGAAACCGCGCGCGCCGAACGCTTGGAGGTCGGCGCAATCGAACTCGACAACACCGAGAGCGCCCTGCTCGCTCAACTCTATGAGCTGATCGCGAACAAACGCCTCGAGTTGCCCGCGCGCCCCGAGGTCGCGCTGAAGATCCAGCAGCTCACGCTGAATACGGATTCCGGACTCGACGGCCTGACCGAGGTCATCCAGAGCGACGGCACCATTGCCGGCGCCCTGCTCCATGCGACCAACAGCCCGCTGTTTCGCGCCGCCGAACCCATTTTGTCGGTGCGCGACGCGGTGGTGCGCCTGGGCTTTCGCAACACCCGCATGCTGACCACCGGCCTGGCCCTGCGTCAGTCCTTCAAGGCGCGCCACCAGGTCACCCAGGAGGCGATGAAGGCGTTCTGGACGGATGCCGTGGCGTGCTCGGCCTATTGTTACCTGCTGTCGGACACACTGGGCATTCTGCACCGCGAGCGGGCCTTGCTCGCCGGCCTGGTGGCCGGCATCGGCGTCGTACCGGTGATCCAATTCCTGGAGATGCGGGACCCGGACCCCCAGCGCGACACTGTGGACACTGTGATCGAACACCTGCGTGGCATCACCGGCATGTTGGTCATCAACTACTGGGGCCTGGGCGAGGATCTGGTCGCGGTCGCCGAACACGCCCACGATTGGAGCTACGCCACCGAGGCCCCGGACTATGCCAGCCTCGTGATCCTTGCCCGCTGGTCGGTGTTGCAGAGCGAAGGCCGGCCGCATCCCGAACCCGCGACGGTACCGGCCTTCGGCGTACTCGGGGTGCCGATTCCCCCGTCCGGCGAGGGCATCGCCGCACTGGCCTCACAGCAGCAGGAACTGCAGTCCCTGAAGAACATGTTCGACTGCTGAGCGCGCCCCCTAGCGCCGCGCAGAGGACCCCATCGCATCTAGCCCCGGGCCCGCCAAGCGCCGCCGGCCCGCCTCAGGTCCCGAGAATCAGAGCCTCCACCTCCACCACCTGCCGCTGCGCCCGATCGATCAGCGACGGCAGCATCGCGGGCGCGAGGCCGGTACGTGCCCAGGCCTGCGCATGGATCGGCGGCGCATCCGCCGCGTCTCGGGTATCGAGTTCGGCCATGTGTGCGGCGGTGTTGGCAATGTGGACGATCGCGACCTCCAACGCATGCGTGGGGGCCGCGTCCGGTTCATGGTGATAACGGATGCAGGCCTGCAGGCTCTCCGGAAGGTTCCAGCGCGCGGCCAGCGCACCGCCCACCTGGGCGTGGTCATACCCCAGCACCGCGCGCTCCGCCTGCGGTGGATCCAGGCCATCACCGCCCTGCAACCCCAGCAGGAAGGCCGCATGGGCCTGATCCGGTTCCCGGTTGAAGACCAGCAGTCGGCCGATGTCGTGCAACAGCCCGGCGATGAACAGCGATTCGCCATGACGCAGCCCCAGATCCTCGTGGATCAGCCGAGCCAGCAATCCGCAATAGACATTGTGGCGCCAGAAGTCCTCCAGCGACATCAGCTCGTTGGGAACCCCCTCGAACGCGCGCGACACCGACGTCGCAAGCACGAGGTCGCGGATCTGGCTGGTGCCGATCACCATCACCGCCCGCGAGATGGTATCGACCTTGCTGCGCAGGCCGTAGAACGGCCCGTTCGCCAGTTTCAGCAGACGCATCGTCAAGGCCGGATCCTGGCTGATCACCCGGCCGATATCCGTCGCGTTGGCGTGTGGATCGTCCACCATCTCGTTCAAGCGGACCGCAACGGCCGGCAGCGAGGCCAGGCCGGTGGCGTGGTCCACCAGTTCTTCCAGAGTCAGCGACATGTGTTCCCCGCTAGCACGGGCCCCCGAGCCAGCGGCCCCCTTGCCGGTTGATGATAGCCGATGCGCGCGGCGTGAGCAGTGGGTCCGCCGTGGGTCAGGACTTGTGCCCGCCGCCGGCGGACGCCTTCAGCAAGGCCGGGGCAATCGCCCGCAGCGACAGGATGTCGGTCACCGCCCCGCGCCGCACTGCCTCACCGGGCATGCCCCAGACGACGCTGCTGGCCTCGTCCTGGGCGATGGTGTACACGCCGGCGTCGTGCAATTCCTTCAGACCCTGAGCGCCGTCGGCGCCCATCCCGGTCATCAGGGCCGCACAGGCATTGGTTCCGGCCGCCTGGGCGACGGCACGAAACAGCACGTCCACGCTAGGTCGATGCCGATTGACCAGATCGCCATCGTTCAAGCGGCACACATAACGCGCGCCGTCCCGCACCACCAGCAGGTGGCGATCGCCGGGCGCCACATACGCATGCCCGGCCATCAAACGATCCCCCTCCGCGGCCTCCTTCACCACCAGCCGGGACTGGCGATTCATGCGGTCAGCCCAGGCTGCACTGAAGCCCGGTGGGATGTGCTGGGCGATCACGATCGCCGGGCAATCCGGCGGCATATCGACCAGGACCTGGCGCACGGCTTCGGTGCCGCCGGTGGAGGCCCCGATGGCGATCAGGCGATCGGTGGTCTGAAAACGCCGCACCGATCGCAGCGGCAGCACCGCATCGGCCGATTGCCGGGGTGGCGGGGCCGCCGCCATCGGCCGCAGCCGCGCCCGGGCGGCCGTGCGGATCTTCTCCACCAGTTCGTCCCGATACCCCTCGAGGGTGTGCGACACGTCCAGCGCCGGCTTGGTCACGAAGTCCACCGCACCCAGCTCCAGCGCTTGCAGCGTGACGTCGGCACCGCGCTCGGTCAACGAGGACACCATCACCACCGGCATCGGGCGCAGGCGCATCAGATTGCGCAGGAAGGTGAGCCCGTCCATCCGCGGCATTTCCACGTCCAGCGTCAGCACGTCGGGGTTCAGGGCCTTGATGCGTTCTCGCGCCACGAAGGGATCCTGCGCGGTACCGACGACCTGGATCCCGGGCACGGAATCCAGGATCTCGGTCAGGACCTTTCTCACCAGGGCCGAGTCATCGACCACCAGAACTCGTATGGGCTTTTCCATAGGGCGTGCCGCGACCGAGTCTCAGAAGAGCTCGATTTCGCCCTCGCTCATGGACGTTTGATGCACCGGCCGATGCGCCTTCAAACGCAACTCCTCCGACAATTCCTGCAGACGCCCGCGGGCCAGTTCAACCTGCTCCTGCGAGCGCTCCATTTCCACCATCGGCAACTGCCGCAACTCCGCCACGAAGCGATCCAGGAAGGCGATGCGCATCTGCACCCGCTCCAGCACCTGGCGGGTGATGTCTTCGAATTGCAACAGCCGGATGGCGGCGTTCACATTGGCCTGCACCTGCGCCGAGACCTCGGAGAGCTCGACGAGCCCGCCAGCCACGGTCTCGTTCAACCCCTGCACCTGCCCCATCATCTCCTCCATCGTGCCCTTGGCATCGATCGAGGTGTTCATGTCCTGGGAGGCCATGCGCCCGACGATGTCGCGGGTCTGGGCGAACACCCGATTGGCCTTCTCCACCTCGCCCCGGATCCGATCGTTGAAGGCGTTCGAGTCCTGCGAGAGCTTGCGCACTTCCTGCGCCACGACGGCAAAGCCGCGCCCCGCCTCCCCCGCGCGCGCCGCCTCGATCGCGGCATTCAGCGCCAACAGATTGGTCTGGCCGGCGATCTTCTTCGCGCTGTCGAGCAGCGAAAAGATTTCGTCCATCTGCTCGGAGAGGTCGTCCACCTGGTGCGCCACCTCGACGCTGTGCTTGCCCATATCGATCAGGGTATGCACGTTCCCGGCCAGCACCTTCGCGTTCTCCTCCAGGAAGGTCGTCATGTCGACCCCCGCGTGCTCGTCGCCACCTCCGGACATACCGCTCACCAGGCGCGTCACCAGGACCTGCTGGGCCTGCGAGGTGTCGGTGAGGCTCCCGAAGCTGCGTTGCAGGTCGTCCGCCGCGTTACGAACCAGATCGCTGGCCTGGGTCACCAGATCCCGCATCTCGTCCATCTCCGGTGCAATCCGCCCGTCGATCTCCACCACCAGATCCCAAAGGCCCCGGTCCGCCTCGCGCGCCAGGGTCTGCGCGGTCTCCACTTCCACCCGGTTCTGGGTCTGCACCGCCCCCGCTCGCCAAACGATCGCCGCAGGCCAGATCAGTGCCACGATCAGCACGCCAGCCCAATTCAGAAGCACCGGCGGCGCGAAAATTCCGGCCAGGAGCACCAGCGCGCTGAGCAGCGCCGGCGGCCAATACGGTATCAGCGACCGCACCATCAGTTCTTTATCGAAGCCCTGCATTGCACCCCTCCCAGGCCTTGAATCCGCTGCGGTCGTGGGTCCACGGCCGCGAGGACCCGGGCCCTACAAAGCCGCGCCCTCCGGACCCGCGACGAAATGGTCGGGACCACATCGCGGGGCCCATCCTCGTTCCGACGCCCATCAGTCGAACAACTCCACACCGCCCGCAATATCGGACTGGTGCAGCTTCTGGTTGTAGCTGCGCTCCCGCTCGATGATGGTGTCGTTGTGCAGACTGCGCAGCTTCTTCACCAACACCCGCCCGGAGGACGGGAAAAAATAGACCTTGCGGGGATGGTTCCCCAGCAGATCCTTGGCCACCAGCGGAATGCCCTCGGTGGCCAGGTAGTCGATCACAAAACGCGCATTGCGCTCGCCCACCACGTTCTCCTTGAAGCCGGGCAGGACATTTCCGCCCCCGAAAACCTTGGCCTCCAGGTTCGCTCGCCGCGCACCGAGCTTCAGCGCCTGGTTGATCAGAATCTCCATCGCGTAGTCGCCGTAGCGCATCGAACTGCCGGTGCGCGCCTCTTCCTCGCGCTTGTCGTCTGGCAGCATGAAGTGATTGATGCCGCCGATCCCGCTCACGCGATCCCGCACGCAGGCGCCAACGCAGGATCCGAGCACCGTCACCATCAGCAACTCCCGGTTGGACACGTAATACTCGCCGGGCAGGATCTTCACCGCATCCGTCTCGAAGTAGCGGTCGTAATACAGATTCGGCGCCAGGACTTCCTCAAAGGCGAAGGTCATGAACGGGGCACCGTGCTGCGGTGCACCGGAACGCAGACGGTCTTACCCTGCAGGCGAAACAGGTCGCTGGCATGGGCCAGACTCTCCGAGTGGCCGACGAAGAGCAGGCCGTCGGGACGCAGGATGGGATGGAACTTGGCCAGCAACCGGTACTGGGTCGGCTTGTCGAAATAGATCAGCACATTGCGGCAGAAGATCGCGTCGAAGGGACCGCGCATCGGCCAGCGTTCACTGAGCAGGTTCAGCGAGCGGAAGGTCACCAGATCCCGCACCTCCTGGCGCACCCGTACCAACCCCTTCTGGGTGCCCTTGCCGCGCAAGAAGAACCGCCGGACATCGGACTCCGGCATCTTCGCGACCCGATCGGCGGGGTAGACCCCGCGTGCGCCCTGTGTCATCACCTGCGTATCCAGGTCGGTCGCCAAGATCTTCACCGGCGGGTTGAAGCTGCCGAAGGCATCGATCACCGTCATCGCCATCGAGTACGGCTCCTCCCCGGTCGAACAGGCCGAACACCAGAGCTGCAACGGCGCGCGGCGCTGGGCATGGGTCTGCACCACATGGTCTGCCAAGATCGGAAAATGATGCGCCTCCCGAAAAAAGGACGTCAGGTTGGTGGTCAGGGCGTTGACGAATTCCTGCCACTCCTCGGACTCCACCTCCAACTGATCCAGATAGTCGGTGAACGCCACCAGGCCCAAGGCCCGGAGGCGGCGGGCGACGCGACTGTACACCATGTCGCTCTTGCCCGGGTTCAGGGAAATTCCGGCGTGCTCGTAGATCAAGCCACGAATCCGCTGGAAGTCCCCGTCGGTGAAATCGAACTCCCGTACGCGCGTGTTCACCTAGGCTGAATCCATCCGTGCGCTCAGAACTCTTCCCACTCTTCGGCCGACGCCGGCCCCGCGACCTTTTTCGCAGGCTTCGGAGTGGGCTTCGCGCCGGGCGTCTTGGCACCAGAGCTCATCCCGGCGGAAGGCAGCGCCCGCTTGGCCGCCGGCGGCGCCAGGCGGTTCGAGCCCGCCGAGGCGTTCCCGTCGACCTTGAACACGCTGACCGCACGGGTCAGTCCTTGCGCCTGTTCCTCCAGGGATTCGGCTGCGGCGGCCGCCTCCTCCACCAGCTAGGCATTTTGCTGCGTGACCTCGTCCATCTGGGTGATCGCGGTGTTCACCTGCTCGATGCCGGCACTCTGCTCGTCCGAGGCGGCGGAGATCTCGGCGATCAGGTCGGAGACCCGCTTCACTTGATTGACGATCTCCTCCATGGTCCCGCCGGCTTCCATCACCAGCTTGCTGCCGGCGGCGATGGTCTGGGAATCCTCGGAGATCAACGCCTTGATCTCCTTCGCCGCGGAGGCCGAACGCTGGGCGAGGTTGCGCACCTCGCCGGCGACGACCGCAAAGCCGCGGCCCTGCTCGCCCGCACGCGCGGCCTCGACCGCCGCGTTCAGCGCCAGGATGTTGGTCTGGAAGGCAATGCCGTCGATGACCGTGATGATGTCCGCAATCTTGTCGGCGCTGTCGGTGATCGCCTTCATCGAGTCCATCGCCTGGCGGGTCTTCTCGCCCCCATGCACCGCCACTTCCTGCGCCTGGTTGGACAGTTGATTCGCCTGACGCGCGTTGTCGGCGTTCTGCTTCACCGTCGAGGTCAGCTGCTCCATGCTCGAGGCCGTTTCCTCTAGGCTGGAGGCCTGTTCCTCGGTGCGTTGGGACAGGTCGCTGTTGCCCGCCGCGATCTCCTTGGCGCCGGTATTGATCGCATCGACCGATTCGGTGACCAGACCGATCAGTTCGTTCAGCTTGCTCACCGAGTGATTGGTGTCGTCCTTCAGGCGCCCGAAGGTACCCTGGAAGTCGCCGACCACCTGTTCGGTCAGGTTGCCCTGCGCCAGTTCGCCGAGCACCCGCACGACCTCGTTCAGGCTGCTGTCGGTGATGCGCATCAGTTCGTTCACGCCCGTACTCAGGCGCTCGAAGAAGTCTTCCTTGCCGGCCATGTCGATCCGCGTGGTGAAGTCGCCGCGCACGGCGGCCTCGACCAGATGCGAGATCTCCTTCTCCACCGCCACCTCATCGGTCCGATCGGTCCACTGTACGGCGGTGCCGATGCGCTCGCCGTCGGTATTGGAGATCGGGCTGGCGACCAGCGCGAAGGTGCGGCCACCGACCACGATTTCCGTGCTAAAGGCGGTACGCAGGGCGTCGAGCATCTGCCGCTGATGCGAGGGGTTCTTGTGGAAGATGTCGATGTTGGCCCCGACCAGGCGATCCGCGTCGAAGTTCGGCAGGTCCTTGCGGATATCAGCAGCGCCGCGGCGAAACATCTGCTGCACTGCGTTGTTGATGTAGATCACGTTGTGGTCCGGATCGGCCACCATCACGTTCGCCGTCACGCTGTCCAATGCGCTCTTGATGCGCAAGTTCTCGTTGGCTGCGCGCGTGGCCTCGGTGATATCGGCCTTCAGCTTCGCCTGCATCTGCTTCAGGCCCTCGAGCACCCGGCCGGTCTCGTCCTGGGTCTTGACCTCGATGTCGTTGTCCAGATTGCCGTTGGCGATCTCGCCGAAATAGCCGATGGTCCGGTTCAGCGGCCCGACGATCGCGCGGATCAACAGGAAGCCGATCACGCTGGCCAGCAGGATGCCGATCACGATCGCAATCACCGTGATGTTGCGCGTGTTCGCGTAGACCTCCTCGGCGTGCTGGTATTCGGCGGCCGCCACGTCGAGTTGCAACTGCAGCAGTTCGCGCGCGGTCAGGTTGGCGCGGCCGAAGGCCGGATTGGTCACGAGCACCATGTGCGTGTTGGCCTCGCCATAGTCGCCGCGGTTGTACATCGTCACCGCCGGGCGCAGGCCCTCGCGGATGAACTGGTCCCGCTGCTCGGTGAAGGTCTGTGCCAGCCGCGCCTCTTCCGGCGTCAGGGTGGTCTTGATGTACTCGGCCCAGATGTCCCCGATCCGGTTGATGTTATCCCCCACGCGATCGGTGTGCAGCGTGATCGGGTGATCGTGCAAGCGGCTTTCTTCCATGCGTGGGTCGTGCATCGACGCGAGCTGCAGTTCGATGATGCTGCCGCGCATCAGGCCCTCGATCTCGGCGATCTGCCCGGTGGGAATCAGCCGGTCCTGGTAGATGTTGTCCATATCCTGGTTGGAAATCGCCATGCCGCGAACACCGAGCACGCCGATGCCGATCAGCATGACCGACAATAAGGCGATCACGAAGATCAATCGTGCCTTGATGGTAATCTTGTTCATTCCAAATCCCCTGTTAGCCCAAATCGGTTAGCCAAAATCCTTCCGGTGGCGTTGCCCTGGCCGGTGGCTGGCCTGCCGCCGGACCACGCCTTCAGCTGGCAACGTATTGATCGACCAAGCCCATTTCGCTGCTGGTCATGAGTTTCTCGATGTCCACCATGATCACCATCCGTTCCTCCAGGGTCGCCAGGCCATCGATGTAATCGGTATCGAGGACCGCGCCGAACTCCGGTGCCGGTCGAATCTGCTCCCCCTTCAGCGCCACCACGTCGGAGACTCCATCCACCACCATGCCGATCACCCGCCCCGAAATATTCAGAATGATCACCACCGTGAACTGGTTGTATTCCACATCGCCCAACTGAAACTTCAGGCGCATGTCGATGATCGGCACAATGATCCCGCGCATGTTGATCACGCCCTTGATGAAATCGGGCGAGTTCGCGATCTTGGTCACCGCGTCGTAGCCACGAATCTCCTGCACGTTCAGGATGTCGATTCCGTATTCCTCGTCCCCGAGGGTGAAGGTCAGATACTCTCGGTTGCCTTCGCCGATGGCGGCGGCCTGCTGCTTCAACGGCTCGTTCATGCGGGGGTCCCCTGTGCTTCCACCAATGGTTGCGGTCCCGGGGCCTGTTGGCTCAACCGGACCAGTTCGTCTACATCCAGGATCAGGGCAACGCGGCCATCGCCCATGATGGTGGCTCCGGATACGCCTTCCACCTTGCGGTAATTGGTTTCCAGGCTCTTGATCACCACCTGATGCTGGGCCACCAATTCATCCACCAGCAACGCGGCACGACCCTCGTGGGTATCGACGATGACGACGACCCCGTCCGTGGTAGCCACCCGCGGCCGGCCCTGGTGGAAGAGGTTCTGCAGAATCACCAGCGGCAGGTATTCGCCGCCCACCTGAAACACCTGGCCCTGACCGGCCACGCTCTTGAACTGCTCGCGTCGGGACTGAATGGATTCGCGGATGGCGGTCAGCGGCAGGATGAAGATCTCCTGACCCAGACGCACCGACATGCCGTCCAGGATCGCCAGGGTCAGCGGCAGCCGGATGGTGATGCGCGTGCCCTGGCCGAGCGCCGAGTCGATCTCCACCCGGCCGTTCATCTGTTCGATGTTCCGGCGCACGACGTCCATGCCCACACCGCGTCCGGAGATGTCGGTGACCTTGGCGGCAGTGGAGAAGCCGGCGGCGAAGATCAGCTGCCAGACTTCCTTGTCCGACGGATTGTCCGCCATCGGAACCCCGCGTTCGGCGGCCTTCGCCAACAGGCGCTTGCGGTCCAGGCCGGCCCCGTCGTCGCGGACCTCGACGATGATGTTGCCGCCCTGGTGGCTGGCGCGCAGCGTGATCTCGCCGGTTTCCGGCTTGCCCGCGGCCAAGCGCACGGCAGGGGCCTCGATGCCGTGATCGATGCTGTTGCGCACCAGGTGATTCAGCGGATCCGCGAGCCGTTCGATCAGCCCCTTGTCGAGTTCGGTGTCCTCGCCGATCAGCGTCAGGGTCACCTTCTTCTGCATCGTGTTCGCGGTATCGCGCACCACGCGGGGAAAGCGATTGAACACGAAGCTGATCGGCATCATGCGGATCGACATCACCGCCTGCTGCAGATCGCGCGAATTGCGCTCGAGGTTCGACAAGCCGCCGAAGATCTTTTCGTGCTCGACCGGATCCAGACCGGATCCCGATTCCGCCAACATCGCGTGGGTGATCACCAGCTCGCCGACCAGGTTGATCAGCTGATCGACCTTGTCCACACTGACGCGGATCGAGGTCTCGGCCGCGGCGGGGCGTCGGACCGCGGCGCTCTTCGACGCCTCGCCCGCACCGGACGCTGCAGCCGCACCGTCGGTCGTTGCGGTCGCGGTCGCGTTCAGGCCGGCTGGCAGACCCGGCGACGGGTCGAAGAGCCCGTAGCCCTGCTCGTCCTCCTGCTGATCCCGCGACGCCGTCGAGGCCACCCGCTCCATGCCGGGGCTGCCACCGAACAGGCCGTAGCCCGAATGCTCCTGATCCACCGCCTGCGTCGCCCCGGGCGCGTCGGCAAAGATGCCGAAGCCGGGGTCTTCCTCGATCGCCCGGTCGGCGCCCGGCGCGGAGTCGGCCGCCGTCGCCGCGTCTTCTGCGCTGACCGCGGTCATCTCGATCGCGCTGGCGTCGCAAACGAAGTCGAAGAGATCGAGCAGTTCCTCCCGCCCGGTATCGGTGCTCAGGCGCCAGATCACCGGCATCCCCGAGGCCTCGATCCCTCGCGTCAGGGAACCGCGTTCGGCCAAGGCCTCGGCCAGGGCATTCAGGCCGGCATTACGGGTACTGCCCGCATCCGAGTCCGAATCCGCGAGCGGGGGCGTTTCGGTGTCGAACCCCGCCTGGGCCGGATCGAAGGCGATGCGCCAGACGGTCTGCCCGGCTGCCGCATCGAGCGCCGCCGCGTCTGTGGTCGCCCCCCCGGCCCCCTCAGCCGGTTCGCCCGTTCCACTCGACGGCTGACCTGCCGTTGGGGCTCGATCCTCCGACAGTGCCTGCAATCGGGCGCAGACCTGCCCGATGCGTTCGTCTTCGTATTCCCGCTCTTCCCGGTGGGCCGCGAGCTGCGCCCCGAGCACGTCGCCGGCGTCCAGAAACGCGTCCACCATTTCGGCCGTCGGATGAAGTTCCTGTTTGCGCAACCGGTCGAGCAGGGTCTCCAGCACATGGGTGACCTTGGCCATATCCTGGAACCCGAAGGTTCCGGCACCGCCCTTGATCGAATGCGCGGCCCGAAAGATGGCGTTGAGCATCTCCAGATCGGGCTGATCGACGTCGAGTTCCAAGAGCAGGCTTTCCATCTCCCCCAGATGCTCGCCGGCCTCGTCGAAGAACACCTGGTAGAACTGACTCAGATCGATGGTCATTGCACTCTCTCTTGCACCGGGCGGCGCCTTCGCTCTGCCCCCCGCGGAATTTCCGAACAGCGGCTCAGCCGATGACCTTGCGGACCACCTCTAGCAACTTCTGCGGATCGAAGGGCTTGACCAACCAACCGGTGGCGCCGGCCGCCCGCCCCTGGGCCTTCATGGCTTCGCCGGACTCGGTCGTCAACATCAGGATGGGCACGTTCTTGTATAGCGGCAGGCCGCGCAATTCCTTGATCAGGGTCAACCCGTCCATGCGCGGCATGTTCTGGTCCGTGAAGATCAGGTCGAAGCGCCCGCCCTTGGACTTGTCCAGTCCGTCCTGGCCGTCGACCGCCTCGCTGACGGTGTAGCCAGCGCCCTTGAGCGTAAACGTGACCATCTGACGGATGGATGCAGAATCATCCACCGTGAGAATCGACTTCCCCATCCGCTACTCCCCTGGAACCGTAAAAGGGTCAATGTTCGAATGCTGCGAACGAGGCTCCGGCCGAATCTTCCCCCTCCGGCCGGACCCCGCAAACCCAGCATACTGGATGCAGTAAATAAACACTATGATCGGCGGACTCAAACCCGAACAGATAAATCCTTAGATATATTTTAGTGACGCCCGCCAAATCGGCTCACCCGTTGGGCGGGTGGGCTGCACACCTGTATTGACGGCAACGAAAAGGGGCTTTGTTCGGCCAAGAACGCCATCACCTCGACGCTCGGCAGGGGCCGGCTGAAATAGTAGCCCTGGCCACCCTGGCAGCCCCGCTGGCACAGGAACGCCAACTGCTCCGACGTCTCCACGCCCTCGGCCATCACCTGAATCCCGAGGCTGCGGGCCAATTGAATCACCGCGTGCGCGATGGCGGCATCCTCCGGATTTTCGGTGATCTCACCGACGAAGGACTTGTCGATCTTGAGTTCGTCGAGCGGAAACCGGTTCAGATAACCGAGGCTGGAATACCCGGTGCCGAAATCGTCGACGGCCAGCTGAATCCCCTGGGCGTGCAGGCCGTTGAGCACTTGAAAGGCGCCTTCCGGATCGTGCATCAACACCCCTTCGGTCAGTTCGAGCATCAGGCGCTCGGGCGCCAGATCGAATTGATCGAGCACGGCCTCGATTTGCCCGGCCAGGCTGGCTTCGCGAAACTGGCGCGGCGACAGGTTGACCGCCATCCGCAGTGCGGGGCCACCAGCGACATCCCAGGCCTGCAACTGCCGGCAGGCCTCGATCAGCACCCATTCGCCGATCGGCACGATCAGCCCGGTTTCCTCGGCCCGCGGGATGAACTCCAGTGGCGAAACCATTTCACCGCCCCGCTGCCATCGCACCAACGCCTCGACGCCGATCACCTGCCCGGTCGCCAGATCGATTTGCGGCTGGTAGTGGAGCAGGAACTCCTGGCGCTCCAGGGCCTGGCGCAGCGCGTTGTCCAGATCGAGTTGCCGGTGCATGCGCTCGTTGATTTCGGCAATGAAAAATTGGAAATTGTCGCGCCCGGATTCCTTGGCGTGATACATCGCGGCGTCGGCATGACGCAACAACACATCGGGTCGGTCATGATCCAGGGGGTAGAGCGCAATGCCCACCGACAGGCTCACGAACAACTCGCACCCCTCGATGCAAAAGGGTTCGCGAAAGTGATTCATGATGGTTTGCGCCACCGTCGCCACGTGATCGACGTGTGCCACATTGGCCAACACCATGGTGAATTCGTCACCGCCATGACGCCCCACGGTATCGCCCGGGCGCACACAACCCGACAAGCGCTGAGCGACTGCGGTCAGCAGCCGATCGCCGGCGTCGTGGCCCAGGGTGTCGTTGATGTTCTTGAAGCGGTCGAGATCGACGAACAGCACGGCCACCAGGCGTTTGTGGCGGTCGGCCTCCGCCATCGCCTGCACCAGGTGGTCAATCAACGCGACGCGATTGGGCAGGCCGGTCAGGCTGTCGTGGTAGGCCAGGAAATTCAGCCGCGCCTCCTGGCGCCGGCGCTCGGTAATGTCCAGTACGATCGCCACGAACACCGGCGTCTGTTCGGCTCCCGACCATTGCAGGCGAATCTCCACCGGATACCGCGAGCCTTCCTTGCGCCGATGTTCGCTTTCGAAGATCACGATCTCCTGCTCCCCCAAGCGCAGCGGCGCCAGCAGGGCCTCGAAACGCACCGAATCGAACTCCGGATAAAGATCCACCGGCGTCAGGGCATCCAGTTCTTCGCGGCTGTAGCCGAGATTCTCCTGGGCCCCCGCGTTGACCTGAAGAAAACGCAGCGTGGTCGCGTCGAACACATAGATCTCGTTGGCGGAACGGTCGAGGATCTCACCGAGCCGCGTCACCAGATCCCGGGTCTCGACAAAGGCGGTGACATCGCTTCCCGCGGAGACGAAATGCGTAATCGCACCGCGGTCATTGCGAATGGGGGCGATGCTCATCGCCTCATGGAAGACCGAACCGTCCTTACGTCGGTTGAGGATCACGTCGCGAAAGGTCTCGCCCCGAAGCACCTGTTTCCACAGTTTTCGAAAGAACCGCGGATCGTGATGATCGGACTTCAGGATGCGCGGCGTCTTGCCCAGCACCTCCGCCTGCCTGAAGCCGGTCTGCTGCTCGAAGGCCGGGTTGACGAACTCGATCACCCCCGTCGCATCGGTAATGATCACCGCGTCGGCGGTCTGCTCGATCGCACCTGCCAACTGGCTCAGCCGTGCGCGGCCATGCCCTTCGCCGATCATCATCGCAAGGGCCTGCGCATAGGCCACCACCAATTGCTCGTCGGTCGCGCTAAAGGGCTTGCCATCCTCCCGGTCACACAGGTACACCCAACCGTAGGCCGCCTCGTGGAGCGTGATCGCTGCCGCGAGCAGGCTCTTCATCGGCGGATGATTGGGCGGAAACCCAACCGAGCGCGGGTGCCGGGCCATGTCGTCCACACGCAACGCCGCGCCGTGTTCCGACGCCACCTCGAGCAATCCCTTCCCGTGCGGCAAGGACCCGATCTGCGCCGCCAAGGCCGGGGAGATCCCGGTGTGGATGAAGTCCGAAAGCTCGCCATCCGGCCCGAGAATGCCGATGGCCCCGTATTTCGCGCCCAATAACCCCGTGAGCGCATTGATTCCGCGTTGCAGCAGCTCGGTCTCGACCCCGTGGCTCGAACTCAGCGCGAAGAGTTCCAGCACCGCGGCATGGGCGCGATCCGACGTCGCGCGCTTTCGCTGCTCCTCCCGCAGCAGGGTGCGCTGGAGACTGTCCCGGGTCACCGCACCCACGAACACCTCCCCCTCACACACCGCCACGGCATCGACCGGGTGCGCGTGCATCACACTGCGTACCGTCTCCAGCGATGCACCGGGGGTGACCGCGGCCTGGGGCTGCTGGGGCAGCAAATCGGCAAAGATACGCCCGGGGTGGGCGTCGGCGGCCCGCAGGGGCACCAGCCCGCAAAAGCGCGTACCGTCCTCGTGCCCCCCCGCAAAAACCGCGTAGGCGGTCGTTCCGGCCATCACCTTTACGGGCGGGCGGACGTCATCGGTGACGCGCACCAGCCCTGGATCCAGTGCATCCCCGGCCTGCAGCGCAATCGCTATCACTGTCCTTCGACCCGAAGTTCGACGTCGAGATCGAGGCGCAAGACCTCGTCGGCAGCCATCAGCGGCTTGATGTCGGCCAGGACAAACTGCAGAAGTCGATCCGCCGGAATACGCCGCAGCAGCGTCGCGCGGACCAACACATCACTGATCGTGTCGTCGTCGGTCTCCAGGTGCTCGAACACCGCCGGGCTCAGCAGTTCCAGGACCCGCCGGAAGGCTCGGCAGCCGACCGGAGCGTCCCGGCCCAACACCAACGCATCATGCACGGGGGGGAGCGCGAATTCGCAAACGGTGGCGGTCACCCGATGGGCCGTGGTCGGCCGCGTTTTTTCCGTGTCCTTCGACTTCATCCAGAACTCCAGGGTGCTTCAACACACGACATACCCTACAAGATATAGGGAAAGATACCCAAGTCAAGTTGCGGGAAACACGCATTGTCATCGGGCAGGCCGTGCCATACCCAGCGCAAGTCTCAACGCCGGTCGACCCGCTGGCGGGCCTCGCCGCCTGGACCCGTCCAGCTCGCAAGGAAATCGTCCGCCGGCATCGGGTGCCCGAACAAATACCCCTGACCGATCTCGCAGCCCTCCTCGCGCAAAAAATCCGCCTGCTCCTCGCGCTCCACCCCCTCGGCGATCACCTCCAGGCCCAGGCTGCGGCCCAGACCAATGATCGCCCGAGCGATGGTTTCGTCGTCCCGGCTGCGGCCGATGTCCCGGACAAAGGCGTAGTCGATCTTGAGCCGGTTCAACGGCAGGCGCTGGAGATAGCCCAAAGACGAGTAGCCGGTCCCGAAATCGTCCACCGCCACCTCGACACCGAGCGCCCGCAAGTCGGTCAGCGCCAGGATCGCGCGCTCGGCCTGGCGCATGATCATCGACTCGGTGATCTCCAATTCCAGCTGGGTCGCCGGTAGGCCGGTATCCCGCAGTACGCGTTGCACCAGCCGGACCAGGCTGTCGGATTCGACCTGCTGTACCGACAGGTTCACCGCAATACGCGGCACATGGAGCCCCTCGGCCTCCCACAGCATCACCTGCCGGCAGGCCGCTTCCAGCACCCAGGCACCGATATCGCCGATGATCCCCATGTCCTCGGCAATGGGAATGAACAGGCCCGGGGAAACCGTACCGAGTTCCGGATGATGCCACCGCAGCAGCACCTCGGCGCCGGTGAGTGCACCCGTTTCCAAATCGACCTGGGGCTGAAAATAAGGCTCGAATTGCTCGGCGCGCAAGGCGCCGCGCAGGGCGTTCTCGAGCGTCAGGCGCTCATCGGCCTCGGCCGCCATTTCCGGGCGATAGAACTGATAGCCGTTGCGGCCCTGGGCCTTGGCCTGGTACATGGCCAGATCGGCATGCTTGATCAAGGTCGCGGCATCGCGTGCATCCTGGGGATACACGCTGATGCCGATGCTCGCCGTAACGAACAGCTCGTGCGTCTCGAACACGAAGGGGCGCAGAAACAATGCGCCAATCTTGCGCGCGATCTCCAGCAGCCGGTCGACCGACCCCTGGCCCTCCACCAGAATCACGAATTCGTCGCCACCGATCCGGGCCAGGGTGTCGCTGACCCGGATCATGTGACTCAGCCGCTGTGCGACCAGGCGCAGCAGACCATCGCCCACCGCGTGCCCCAGGCTGTCGTTGATCTTCTTGAACCGGTCGAGATCGATGAACAAGACCCCCAAGGGCTGATTCCGTTGTGTCACCCGCTCCAGCGAACGATGCAGACGGTCCATCAGCAGGGCCCAGTTCGGCAACTGGGTCAGTCGGTCGTGGTGATCCATGAACGCCACCTGGGCCTCCGATTGTCGCAACACGGCGAGATCTCGAAGCGCCACGATATGGTGCGTGGTCAGGCCCGCGTGGTCGCCCACATTGGCGACGGTCAACCAGAGGGGATAGTCCTCGCCGTTCTTGCGCCGATCCCACACCTCTCCTCCCCAGCGGCCGGTCTGCTGCAGGCTCTCCTGCATGCCGGCATAGACCCCGGGCCCATGGCGTTCCGGCTGCACCAGGTCCAACCGCCGGCCAATCATATCCACGCCGGCGTATCCGGTGATGTCGGTGAAGGCGGGATTGATCGTGACCACGCGGGTATCGGCATCAATGATGGCGAGCCCTTCCCCGGCGCTCTCGAAGGCCCGACTCGCCAGGCGCACGTTTTCGGAGGCCTCTGAAAGCTGCTCTTCGGTGCGGCGCAGCGCCGTGATATCCACCAGCACCGCCAGATGATCCTCGCCGATGACGGCCGCATGCACCTGAAATTGCCGGACCGTGCCATCCCGACACGTGATCCGAGCCTCCAGCGGCCGTACGTAGCCGGTCTCATTGGCCGCGCCCTTCAGGCGGTCCTGCCAGGTCTGCAGGAGGCGTGCACGCTCGTTGGGATCGGGATAGGCCAGTTGCCACCAATGGGCCGCATCGGGGAGGTCGTCCTTCGAGTACCCGAGTTTGCGCCGGAACACCCGGTTGATCATCGCGACTTGCTGGCCGGCGCCCTCGAACAGGATCATCGCCACCGGAGAATGTTCGAACAGGCCACGCAACAGCAGGTTCTTTTGCAGGGCGGCCTCCGCCTCCCGGTGCAGGCTCAGATCGCGCAGGATCGCGAAGGCGCCCTCGAAGGCCCCATTGGCATCCCAAAGCGGTGTGGCCGAAACCAGTACCGACACGGCGTGGCCGTCGCTGCGGCATAACCGGACCTCGAAGGTCTCGCTCCGGCCCGCCCGGTGCTGATGCATGCGCTGCAGTTGCCCTTCGCGATCCTCGGGAAACAGAAAGTCGAGCCCCGAATGGCCGAGCACCGCCTCCCGCGAATGGCCCAGGATTTTCAGCAGGGCATCGTTGACATGGGTGACCCGCAGTTCGGCATCCAACGACCACACGCCTTCGTGCGTGGTTTCCACCATGCGTCGGTACCGCGCCTCGCTGTCGCGCAGGGCCGCCTCCATCGCCGTTCGGTGCGCCTCTTCGGCAAAATAGTCCAGCGCCCGCGACACATCGGCCGCCAGTTGCTGCAACAAGGACTGCACGCCCTCGGAATCACCGTGGGAATCGCCGTGGGAATCGCCGGCCAGGATACTGAGCACGCCGATGCACTGGTCCTGGTGCTGCAACGCATAATGGGCCTCGCGACCCAAGCCCGATTCACCGGCCCCGGTCGTGACCGATGTTCCGCCCCCACGACGCGACCCTTCGCTCGCACCCTCGGCCGGCGCACCCATGGATCGGGTGATCGCAGCACCCGCGGCGAATTCGGCAAAGGCGGTGCCGGCAAAATTCGGTGCCTCCAGGCCGTGGTGGGCGGCCAATCGGGGGCGACCGGATTCGGGATCCAACAGCGTGATCGCGCAGCCTTGAAACCCACCCACCGTGACGACGATTCGGGCGACGCTGGCCAACAGTTCCTGAGATGATCGGGCGCGCACGATGGCCTGGTTGGTCTGACTCAGCGTCGCATACAGCAGGGTGATATGGGCGGCCTGTGCCTCGGCCGTCTTGCGCGCGGTGATGTCCCGATTCACCCCGCGCCGCCCCTGATACCGACCATCGGCGTCATACACCGGGCAGCATTGGTGCTCGATCCAACGCTGATGTCCGTCCCGATGCCGCAACCGGAACTCGAGGGCGGCGTGATGCTCATGCCCGGTCGCGCAGGACTGATCGGCCTTTGCGGCGGGCCGGACCGTATCCCAGTGCGTCCGCCACTGGCGTACCTCCTCCGGATGGAGCAGCCGCTCCATCAGCAGTGGGTCGGCGAGAAAAGCGGTGGCCGGGTACCCGCAGATGGCCTCGCACGCTGGCGCCACGAAACGGTACTGCTGATCCGGCCCAACCCAGAAGTCCCAATCAGGCGAGAACTCCGACACGATGCGGTAGCGATCCTCACTGTCCCGCAGACGCTGTTTGCGATTTCTCAGCGTCTCTGAGATCCGCTGCCAGGCATCGTCGATGACCGCATGGCGCGATGCCACGTGCTCGGCCGCGTTCGAGACGACCTCTGGGGATGTCGAAGGGTCGGCCTTCAACATCCCTTTCGACGCTTTTCGTTCCTTGCCCATCACGAACCTCGCAACCGCGTTCTCCTGCACCAGCCAATGCACAAACGATGATCAGTCGGTTTGCGTGACCCCCACCCGCTCACCACGTTTTTGGAACGTTCTATTTTATTAATATGGGTTCCACAGAACCCCACCCCGCGCCGTGGTGAATCCACTTTTATATTACCGGTGGCTGCCTTGAAGGCAACCCCGACTGCTGCGCAAAAAACGAAAATCAAGAACCAAAAATCAGACAAGAAGGCCCGAAAACAGCAAGCTCACACGGAGAGTAAATCCTACTTTGTAGACAACCCAGAAAAAACCAGGTAAATCTGCGACAGAAGATAAGGTTTTTTCCTCCTATGCCCAAGCCTTGATGACCCCGTTTTTGAGGGTTTCTCTCGGTCCACATCAGAGATTGGACCGGACCGATGCGGGCAGAGGGGCTGATCGGCGAACACCTACAGCTGCGAAACGTAGCGCGCACCGGCTGGAAGTCCTGGGACGAACGCCGAATCGACCACCGGAACCGACCAGCCACATGGGCGGGTGCCTTCCCCATCCTGAAGGCCGGATGTCTGCAGGCTCGCCGAAGGCCGTCCTGGACATTCCAGCTTGCTTGATCCGATGCTTTAGCGTATTTCTACCCAACGTCCGGCATCGACTGCGACCATTGCCATCAGCTGTGCGGGTTTTCGTTCTTGCATGGACCGGCACCTGAGAGTGCTGGGGACAAGCATCGCGGAATTTACGACGTCCCGGACTCGGCCAGGACAATACGAAACCGAGAACCACCCGATGGAGACCCCCTTTGGAGCCTGTGTCACCGCCGAGATCCGACCCGCTGCAGGTTCAAACGGCCGAATTCCAGGGGGCCGATGACCTGGCCGCAGCCCTGCAAGGCGTCGACGTCGAGTTGACCCAGTGTGCACCCAAAGAAAAGGCATGGAGCGTACGGCGAAGTACGCTGCCCAACATCAGCCTTCAGCAAGGCCAAACTGGCGCGTCTTCCGTGGCCTTTGCAGGCACCGACCCGGGACAATTGCAATTTCTGCTTCTTCAATCCATGAACGCGCCGGTCCGCTACAACGGGGAAGCGATCGGGCGGGGACATATCGGCGTACAGGGGCCCGGCTCCGATATCTTTATTTCCTGCCAGGCGCCATACGGTTACGATCTGCTTTCCCTGAACCTGCGCAAGGCGATGGAGACCTTACAGGCGTTTTTTCCGGACGACGAGCCACACATTCATCGGGATGCCCAGCTCCTTACACTGCCGGAACCTCAGGAAAAGCGCTGGCGGGAAACCGTACACACACTCGAAATCCTGGCCGAACCGGAAACCCGCCTCCCGGCCATCGGTATCGAGGACTTCGAGAATGCTCTTCTCGAACCGCTGTTCGCGGCGCTCCGGCCGGACGTGCCCCAGCCTGCAGTAATGCGGCGTTCGCAGGAAACGATCCTGCGACGCATACGCGAATACATTCATGTCGCCCCGGAGGACATTCTGTCCCTTGCGGCACTGTGCAGGATTTCCGGAACCGGGCTGAGAAACCTGCAATATGCGTTTCGCCGGTCACTCGGGATCACGCCGGCGCAGTTTCTGCGCTATCGCCGATTCCAGATCGCGCGCCGCCTGCTTCGCACCGCCGCCGTCCCGTCGGTGAAGAGTGCGGCTTTGCACACCGGCTTCTGGGATCTTGGCCGTTTTGCCGTCAACTACCAAAAAGTCTTTGGCGAGTCCCCCTCGATCACCCTGAGACACCCGGAGCGGACTCGGGAGGCATAGTCTCGCCGAAGCCAGGGCCAGTTTATGGAGTGGGACTCCGGACCCGCTTTGAAGCCTGCCTTGTAATCCGACTGGAATCCCGCGTTAGAGGAAGTTGAACAGCGAGAGCCGCTGCACCTGCACATAGGTCTGCTGCGCCGCCTCGAGCGCGGTTTGCTGCAGGCTGAAACGGCTGACCGCTTCCGCGTAGTCCAGATCCTCGATCTGCGAGAGCGTGCTGCGAAACTGCAGCAGCTGATCGCCGTTCAGGCGATTCTGATTCTCCACCGCCTGCAAGCGCGACCCGAGGCTCGCCTGCGTGTCCAACAGGCGCCCGAGCCCCGTGTCGAG
>PWGH01000233.1 GCA_003555285.1 Thioalkalivibrio sp.
ATCGCCACGCGCGACGGCGCGATCTGCCGGGCGACGCGGGACGGCGCCGTGTGGATTACCCACCTGCGCCGGCTTGAGTTCGCGCCGGACCCCTTGAGCGCACCAGAGACCTCGAAGGCGCCAGAGACCTTGAAGCTGCCGGCGACCCAGGTGCTGGGACCGGAACGCCTGGCCGGCGTGCCCGAGATCCCGCTGGATCCCTTCGCCCCGGCCGACACCGGGACCTGGCGTGAGATCACCGCCCGGATCGACGGGGATGTGGGGGTGCTGGCCTTCGAATTCCACAACGGCGCGATGTCCACCGAACAGTGCCGCCGCCTGCTGGCGGCCTGGCAGCAATTGCGCGCGAGTTCGGCCCGGGTGCTGGTGCTCGAAGGCGGCAGCGACTTCTGGTCCAACGGTATCCACCTGCACCGCATCGAGGCCGAGGGCAACGCCGCCGAGGCCTCCTGGGCCAACATCGAGGCGATGAACGACCTGACCCGCGCGATCATCGAGACCGAGGACCAATGGGTGATCGCCGCGCTGCAGGGCAACGCCGGCGCCGGCGGCGTCTTTCTGGCATTGGCCGCGGATGCCGTCTGGTGCGCGCCGGGGGTGGTGCTCAATCCCCATTACAAGAACATGGGCAACCTCTACGGCTCCGAATACTGGACCTACCTGCTGCCGCGCCGCGTCGGCCTTGATGCCGCCCGACAGATCATGGGCAACCGGCTGCCGCTGGGCGCACCCGAGGCCGTGACGGCCGGCCTGGTCGATACGGTGCTCGATGCGCCGGACGGCGCCTTCCTCGACGCGGTGCATCGGCGCGCGGCGGCTCTCGCCGTTGCGGCGGATCTGCCCGCTCGTCTGGCCGAGAAGCAGGCGCGCCGGCGCCAGGACGAGGCGATCAAGCCGCTGGCGACCTACCGCGAAGAGGAGATGCAGCACATGCGGCTGAATTTCTTCGGCTTCGATCCCAGTTATCATGTTGCCCGGTACAACTTCGTGTACCGGGTGGCGCACTCGCGTACGCCGTTGCACCTGGCGCTGCATCGGCGCCTGGGCGCGTCGCGACCCCTGGGTGCCGCCGCGAGGAGCGAAGCATGAGCGAACGATTTACCGTCTCCGTCGAATCCGCACTGGCGGAAGACTTCGATGCTTTCATCAAGCGCCGGGGCTACAGCAACCGCTCGGAGGCGGTGCGGGATCTGATTCGGGGTGCGCTGGCCTCCGAGCAGCTTGCCCAGGGGCAGGACGGTCCCTGTGTCGGCGTGCTGAGCTACATGTACGACCACCATGAGCGCGAACTGAGCAAGCGCTTGACCCAGGCCCATCATGCGCACTTCAACCTGACGGTGACCACGCTGCACATGCACCTGGATCACGACCTGTGCGTGGAGTCGGTACTGCTCAGGGGCAATGCCAACGATGTCCAGGCCTTCGCCGAATCGGTGGTCGCCCGTCCCGGAATTCGTCACGGCAAGTTGCACCGCATTCCGCTGGAGCCGGCGGCGGGGTCGGGGGTGGACGCGGCCCCGATGCACCACCATGACCACGAGCATGCCGACTGAGCGACGGCTCGGCCCGCATCCTTGGTCGGGCCGAAGCCCGGCTCGGAGTCCGGATGCCAATTCCGGCCAAGGTCCGGGCCGAGGCCGAGGCCGAGCTTCGTGAAGGCCTCCGGCGTAGTGGCGGCCGGACATCCGGCCACGGCCGAGGCAGCCGTCGCGGTGCTCGAGGCCGGCGGTAATGCCTTCGATGCGGTGATCGCCGGGCAATGGGCCGCGTGTGTGGCCGAACCGGTGTTGTCCTCGCTCGGTGGTGGCGGATTCCTGCTGGCGCGGCAGGGTCTGGGCCGGGTGCAGGCGCTGGACTTCTTCGTGCAGACGCCGCGGCACAAAAGGCCCCCGACCGAGATCGATTTCCTGCCGATCGTGGCCGATTTCGGCGATGCCCAGCAGGAGTTCCACATCGGTCTCGGCTCCGCCGCCACCCCGGGCATGGTGCGCGGGCTGTTCGCAGCGCACCGGCGTTGGGGCAGCCTGCCGATGGCGCTGCTGCTCGAGTCGGCGATCGCGCTGGCGCGCGACGGAGTTCGGGTCAATGCGATGCAGGCCTATGCCTTTCGGATCATCGGCGCGATCTATGGCCATTCCGAGGCCGCGCGCCAGGTCTTTGCGAGTTCGATCCGGCCCGGTTTCCCCGTGGTGGAGGGCGATCTGTTGCGCCAGCCCGCGCTGGTGCACACGCTGGAATGCCTGGCGCAACAGGGTGCGGACTGGTTCTACACCGGTGAGCTGGCCCATCTCGTCGACGAATTCTGCCGGCGCGAAGGCGGCCTGCTGCGGCTGGACGATCTGCAACACTATCGAGCCGAGCGGCGCACGCCGCTGAGCGTCGATTACCGCGGACACCGGATCTGGACCAATCCGCCTCCGTCCTCGGGAGGCTTGTTGCTGGGTTTTGCCCTGAAGCTGCTGGCGTCTTCGGGCGGCGTGGACGCGAGCCCACGGACCTCAGGCTTATCGGGCCTGGGGCCGTCGACGTCGTGGCCATCGTCTTCAAGACCGGAGTCCTCAAGACCGGAGTCCTCAAGACCGGAATCCCCCGGTCAGGGTACGGCCGCAGCGCTCGAGGCGCTCGCGCTGGCGATGGCCGTGACCGATCAGGCGCGGCTCGAGGCCCAGTCGGGCGACGACGGCTCGATTGATGCCAACCGGCTTCTGGATCCCGTGTGGTTGGCGCGGTATCAAAACGAGATCCAGGGGCGCGCCGTGGCGCCGCGCGGCACCACCCACCTGAGCGTGATGGACGGGCAGGGCAATGTCGCGAGCCTGACCGCCAGCAACGGCGAGGGTTGTGGGGTGCTGATTCCGGATACCGGCGTGATGCTGAACAACATGCTCGGCGAGGAGGATCTGAATCCGCACGGATTCTTTCGTTGGCAGGAGAACCAGCGTCTGACCTCGATGATGGCCCCAACCCTGCTCGTTCGAGCCGATGGCGCCGAAATCGCGCTGGGCTCGGGGGGCTCGAACCGTATTCGCACCGCGATCCTGCAGGTGCTGCTGAATCTGCTGGATCACGGCCTGCCCCTGGTCGCGGCCGTCGAGGCCCCGCGCATTCATCTGGAGCAGGGCCTGCTGAGTGTGGAGGCGGGAGTGAACGGGCAGGATGCACTCGCCGCCCTGCTCGAGCGGTATCCGCAGCACCGGATCTGGGGCGATCGCAACCTGTTCTTTGGTGGCGTGCATGCGGTGGCCCGGGACGGCGACGGCTTCTCCGGCGCGGGTGATCCGCGCCGTGGCGGCGTCGTCCGTTACGTCGGTGATGCGGGCACCGGCTAGCGTTGGTGTGGTGGGCCCGCTGCGCTTGGCCCAGCCTGCGAAGGGCCATTCTGCGAAGGGCCGGCCTGCGAAGGGCCATTCTGTTGCGGCCGCCGGTACCGGGTCGCGGGAACTCGGTTGGAAGCGATTGGTGCCTGCGCTGTGCGGTGCTAGAATAAGCAGTATTACAAAAAAGGATTACTGACTTCATGAAGTCCAGCAGTCGCCGGCCGTATGGACTGGCTAAAGCGGTTGCGGCCTTGCATCCGGTTCGGGTCGTGCGTACCCCGCAATTGCCTGGGTTTGCGGCGGTGCTGATCCTCGGGATCGGCGTGGGGTTTCCGCTCACACTTCCCGCCGATGCCGCTTATCGCCTCGCACCGATCGTGGTCACCATCGGACGGATCGCGGAGGTGGAAGACCAAACGGTGGCGCCGGTTGGCGTGGTGGAACGCCGGGAGATCGAGCGCCGGCAGGCGCAGGATCTCGACGCGGTGCTGCTCGGGATGCCGGGGGTGACGACCGCCGGCGGCCCCCGCCAGGCGGCCCTGGACCCAAATATCCGTGGTCTGGGCGAAGGCCGGGTGGTGGTTCGGATCGACGGCGCGCGGCAGAACCTCAACATCCGTCACCGCGGCCAGACCTTCATCGACCCGGCGTTGTTCGAGCGCGTCGAGGTGCTGCGCGGCCCCGGTTCGAGCCTGCACGGTAGCGGCGCGATCGGCGGCGTGATGAGCCTGCGCACGCTGGAGCCGTCCAGCGTGCTCGAACCCGGGCAGGACCTTGGTGGGCGCGTCGTCGCCGGCTACCAGGACAACGGGCGGCGCGTGTCCGGCGGCCTGACGCTGGCCGGAAGGGGCGCTGCGACCGAGTGGCTGGGCGCGGTGAGCCTGCGCGACCATTCGGACTTCCGCGACGGCGAAGGGGAGCGGGTGGCCTTCACCGGAAGCGACGTGGTCTCGGGCCTGCTGAAGGGCCGCTGGGACATCGACCAGGGGCATCCCTGGCGATCGCTTGGTGTTGGATGGCGCCTGGCGGTGGCGCGGCCCTGATCTCGAGACCGGCGCTCGGCTGAGCTTGAACCGGTCTCAGGACCGGGTTCCCGATCGCGATCACACGATCGGGCCGACACCCGGATACCACCTGGTCGATGTCTTCATGACCTGGCAACCCGCAAAGCGACTCACCGTCGACGCGGGAATCGACAACCTGATGGACACGACCTACCGGCGGCACCTGTCGCAGCTGAACGATCCGGGCCGCAATGCCCGGGTACAGGGCATCTACCGGTTCTGATGCGGTCTCGCCACGCCGCTTTCGAACCCAGAGGAGTTTTCATGCGCAGCATCGAAGAACATCCGGTCCATCACCTCGAGCGCGGTCGCGAAGCTGCAGGTCGGCCGCGGTGCCCCGGTCGCGGCCCGCGCGTCGCACTCGGTCTGGGCGCGCTGGTCGGCCTTGCGGTGCTGCTCGCGGGAGCGCCGGCCCTCGCGCACTATCCCTGGATCACGGTGCACGCAGGCGAGCCACAGGGCGCCTCGTTCCGCATCGGCTTCGGGCACGCGTTTCCGGCAGACGGGCAGTTGCCGGCCGATCGTCTCGAGGGCGTGCGTCTGGTGCAGCCCGATGGTAGCGTGCGGGCCCTTGAACTCGAGGCGCGTGACGATCATTCGCTGCCCGACGCGGCGCCAGGGGCCATCCTGATCGTCGCCGAACAGAAGCCGGCGTACTGGAGCCGGACCCACGAGGGGGGGCGCAGGGCCTCCCGGGAACGGTATCCGGAGGCCTTCAGTTGCAGCCAGTCGGCCAACTCGATGAAGGCCATCGCGGGCCAGGGGCCGGGCGTGGCCTGGCAGCATCGGCAGGGTCAGCTGCTCGAGGTGGTGCCGCTGGTCGATCCCGCGGCGCTGCGTGCCGGCGATCCGCTTTCAGTGCAGGTGCTGCTGCATGGCGAGCCCTGGGCGGGCGAAGTCCGCGCCACCCATGCCGGCTACCCGCGCGACGGTGAGAACGACTACGCGCTCACCGTGCGCACCGACGCCGACGGCGTGGCCCGGCTGGTGCCGGCGGAATCCGGGGACTGGCTGGTGCACGCCCACGCCACCGAGGACTACCCGGATCCGGCGGTCTGCGACCGGCGCTCGTACTCTTCCACGCTGACGTTCACGCTGCGCTGAACCATGCCGGTACGCGCCGAAGGTTGTGGTGGCACCGGGCTTCGGCCATCCCGCGGCCGGCGCGGTTTCCGTCATTCGGGAACTTCCCTGCTGCTGCTTGCAGCGGTGCTGGCCGCTCCGCCGGCCGCGTCGCATGCGCTGCTGCACCGGGTGCTCGAGGCGGACGCAATGGTCCGGGCCGAATTCTACTTTCCCGATGGCGACCGGCCCTACTTCGAGAGCTACCGGGTGATGGCGCCGGACGACCACCGTCCGTTCCAGACCGGGCGCGTAAATGCGGCGGGGGAGGTGACTTTCCAACCGGACCGGCCGGGCCCGTGGCGGGTGATCGTCGCCACCGAGGATGGGCATGGCACCGAGCTGCGGATCACCGTCGATGCCGATGGCATCGCTTCGGGCACTCAAGGCCTGGTAGGGCTTTCGCGCTGGGAACGCCTGACTGCGGGCGTCGGCTATCTGCTGGGGATGTTCGGTCTCCTGGCGTTGTGGCGCATGCACCGCGCCCGCAGACAGCCCGTCTGACATGCACATCCCCGACGGACTGATCTCGCCCCAGACGTATCTGCCCGCGCTGGCCGTCGCCGTGCCGCTGTGGTGGTGGGCTGGGCGCAGTTTCCGGCGCCAGGTCGGAGATGAGGTCCTGCCGCGGCTCGCGGTGTTCACTGCGCTGGCCTTCCTGTTGTCCAGCCTGATGCTGCCGCTGCCGGGCGGGACCTCGGGGCATGCAATCGGCGTAGGGCTGCTGACGCTGGTCTTCGGGCCGTGGGTCGCCTTTTTGGCCTACACCCTGGTATTGGTGCTGCAGGCGCTGGTGATGGGCGCGGGCGGCATCACGGCGCTGCCGGTGAACGCGCTGGCGATGGGCTTCGTGGGGGCCTTTCTCGCCTATGGCCTGTTCCATCTGCTGCGGTCGGTGCAGATCGATCTGGCCGTGGTCGTTGCGGTCTTCGTCTCCATCCTGGCGTCCGCGCTGCTGGTTGCCCTGGTCTTGGGGCTGCAGCCGCTGATTGCCCAGGCGCCGGACGGCAGTCCGCGTTTCTTCCCGTTTGGCTGGGCGGTGACCGTGCCGGCGGTGCTCGTGCCGCACCTGTTCATCGGTGTGGCCGAGGCCGCGCTGACGCTGCTGATCTGGCGCCATGCCCGCAAGCGGCATTGGCTGCTTGCATCGGGCGGGCAGGGGGCCTGAGGTGCCGACACTCTCGCATCCGGCGCGTCTGGGCCTCTACCTGCTGGCGGTGGTGGCAATCAGCTTCGTGCACGATCCGCGCGGGCTCGCGTTGATTCTGGTCGGCGCGCTGCTGCTGTCCGGCGCGGGTCGTCTCCGCTTGCTGTTGCGTGCGCTGCGCGTGGTGTTGGCCATCCTGCTGCTGCTCTCGGCCGGGTTCCTGCTGATGGGCTGGCTGACCGGGCAGCCGGTGGTGGCGGCGCTGGTGCTGATCAACCTGCGGGTGCTGCTGCTCGCGCTGCTGACCGCCTGGATGATGCGTGCGGTGAATCTGGATCGTGCGCTGGTGCACTGGCCGCAGGCGCAGCGCTGGCTGGTGATCGTGCGCGGGCAGATCCAGCTGTTCCGCCGTTTGGCGCAGGACTACCGCTACGCGCAGCGCAGCCGCTCGGTGCTGCCGCCGACCTTGCGTGAGCGCTATCGGGGTAGTGCGGCGATCGGCTTGGCCGCGCTCGACAAGGGCGTGCACAACGCCGATCTGGTGACCCAGGCCATGCGCTCGCGGGGCGCGTTGCATGACTGAGGCGGCACCGCTGATCGCATTGCACCAGGTCGATGTCGCCTACCCGAACGGCCGCGCGGCG
>PWGH01000202.1 GCA_003555285.1 Thioalkalivibrio sp.
CCCCCCCCCGGAATCCCGGCCCCGAATCCCTGGCCCAATCCCGGCACCTGACCCCCGATCGCATCGGGGATCGGGTGATCGCTGCGGCTGAGCGGTTTCGGGTGGGATTCAATCCGTCGTGGCAGGCTGCGACGGCTTTTCTAAAACATCCACTTTCATCTGGCCGTGTTATTGGGCCGTTTTTGGGGTCCTGGATTGATTGGATCCCAAATGTAAGGTCAGGGGAGGCGGTCCGGGCTTCAGCCGGCACTCTCCGGGATGAAGGCGGCTGCAGCGGGGATGCCGGCGGTGTCTGCCCAGCGATTTGCGATGCGGCAGAAGATCTCGGCCGTCATCTCGGCATCGTAGGCGGCGCTGTGCGCGGATTCGTTGTCCCAGCCCAGGCCTGCGGCCTCCGCGGCCCGCGCGAGCACGGTCTGACCGAAGGCCAAGGCCGACAGCGACACGGTGTCCAGGCTGCTGAAAGGGTGGAAGGGATTGCGTCGGATGCCGCAGCGCTCGGCGGCGGCATGCACGAAGCTGAGATCGAAATGCGCGTTGTGGCCGACCAGAATGGCGCGCTTGCACTGATTGACCTTAACCTCCCGACGCACCTCGCTGAAGAGTTGGCCGAGCGCCTGATCCTCCGGCTGGGCGATACGCAACGGGTGGAAGGGATCAATGCCGTTGACCTCCAGGGATTTGGGGTCGAGGAGTCCCCCTTCGAAAGGACGCACATGCAGGCTCAGTGTATGGTCGACGTACAGGTGATCATCGGGGCCTCTGCGTAAAAACACGGCCGCGACCTGCAGCAACGCATGCTGTCGGCAATCGAAGCCCCCGGTCTCGACATCGACCACGACGGGCAGGAAACCGCGAAAACGATTGGCCAGGGGGCGGGCTTCGGGGGGAAGGGTCAAGGTTGCAGTCATGAGATCCAGATCATTGCGGGCCGTTGCCGGCGAGGGGTGAGGGCAGCCGGACGCGGACATGGCTTGACCTGTGCCGGCTTCAGTCCGGATACTTGGGCCCTTCTTGCAGCCTGCTCGCACCCGTCGCACCGGTACGCATGGTAGCAGAAAGGGCGCCGGCGACTGACCGACCGCCCCGAGTCCCCAGGGCCGTTTTTCAAGGGCCGTTTCTCCAAGGCTGTTCTCTAAAAGTCCGTTCTCAAAGGGATGACGCATGAACGCGAACGCAGACTCGCACGATATCGATCCGCAGGAAACCCAGGAATGGATCGACGCGCTCGAGGCCGTGCTCGAGGCCGATGGGCCCGAACGTGCGCATCAATTGCTCGAGTCCCTGATCGACAAGGCTCGGCGCAGCGGCGCCCACCTGCCGTATTCGGCGAACACCGCCTATGTGAACACCATTCCCCCGCACCAGGAACCGGCGTTTCCGGGCGACGGCGCGCTCGAGCAACGGATTCGTTCCTACATCCGCTGGAATGCGATGGCCATGGTGGTCAAGGCGAACCGGGTCTCGTCCGAACTCGGCGGGCATATTGCCACCTTCGCCTCGGCGGCGACGCTCTACGATGTGGGCTTCAACCATTTCTGGCGCGCGCCCTCGCACGAACACGGCGGCGATCTGCTGTTCGTGCAGGGCCATTCGGCACCGGGGATGTATGCCCGCTCGTTTCTGGAGGGCCGCCTGAGCGAGGAGCAGCTGGACCACTTCCGGCGCGAGGTCGATGGCAAGGGCTTGTCCTCCTACCCCCACCCGTGGCTGATGCCGGATTACTGGCAGTTCCCGACGGTCTCGATGGGCCTCGGGCCGATCATGAGCCTGTTTCAGGCGCGCTTCATGAAGTACCTGCAGGACCGCGGCCTGGTTCAGACCGCCGGGCGCAAGGTCTGGAGCTTCGTCGGCGACGGCGAGGTGGACGAGCCCGAAAGCCTGGGTAGCATCACCTTGGCCTCGCGCGAGAAGCTGGACAACCTGATCTGGGTGGTCAATTGCAACCTGCAGCGCCTGGACGGGCCGGTGCGCGGCAACGGCAAGATCATCCAGGAACTCGAGGCGATCTTCCGCGGCGCCGGCTGGAACGTGATCAAGGTGATCTGGGGCCGCTACTGGGATCCGCTGCTGGCACGGGACAAGAGCGGGCTGCTGCAAAAACGCATGATGGAGGTCGTCGACGGCGACCTGCAGAACTACAAGTCGCACGACGGGGCCTACGTGCGCGAACACTTCTTCGGCAAGTACCCGGAGCTGAAGGCGATGGTCGCGAACATGTCCGACGACGACATCTGGCGCCTGAACCGCGGCGGCCACGATCCGGTGAAGGTCTACGCGGCCTACAAGGCCGCGAGCGAGCACACCGGCCAGCCCACGGTGATCCTGGCGCAGACGGTCAAGGGGTATGGCATGGGTCCGGCCGGCGAGGCCCAGAACCGGACGCACAGCCAGAAGAAGCTGGATGTGAACGACATGAAGGCCTTTCGCAACCGCTTCGAGATCCCGCGCACCGATGCCCAGGTCGAGGCGGCCGAGTACATCCGACCGGACGCCGACGCTCCGGAAATGCTCTATATGAACAAGCGCCGCCAAGAGCTCGGCGGGCACATCCCGGTGCGCCGGCCGTTCGCCGCGCCGCTCGAGGTGCCGGATCTGCAGACCTTCGCCTCGCTGCTCGACGCCAGTGGCGAGCGCGAGTTGTCGACCACGATGGCCTTCGTGCGCGTGCTGACGCTGCTCACGCGCGACAAGAAGCTCGGCCGCTACGTGGTTCCGATCGTGCCTGACGAGGCCCGCACCTTCGGCATGGAAGGCCTGTTTCGGCAGTTGGGTATTTATTCGTCGGTCGGTCAGTTGTACGAGCCGCACGATCGCGACCAGGTGATGTACTACAAGGAAGACAAGAAGGGGCAGATCCTCGAGGAGGGGATCAACGAAGCCGGCTCGATGTCGAGTTGGATTGCTGCGGGCACCTCGTATTCCACCCACGGCGTCGCGACGATTCCCTTCTACATCTTCTATTCGATGTTCGGCTTCCAGCGCGTCGGTGACCTGATCTGGGCGGCGGCCGACATGCAGGCGCGCGGTTTCCTGATGGGGGCGACCGCCGGACGAACCACGCTGGCGGGCGAGGGCCTGCAGCATCAGGACGGGCACAGCCTGACGATGGCCGCCAACGTGCCCAACTGCGTTTCCTACGACCCGACCTTCGCCTTCGAACTCGCGGTGATCATCCACAGCGGGTTGCGGCGCATGTATGTCGACCAGGAATGCATCTTCTATTACATCGCCGTGATGAACGAAAACTACGTTCAGCCGGCGATGCCCAAGGGCGCGGAAGAGGGCATCGTGCGCGGCCTGTACAAGTTTGCTGCGGCCGGCCGGCGCAAGAAGCAGGTCCGGTTGTTGGGCAGCGGCACCATTCTGCGCGAAGTGATCGCCGCGGCGGATTTGCTCGACCAGGACTTCGGCGTCTCGGCCGAGATCTGGAGCGCGACCAGCTTCAATGAGCTGGCCCGCAATGGCCGGGTGAGCGAGCGCCAGGCGATGCTGAACCCGACGGCGGAGGCGCCGGTGCCCTGGGTCACCCAATGCCTGGGCGGGTCGTCGACCCCGGTGATCGCCGCCACGGATTACGTGAAGGCCTACGCCGATCAGATCCGATCCTGGGTGCCAGCCCCCTACCGGGTGCTGGGCACCGATGGCTTCGGTCGTTCGGATACCCGCGCGGCCTTGCGTCGGCATTTCGAGGTCGACCGGTACTTTATCGTCGTCGCCGCACTGAAATCGCTGGCGGAGGCCGGCGAGATCGAGGCCTCGGTGGTGGCGGATGCCATCGGCCGGTACGGGATCGACACCCGCCGCACCAACCCGCTGCAGGCCTGAGTGTGTCGCCGCGTTCCCCGAGCCAGGAGCTGAAATGAGCGAGACCATTACCGTGGATGTCCCGGACATCGGCGATTTCGAGGGCGTCGAGATCATCGAGGTGCTGGTGAGCGTGGGGGATCAGGTGGCCCCCGAGGACCCTTTGATCACCCTGGAGTCCGAGAAGGCCTCGATCGAGATCCCGTCGCCGCAAGGCGGACGGGTAAAGAATCTGAAGGTCAAGGTCGGTGATCATGTGTCGCAGGGGGATCCGATCCTGGATCTGGAGGCTGACGGCGCATCGGCCGGAGACCTGCCGGCAGAATCCGGGGCAACAGCACCCGAGGCAACAGCACCGCAGGAGGCCGCGACCGGGAAGCCCGCGGCCCCGCAGCCGGGTGCCGAGCGCGCGGAGCCGGTGCGGCCCGCGGCCGCGGAACAGGAGTCGCCGCGGTCGTCACCGACGGCGCACATCGCCAACGAGAAGGCCTTCCGCAAGGCCCATGCCTCGCCCGCCGTGCGCCGCTTCGCGCGCGAACTTGGGGTGGATCTGGCCAAGGTGGAGGGCAGCGGGCGCAAGAAGCGCATCCTGCGCGACGACGTGCAAGGCTTCGTGAAGCGCGCGCTCAGCCAAGGCGGCGGCTCGGCATTGGGTGTCGAGCCGATGCCGGAGATCGACTATAGCCAGTTCGGCCCGGTCGAGACCCTGGCACTGACGAAGATCAACAAGCTGACCGGCAAGAATCTGCACCGCAACTGGATCAGCGTGCCCCACGTGACCCAGTTCGACGAGGCGGACATCACCGAACTCGAGGACTTTCGCAAGTCGTTGAAGGAGGAATACGAGAAGAAGGGTGTGAAGGTCACCTTCCTGCCCTTCCTGATGAAAGCGGTAATGTCCGTGCTGAAGCAATACCCGCGGTTCAATGCTTCGCTGGATGCGACCGGCGAGAACCTGATCCTGAAGCAGTATTACAACCTCGGGGTGGCCGTGGATACGCCCGACGGGCTGGTCGTTCCGGTGGTGCGCGATGTCGACCGCAAGAGCCTGGTCGATCTGGCCGCCGAATTGATGGATCTGTCCCAGCGCGCCCGGGACCGCAAGCTCAAGACCAAGGACATGCAGGGGGGCTGTCTGACCATCTCCAGTCTCGGCGGTATCGGCGGCACCCAGTTCACGCCGATCGTGAACGCTCCGGAGGTTGCGATCCTCGGGGTTTCGCGTTCCGCGATCCGGCCGGTGTGGGACGGAAAGGCCTTCGTGCCGCGTCTGATCCTGCCGATTGCGCTGTCTTATGATCATCGGGTGATCGACGGGGTGCTCGGCGCACGCTTCACTTCGTCGCTGGTCGGTCTGTTGTCCGATATGCGCCGCATGCTGTTGTAAGCGGCCATGCACCGGAACGAAGCATCCCCGCGGACCCTCATGGCCGCATCCAATCGGGAGTCGTCGGATGAGTAATCTCACCAGCATCAAGGTTCCGGACATCGGTGATTTCCAGGACGTGGAGATCATCGAGGTTCTGGTGCATCCCGGGGCCACGTTGGCGCCGGAGGATCCGATCATCACCCTGGAGTCCGAAAAGGCCAGCATCGACATCCCGGCGCCCGCGGCGGGGACCGTGAAGGCGGTGCATGTGAAGGTCGGCGATCGGGTCTCCGAGGGCGATCCAATCCTGGATCTGGAAACCGACGCGGCCGCGCCCGAGGCCGGTGCCGACGAAGGCCAAGACACCGGCTCGAGCCAGCAGACCGGCGCCGGCCAGAAGGCTGATGGCGGCACCCAGGCCGCCCCCGAGGCGAAGACCTTCTCGGGCGATGCCGACCTGCAGTGCCAGGTGCTGGTGCTGGGTTCCGGCCCGGGCGGCTATACGGCGGCCTTTCGCGCCGCCGATCTGGGCCTGGACGTGATCATGGTCGAGCGCTATCCGGAACTCGGCGGCGTGTGCCTGAATGTTGGCTGCATTCCCTCGAAGGCGCTGTTGCACGCCGCCGAGGTGATCGAGGAGGCGGAGCGCTTCTCGGAGCTCGGCATCGCCTTCGGCAAGCCCAAGATCGATCTGGACGGCCTGCGCGACTACAAGTCGGGGATCGTCGGCAAGTTGACCGGAGGCCTGAAGCACCTGTCCAAACAGCGCAAGGTGCGTGTGGTCCAGGGGGTGGGCACCTTCGAGGGCGGGCACGCGCTGGCGGTGGAAGGGCCGGACGGGCGCCAGGTGATCGCCTTCGAACACGCGATCATCGCCGCCGGTTCGAAGGTGGTTCGTCTTCCCGGTTTCCCCTGGGACGATCCGCGGGTGATGGATTCCACCGGTGCGCTGGAACTCGCCGATATTCCGAAGCGCCTGCTGGTGGTCGGGGGCGGCATCATCGGGCTCGAGATGGCGTGTGTCTACGACGCGCTGGGCAGCCGGGTCACTGTGATCGAGCTCTCCGACACGCTGATGCCCGGCGCCGATCGCGATCTGGTGCGTCCGCTCGAAAAGCGCATCCGCAAGCGCTACGAGAACATCTTTTTGAAGAGCAAGGTGGCCAAGGCCACGGCGAGCACGAAGGGCATCGAGGTCCGTTTCGAGGGTGAGGGCAAGAACCTGCCGGAGCAGGACGTGTTCGATCGTGTATTGGTCGCGGTGGGGCGTAGCCCGAATGGTGGTGCCCTCAATGCCGAGGCCGCCGGCGTGCGGGTGACCGACCGCGGCTTTATCGAGGTGGACAGCCAGATGCGCACCAACGTCGCGCACATCTTCGCGATCGGGGATGTGGTCGGTCAGCCGATGCTGGCGCACAAGGCGACGCACGAGGGCAAGGTGGCGGCCGAGGTGATCGCCGGGCACAAGGTGCATTTCGATGCCCGGGCGATTCCCGCTGTGGCCTATACCCACCCGGAGGTCGCGTGGATGGGGATCACCGAGGAGGCGGCCAAGCGAGACGGCATCGAATACACCAAGGGTTCCTTCCCCTGGGCCGCGTCGGGCCGCGCGATGGCCCTGGGTGCTGACGATGGCCTGAGCAAGATTCTGTTCGATGCCGATGGCCGGGTGATCGGTGCCGGCATCGTCGGGCCGATGGCCGGCGATCTGATCAGCGAGGCGATGCTGGCGCTGGAGATGGGCGCCGACATGGAGGACATCGGCCTGACCGTGCATCCGCATCCGACGCTGTCGGAGACGGTGGCCTTCGCGGCCGAGGTCGCCCACGGCTCGATCACCGATATCCTGCCGCCGAAGAAACGCTGAAGAGTTCGTGGCGGGTGCGCGTTGCGGGGAGCCGGGAGCGGGGCGGGGGCGGGCCAGACACGCTCAAGTCGTCCGTGAGCGCTCGATGCGGCCATCCCTGGCCGCCAACGGTCCGGCCCGCCCCCGCCCCACTCCCGGCTTGGGGTTGCGTCAGGGAGGTCCAGGGCGAGCGAGGGCCGGACACGCTCGAGTCGTCCATGAGCGCTCGATGCGGCCATCCCTGGCCGCCAACGGTCCGGCCC
>PWGH01000099.1 GCA_003555285.1 Thioalkalivibrio sp.
ACCGGCGCGGCCGCGCACGGCATGGGCCTGGGCGGCGCCGCACCCCCGTCCAGTGCGGCGATACGCGAGTTGCAGCCCAAGGCCCTCGAGCGTCTGATGGCGGTGTGGGAGTCCGCCGTGCGCGAACTCGAGGCCCCCGCGCCGGAAGCGGAGCCGGCCCCCTTCAGCGAGGACCTGCGGCCCATCGTCGCCTGGCTGAAGAACGTGGGTGCCGGCGGCGTGTGCCTGCGGCTGCAGGCCCCGCGGCCGAAGATCATGGGCGGCCACCTGATCGCCATCCGCATGGTCGAGCAGGAGCAGCTTTACTGGCAATTGGGTTTGATCCGCTGGTTGCGGCACGACGATCCCGAGGGCGTGACCGTGGGCGTGCAGCTTCTGGCTCCGGCCTGCACACCGATCGACCTGCAGCCGCTGAGCGGGCCGGCGGCGGGCGGCACCGCGCACCCCGGATTCTTTTGCACTCAACGGGACAAGCCCGGCGCCACCCTGCTGTTCGCACCGGGCGCCTTCACGGCCGGTACCCACGTTGCGATCGAGGTCGCCGGCGAGCGGCATGCGGTGGCGCTAACATCGATCGACCCCCAGAGCCACACCTGCAGCCGCGCCGACGTTGTCCTGCCGAATCGCTCGAGGTGAATGCCCCGCCGCCTGAAGCGGCGGCGAACGCCCAGCGCTCCCGCCACACCCTGCCGGGCGCGCGAGCAGTTCGTAGGGTGGGCCAAGCGCAGCGGGCCCACCAGGGGTGGCACGAAGGTCGAGGGCAAGGGCAAGGTCAAAATGGTGGGTGCGCTGCGCTTCACCCACCCTACGGTACTGCCCCGGCGCTGGTGGATCCCGGATCAAGTTCGGACGAGCGAGAGCGGAGCGAAGTGGGTGTCCCGGAGTTTCGGTCCGGGCCGTCACTTCTCCCCTGGTCGACTGTTCTGCAGCCAGTTTTCTACCCGCAGGCCAGGGACGCGCTGGAATTCGCGTTGGTTGTCGGTGACGACTGTGGCACCGAGCGCCAGCGCGTGCGCTGCGATCAGAAGGTCATTCGGGCCGATGGGCTGCCCCGTCTGCTCGAGTTGCAGGCGCAGACGTCCGTATTCGCGGTCGGCGGGTACGTCCAGCGGCTGCACGCGCATGGCGCTAAGAACCGCCTCCACCTGTGCCGCAAGTGCCACCGATCCCCGCTTGGCTGCACCGAACCGCAGTTCGGCCGCGACGATGATCGAGGTGCAGACGGCGTCTTCACCGACCCTCTCGATCCAGCGCCTGACGACCCCCTGAGGGTGGCGAACCAGGTCCGAAAGGATGTTGGTATCGAGAAGGCAAAGCGCTGTGGCCGTCACAGGCGGACGTCGTCCAGTGCGCCGATGCCGGAATCGACGTCGGGAAACTCCTCTTCAAGATCGTGCAGGGTGGCCAGCGTGGCCAGGAGTCCCTTGCGCCGTACCGGCTCGATCACGAGGCGATCGTCTTCCCGATAGATGATCGCTTCGTCGGTATCCAGTTCGAACTCGCGTGGAATCCGGACCGCTTGATTGCGGCCGTTGCGAAAGAGTCGGACATGACGTGTGGTTTCCATCGCAGTACCTTTTTGAACCCTAGCATAGGCTAGAGCATATGTCAGTGCTCCGTCGTGCCACAAGGGGAAAACGCGAGGACAAGCGTGGCACCCCCCACCCGTCATCCCGGACGGCCGCAGGCCCACCCTACGAACGGGCCGGTCGCAGCGCTGGGCGGCGAAGGCTTCGGCTTGGGCTTGTGGGGTGGCACTGGAGGCACCTTCTGCCTGGGTGCTAGCATGGCAGCAACACCTGGCCAGCAGGAACCAACGCCCGTGCGCTTGACCAAGCAGCAAGTCGACATCATCCGCGGTGCGGCCGAGGCAGCGTTCGGCAGCGGCACCGTGGTCCGCCTGTTCGGGTCCCGCGTCGACGACAGCAAGCGGGGCGGAGACATCGACTTGCTGGTTCGCCCGACGGATCAGGATCACCTGTTGCGGCGGAAACTGCGGTTTCTCGCTTTGCTCGAGGCGGCTCTGGGTGAGCGCAAGATCGATGTGGTGATCGAACAACCGCATGATGTTCGGCCCATCGTTCAGGTCGCTCGCGAAACCGGGGTCCGCTTGTGACCCTCGAGACCGAGAAGGTGGCTCTGCAACACGCACTGGAGCTGTGCCGCGGTCACGCGGCCGCACTCGGGGATGCACTGGCCGACATCGACCAGCGCAGTTGGGGCGCCTCGGACCTGGACCATCTGGCCAAGGCGGATCGCCGCCTACTCGACCAGTTCGCCTATCGGTATACACGTCTTCAGGACGACATGGGTCACCGGCTGATACCGGCTGCGCTCCGAGCGCTGGGGGAAGAGATTGGCCCCATGCCCATGCTTGACCGCCTCAACCGCCTCGAACAGCTCCGATGGCTTCCGTCTGCCGAGGAATGGACCGAGTTACGTCGTATCCGCAACGAATTCACGCGCGAGTATCCCGAAGCGTCCAGGGAACGCCTGGAACGCCTCGAACTCGCGACGCATTCGGCTCGCCGACTCGTCTAAATCCTCAGCATCATGGAACGGCGAGCGCGGGAACACGGATTGGTTTGAATGTGGGCTTCTCGGGCGGGGTTCCAGGAAATCGGTTTCACGCCTTGAGGGGTAGCACAACGTGTGCTTATTGTACTCCGAATGGTCTGCCGGAATGCCCTATGCAGATGGCGGCGTGATCGAAGCGGCCCGCAATGAGCCGGTGATCATCCGGATGTTAACGCAAGGTTCCCTGGAACGGGTGGCCGGCTTCCCGTGGAATCGGTGGCCGGCTTGGGCCGGAATACACAGTGTATGTACTCGCCTGCTCTCGAGGGCTACCCTATGACTAGAATTCTAGTCAGGAGTGAGCGGCATGTCCGAATCCACGATCAGCCTGGCCGAAGCCAAGGCACGCCTGAGCGAACTCGCCGAGCGAGCCGCCTCCGGTGAATCGATCCTCATTACCAAGCGCGGCAAGGCGGTGGTTCGCCTGACCCGGGCCAGCCTCCCGAAAAGGGCGATCGATGCGCGCACGCTGCAGGCCGTCACGGATGCCCAGCACGGCGCGACCGACGAGGACTTCATGCGCCGCCTCCGGGACGATGCACGCTACTGATGCGCTATCTGGACACGAGCCTTCTGGTTGCGGCCCTGACCCGGGAGCCCCGCACCGGAGCGATGCAAGCCTGGCTGGCATCGCAGCCCGCAGACACCCTGTGCATCAGCGAATGGGTTTACGGAGACGGCGGTGATCGCGGGCGAGCCGGTCCCGGTTTCCGCGTGTTACGAAAACACCACGTCCTCGTAAATCTCCGCCAGTGAAAACCCGATGTGCAGGCCGCCGCAGCGGAATTCCAGGTTGCCTTCAGCCTCGTAGATAGTATGTACCCAGCTTCCGTCGTCCTGCCGCTCATACAATTCCACGCGCTGCACATCCTGGGCCACGAGCAGGTAATAGCGCAGCGCCTCCAGCGTGCGGTAGGCGATCAGTTTCTCGCGCCGGTCGATGACCTCGGTGGATGGCGACAGCACCTCGGCGATCAGGCAGGGCGCAACCTTGTACAGCGGCGCATCGTCGCCCGAGTCGCACGTCAGTACCGCATCCGGGTAGTAGAAGGCGTTGGCGGCGGCGACGCGAATCTTCATGTCGGTCATGAAGGCGCCGCAGCGGGTACCGCGGGTTGCCGAACGCAGGTGAAAGAACACGTTACCTGAAATGCGATTATGCCGTTCCCCCGCCCCGGCCATCGCATAGACCTCACCCGCCACATATTCGTGACGAATGTCGCTCAGCAGTTCGCCCGCCAGGTAATCATCTGCGCTCAGTGGGGGAATCTTCGCCGGCAGGTTCATCACAGCCCTCTATCTCGATCGGCTCGACACGAGTCTACAAGCATCACGCCACGGCTGCGAAATGCGGGATGCGAAATGCGAAATACGGGGTGCGGGGTGCGGGAGCATGATCCCGGATCAAGTCCGGGATGACGCCAACACCTGCGTGTCGGCAGGCGGCTCGCTCAGCCCGTAGGGTGGGCCAAGCGCAGCGGGCCCACCAGGGGCGGGCACAGGGGCAAGGTCAAGGTGGTGGGTGCGCTGCGCTTCACCCACCCTACATGCTCGCCGCGACCGGGGCTGGGGTTGCGGTCGATTTCCTGGTCCGTGCCATCCGCATTCGGGGCTTCTCACCTCATGCCCCTCCCAGGGCCACCACCTGAAGCCCGAGACCCTCGGCCGCGCGGCATTGGCGGGCATCGGCCGAGACGAAGACTTCGGCGGCGCAGGCCTGAGCGGCGCCTACATGAATGGCATCCATGCCGCGCAGCAGGTAGCCTTCCAGGGCCTTCACCGCGTACTGGATGACCTGCGGCGTGGTGTCGCAGAGGATCGCGTCGGTGATGTCGGCCAGCAGGTCGCCCTTGATGTTCTGGTACTGAGCCTCGGTCAGCCGCCCTTCCCGTTGCAGGCGACGGAACGCGGAAATGAGTTCGGGCACGGCGATCACCGAAAGCGTCAATTCACTCGCGCGTTCGCACCAGGCCAACACCTCGCTTGTACCGGCTTCGTCGATGTAGCGTTTGGCGAAGGCGGACGAGTCGAAATGGACGCGCATCAGTCGCCACGCTCCTCCAGGATCAGCCGGCTGATCTCCCCGCCGCTGATGGCGAGCGGCCGCGCCTGGCGCCGCTTCCACGAGGGGAGGGGCGTCGCGATGGGGTGGATTTCCGCGATGGGCTTGCCGTTGCGCAGCACACGCACGGTCTCGCCCGCCTCGACCAAGTCGAAGTAGCTCTTGGCGTGGTTGCGCAGCTCAGTAAAGGTCGCTTGACGCATGTGCGCTTTTCTCGGTGAAAATGTACATAGAACTGTACATCACGAGGGCGCCCGGAAACCAGTCCCGCCCAAGCCTACTGCTGTCGCCGCCTGTTCGTAGGGTGGGCCAAGCGCAGCGGGCCCACCAGGCGGGGGCACAGGGCCAAGGCCAAGGTCACGGGCGGTGGGTGCGCTGCGCTTCACCCACCCTACGCACGCCCACAAGACCCCGCCGTGCCTGTAGCACCGTAGTTCGTAGGGTGGGCCAAGCGCAGCGGGCCCACCAGGGGAGGGCACAGGGTCAGCGGCTGGCGCTTCAGCGCCATCGGCGCTGGATCTGGCGCCGTCTGCTTGCGAGGCCCGGGCCTTCCTTTACGATGTTCCCATGTCTTATCCCCAGGAGGGATGGGAGTGGAAGTCGTCACTGTGAGCGGCCTGAAAAACAATCCCAGCGAAGCCTTGCGCAAGGCGCGCAAGGACATGGTGGTGGTGATGAACCGCGACCGCCCGGACGCGGTGCTGGTGGGTCTGGAGCAAACGGATCTACTGCACGGGAAGGGTATCCGGCCTGCCCTGGCCACCGTCTTGTTCCGCGAGGGTCACTTGTCCCTGGTGCGGGCGGCGCATCGGGCACAGATGCCTGTCGCGACCTTCGCCGCGCACCTGTCGCGAATCGGCGTGCCCGTGGTGCGCCTGGATGAAGCCGAGACCCGGCAGGATATGGACACGCTGGAAGAATGGCTGGCCTCGTCCTGAGCGATGCCGGTGCAGCCGCCATCATTGGTCTCCCGAAACAGCAGGGCCTGATCCCGTCGGCACGCGAGCGCTTCGCCCTTTTGCACGCCGCGGAGTTCCGCATTGCCCCCGAGGTGATCCGAACCGGACTGCAGCGCGTCGGCGAATAACAAAAACGCGCATCGCGCCATGCCGCGAAGCGTTTCTTCAGTTGCGTCAGTGCGTCCGCGCTTGCGAGCGGAACGTGGTAAGCCTCAACGGACCCACACGGAACGTGGAAAGCCACCCGCGAGGGTGGGCGGTGCCCGTGGGGGTAAAGGATGCCGGAGAAAGCGGTTTCCACTCAGGATAACGAGCAGCCAGTTTTTTTGAGCCGGAAATAGGCAGGGAAAAGCCTGTCTGACCCTCTCTGACCCCGGTTTTTTCTCTCTGACCCCGGTTTTCAATGGCATCCAGCCGTTCCAGGCAGTCTGGCGCCGACTCAGTGCGATTCCTCTTCGAGCACCCTTTCGATCGCCTCACGGATCAGTCGTTGATACGGAATTCCCCGCGCCTCGGCCCTGGCCTTCACGGCCCGGAGCAGGGGCTCGGGCAAGCGCATGTTGATCCGTGCCGTCTTCTTCTCGAACTCGAAGTGTGCCGGTTGAAACTGGGACAGGTCGTAGCGTGTTAGATCGGCGTGCTCAACAAACCGCTCGGCGTCTTCATCCGTCTTCAGACGGGGTGGAATGGCCCCCTTGTTGTTGCTCATAATGTTCAATCTCCTTTCGATGCATGAAGCGGGCGCTGATCGGGCGAATGCGAACTTTCTGTCCGCGGCTGCGGAGCGTGAACGCCACGAACAGGAAGCGCCCGTCATCGATGGGCCCGACGGCCAGGAATCGCTCTTCAGCGGCCGAATGCGCCGGGTCAGGATGGATGGCCGGGGACATGCCGAACATCACCTCGATGTGTGTCTGCGCAACCCCGTGCTTGCCGCACTTGGGCCAATTGCCGTCGTCCCATTCGAATCCAGCGACCCGGATGTTCTGCATTCCAGAAGGCTATACGTTTGTACATACATTCACAAGGCCGGCTGCCACCGCTATGCCGGAGGCATCGATCAGGCGGTCCGGGGCTTCGGGGGGCCTGAAAGACCAACACCTCCACCCCGTACCACCCCATATCAGGGTGGGCCAAGCGCAGCGGGCCCACCAGGGGCGGGCACAGGGTCATGGCCAAGGCCGATGGGTGTGCTTCGCTTCACCCACCCTACAATGGGCAACACGGCGCTGGCCGCAGCATTCGGCGGCGACGGCTTCGGCTTTGGTACGTGGGGTGGCACTGGAGGCACCTTCTGCCTGGGTGCTAGCATGGCAGAAACATTTCGCCAGCAGGAACCAACGCCCGTGCGCTTGACCAAGCAGCAAGTCGAAATCATTCGCGGTGCGGCGGTGACGACGTTCGCCAGCGGCAACGTGATCAAGCTGTGCGGGTCCTGCGTCGACGTCAGCACGCGGGGCGGCGATATCGACCTGCTGGTTTGCCTGACCAATCAGGACCACCTGTTGGAGCCAAATCTCTCGGAGCAAGCACGATGAAACCATCCCTTGCCTTGGCGTCAAACCGAGAAGCCATCCGTCGCGTGGTGGCGTCTCACCGCGCCCGCAATCCTCGCGTCTTCGGCTCGGTTGTCCATGGCGACGACACCGACAACAGCGACCTCGATATCCTCATCGACCCCAC
>PWGH01000211.1 GCA_003555285.1 Thioalkalivibrio sp.
CCTGAGTCTTCCGGGCCTGAGTCTTCCGGGCCTGAGGCTTCCGGGCCGGAGGGCTCGGGGCTCGACCCGCTGGATCTGCGCGATCGGGCGATCCTGGAGTTGTTCTACTCCTCGGGGCTGCGCCTATCGGAACTGACCGGCCTGGACCTGGGCGGGCTCGATCTGCACGCCGGACTGGTGCGGGTGCTGGGCAAGGGCCGGCGCGAGCGCTCGGTGCCGGTCGGGCGCCAGGCCCGGCAGGCGCTGCGGGCCTGGCTCGCGGTGCGCTCGGATTGGGTCGGGCCGGCGGAGCAGGCGCTGTTCGTATCGCGCCGCGGCCGGTTGAGCAATCGCGCGGTGCAGAGCCGACTGGCGCAGGCCGGGGTGCACGCCGGGCTCCCGGAGCGCCTGCACCCGCACCGGCTGCGCCATGCCTTCGCCAGCCACCTGTTGGAGTCCAGCGGTGACCTGCGTGCGGTGCAGGAGTTGCTGGGGCATGCGGATCTGGCAACGACACAAATCTACACCCATCTGGATTTTCAGCACCTCGCACAGGTCTATGACCAGGCGCACCCGCGGGCCCGGCGCAAGACGCCGGATACCGGCGGGAATCCCTAATCACCCGGGTCGTACACCCGGCATCGAGGACACCTCTGGAGGCCGTCTTGGAGCAGTTTCGTGGAACCACCATCGTCAGTGTGCGGCGCAACGGCGAGGTCAGCCTGGGTGGCGACGGCCAGGTGTCGCTCGGCAACACGGTGATGAAGGGCAATGCGCGCAAGGTCCGACGCGTCTATCATGACCGCATCCTGGCCGGCTTCGCCGGCGGGACGGCCGACGCCTTCACCCTGTTCGAGCGCTTCGAGGGCATGCTGGAAAAGCATTCCGGGAACATGATGCGCGCGGCGGTCGAGCTGGCGAAGGACTGGCGCACGGACCGGGCGCTGCGTCGGCTCGAGGCCTTGCTGGCGGTCGCCGACCGCGAGCATTCCTTCGTGATCTCGGGCAATGGCGACGTGATCGAGCCCGAACACCACCTGATGGCGATCGGCTCCGGCGGCCCGTATGTGCAGGCCGCGGCCCGCGCGCTGCTCGAGAACACCGAGCTGTCGGCGCGTGAGATCGTCGAACGAAGCCTGCACATTGCGGCCGACATCTGTATTTACACTAACCATCAGATCACCCTGGAGCATTTGGGGCCGGAAACGACCCAGGCCTGATGCACGGTCTTGACCACAAGGATCCCCGCCCATGAGCAACATGACCCCACGCGAGATCGTCCAGGAGCTCGACCGCTACATCATCGGTCAGGATGAGGCCAAGCGGGCCGTGGCCGTGGCGCTACGCAACCGCTGGCGGCGCCAGCAACTGCCGGAGCTCCTGCGCCAGGAGGTCACGCCGAAGAACATTCTGATGATCGGCCCGACCGGGGTCGGCAAGACCGAGATCGCCCGCCGCTTGGCGCGCCTGGCCAAGGCCCCCTTCCTGAAGGTGGAGGCGACCAAGTTCACCGAGGTCGGCTATGTCGGGCGCGATGTCGAGTCGATCATCCGCGATCTGGCCGATGCCGCGGTCAAGCAGCTGCGCGAGGAGGAGATGGCCCGGCACCGGAGCAGCGCCGAGGACGCCGCCGAGGAGCGCATCCTCGACGCGCTGCTGCCCAAACCCCGCGCTGCTGGCTATACCGAGGCCGAGCCGCCGAGCGACAGCGAGACCCGGCAGAAGCTGCGCAAGCGCCTGCGCGAGGGCACGCTCGACGACCGCGAGATCGAGATCGAGGTCCGCGCGGTGCAGCCCGGAATGGAGATCATGACACCGCCGGGCATGGAGGAGATGGCGAGCCAATTGCAGGCGATGTTCCAGAACATCGGCGGCCAGCGCACGCGCAGCCGGCGCCTGAAGATCCGCGCGGCGATGCGCCTGCTGATCGACGAGGAGGCCGCGCGTCTGGTCAACGAGGACGAACTGAAGCTGAAGGCGATCGAACGGGTCGAGCAGAGCGGCATCGTGTTTCTCGACGAGATCGACAAGGTCGTGAAGCGCGGCGGCGAGCAGGGCGGCGCCGATGTCTCCCGCGAGGGCGTGCAGCGCGACCTGCTGCCGCTGGTCGAGGGCACCACCGTGAACACCAAGCTCGGCATGGTGCGCACCGATCATGTGTTGTTCATCGCCTCCGGCGCGTTTCATCTGTCCAAGCCCTCGGATCTGATCCCGGAATTGCAGGGGCGTCTGCCGATCCGCGTCGAGCTCGGGGCGCTCTCGGTGGAGGACTTCGTGCGGATTCTGACCGAGCCGACCGCCTCGCTGACCGAGCAGTACGTTGCCCTGCTCGGTACCGAGGCGGTGACGCTGGAGTTTCGCCCGGACGGCGTGCGCCGAATCGCCGAGATCGCCCATCACGTAAACGCCAGCACCGAGAACATCGGCGCACGGCGCCTGCACACGGTGCTCGAGCGCCTGCTGCAGCAGGTGGCCTTCGATGCGCCGGATGTCTCCGGACCAGTGATCGTCGATGCGGACATGGTCGAGGCGCGGCTCGGCGAGCTGGTTCAGGACGAGGACCTGTCGCGCTACATTCTCTGATTCGCCGGTCTCTGATTCTCCAGTCGATTCGGATGCCCTGACCGACTGGATCCCCATCGGGCTCGATTCCAAGAGCCTTCCACACGCCCAGGAGCCCCTGTAATGAGTAGCCAACACCGCCCGACCGATATCCAATTGCACCAGAAGTCCCGTATCCTTGAACTCGGCTACGCGGACGGCACGATCTTGAAACTGTCCTGCGAGCTGCTGCGCGTGTATTCGCCGTCGGCCGAGGTGCGCGGGCATGGCCCGGGCCAGGAGAAGCTGCAGCTGGGCAAGGAGGATGTGAACATCTCCGAGGTCGAGCCGGTGGGCAACTACGCGGTCAAGCTCGTGTTCTCCGACGGGCACGACACCGGCATCTTCGACTGGGACTACCTGTACAACCTGGGTGTGCAGCAGGATACCCTGTGGCAGGAGTACGTGGACAAGCTGGCTGCGGCCGGACATCAGCGCAAGACGCACTGAGGGCGATCGGATGACCGAGGAGGATCGCGGCAACACGCACTTCGGGTTCGAGACCGTCCCCGAAGACGAAAAGGCCACCCGGGTCGGGCAGGTCTTCCATTCGGTCGCGCAGAACTATGACCTGATGAACGACGTGATGTCGCTCGGCATCCACCGGCTGTGGAAGCGGCGCACGGTCGAGCGCGCCGCGGTGCGTCCGGGCATGCAGGTGCTGGATCTGGCCGGCGGCACCGGCGACCTGGCGGCGGCCTTCGCGCCACGCCTCGGGCCCCGGGGCCGGGTGACCCTCTGCGACATCAATGCCTCGATGCTGGTGGCCGGGCGCGATCGGCTGCTGGATCAGGGGCAGGTCGCCAACATCGACTTCGTGCAAGGCAACGCCGAGTTCCTGCCCTTTCCCGACGAGCACTTCGATCGCCTCACCATCGCCTTCGGGTTGCGCAACGTCACCCACAAGGAGCGGGCGCTGGCCGAGATGCGACGGGTCCTGAAGGCGGGCGGCCGGCTGCTGGTGCTGGAATTCTCCCACCCGATCGCGCCGATGCGCCCTTTCTACGACCTCTACTCCTTCAAGATGCTGCCGCTGATGGGCCGTCTGATCGCGCGGGATGCCGACAGCTACCGGTATCTGGCCGAGAGCATCCGCATGCATCCGGATCAGGAGACCCTCGCGGGCATGATGCGCGATGCCGGTCTGGAGCAGGTGCAGTACGAGAATCTGACCGGCGGTGTGGTGGCCCTGCACCGGGCGACTCGGTTCTAGATTCATGACTGAACCCGCGCGCATTCGACCCCTGCCACCGCTGCTGGCCGCTGTCCTCGAGCTCACCCTGAACCGCTGGCTGCAGGCCGCGGACGAACCGACCGTGGGGCGTCTGGCGGGGCATTCGATCGCCCTGGAACTGGATCCTCCGGGTCTGGGACTGGTCCTTCTCGGCGCGGCGGATCGCTTGCAGGTGCTCGGGGAACTCGAGGGCGAGACGCCGGATGTGCTGCTGCGTGGATCGCCGGTGGGGTTGGCGGCGGCATTGGCCGGAGGCGACCGTTCCGGGGTGCTGGTGCAGGGCGATGCCGCGGTGCTGACCGACCTGCAGCGGGCGCTGGGCACGGTGTCCTTCGATTGGGCCGAGTGGCTGGAATCGGTGACCGGCGCCGGTACGGCCGGTCCCCTGCTGGAGGCCGACGCGGCCCTGCGCGGGCAGCTGCGCCGCTTCCTGGCGCGGGGCCTCGAGGATGCGGTCGATTATGCCCAGGAGGAGGCCCGCTGGCTGCCGGCCGCCGGGGAATTCGAGGCCTGGGCCGAGGACCTTGCCGCGTTTCGGGACGATCTGGCGCGCCTGGAGGCCCGCGTGCAGCGTATCTCCAGCGGCCGCCGTCCGCCTTCCGCCGCTACCCAGGTTCCGGCCACTCCGGCCCCCACCACGCCCGCTTCGGGCAGCCCCGCCGCAGGGACGCCGACCCCCCCCCATCCGGCCGCGCCGGAATGATGCGCACCCTGCACCAGGGGTTGCGCCTGTGGGCGATCGGGCGCGTGCTCATACGCCATCGACTCGACGAGATCCTGTTCACGCTGAAGCCGCTGCGCCCGCTGAGCTTCCTGCTCTATCTGTTGCCGTGGAACTGGTTTCGACGCGTGCAGGGCACGCGGGGCGAGCGTATTCGCTGGTCGCTGGAGGAACTGGGGCCGATCTTCATCAAGTTCGGGCAGATGCTGTCGACCCGGCGCGATCTGCTCGCCGACGACCTGGCCGAGGAATTCGCGAAGCTGCAGGATCGGGTGCCGCCCTTTCCCAGCGACCAGTCGCGCGCGGCGATCGAAAAGGCCCTGGAACGCCCGATCGACGAGATCTTTGCCGAATTCACCGACCTGCCGCTGGCCTCGGCGTCGATCGCCCAGGTGCATGCGGCGCGGCTGCACGACGGCCGCTCGGTGGTGGTCAAGGTGGTGCGACCGGGCATCGAGCGCACGATTCGCGCCGATCTGGAGATCCTGCATCTGGCCGCGGCGCTTGCCGACCGCTATTGGGTCGAGGGGCGTCGCCTGCGCCCGCGCGAGGTGGTGGCCGAATACGAGAAGACGGTGCTCGACGAGCTGGACCTGATCCGCGAGGGCGCCAACGCGATCACCATCCGCCGCAACTTCGCCGACAGCCCGTTGCTGTACATCCCGGATGTGATCTGGGACTACACCAAGCGCAACGTGATGGTGATGGAGCGTATCGGCGGGATTCCGGTCGCGGACATGGCCAGCCTGCGCCGGCGTGGAATCGATTTTCGTCTGCTGGCCGAACGCGGGGTCGAGATCTTCTTCACCCAGGTCTTCAAGCACAACTTCTTCCACGCCGACATGCACCCCGGCAACATCTTCATCAACGCCGATGACCCGGAGAACCCGACCTACCTCGCCGTCGATTTCGGCATTGTCGGCAGCCTGCTGGAGTCCGATCAGCGCTACCTGGCCGAGAACTTCCACGCTTTCTTCAACCGCGACTACCGGCGGGTCGCGGATCTGCACGTGGAATCGGGCTGGGTGCCGAAGGGCACGCGGGTCGACGAGTTCGAGGCGGCGATCCGCTCGGTCTGCGAGCCGATCTTCCAGCGCCCGCTGGACCAGATCTCCTTCGGCCAGGTGCTGCTGCGCCTGTTCCAGACCGCCCGACGGTTCGATATGGAGATTCAGCCGCAGTTGGTGCTGTTGCAGAAGACCCTGCTGAACATCGAGGGTCTGGGCCGTCAGCTCTACCCCCAGCTCGACCTGTGGACGACCGCCAAGCCCTTCATCGAACGCTGGATGTCCGAGCAGGTGGGGGCGCATGCCTTCCTGCGCAGCGCCGAACGGCATCTGCCACGGATGCTCGCGCAATTGCCGGAACTGCCGACCCGGATCCAGGAGGCGCTGGATGCCGAACGCCACCGCGCGGAGCGCGATGCCGCGCTGCGCGACGAGATCCGCGCGCTGCGCGCGGCCCTCGAGCGCGACGCCCGCCGCCGGGTGGAGTCCCTGGCGGCGCTGGGTCTGCTGCTGGCCGCGGGCTTTGTCAGCCAGATCACCGAGCTGCCTCAGTGGTTCGGTCTGCCCTGGCCCGCCTGGCCCCTGGGTGTACTCGGTCTGGTCCTGTTGTGGCACAGTCTGCGACGCGGCGAGGGCCTGCTCCGGCGCGTGCGTAGCGGTGACCTGGAACGCCGCCCCTGAGGGCCATGGATATCGCCGATCGTCCGGGACAACGCGTTCGACTTGGGTGGGCGGATGGCTCGGGTGGCGCAATCGCCCTGCGCGGTCGGGCGGATCTGGTCGATGGTCGCGGGTTTTTCCCGCGCAGTCCGCTATGCTTTTTCAACGCGGCCGGGATCCGATGCCGGCGACTCGTTTGATCAAGGATAGGGGAAGGCCTGATGTTTGAAGCCGCCGAATTGGGGCGCACGCTGGACAAGGAGACCTACGAGGCCCAGGTGGCGGAGCTGCGCACCGGGCTGCTGACCCTGCAACAGGAGCTGAGTCACTGCGATTTTCCGGTGATCCTGTTGATCTCGGGTGCCGACGGGGCCGGCAAGAGCGAGACCGTCAACATCCTGCACCAGTGGATGGACCCGCGCGGGATCCAGACCGCGGCCTTCGACGAGCCCACCGACGAGGAGCGCGAGCGGCCGGCCTTCTGGCGATTCTGGCGGGCATTGCCGCCGAAGGGGCAGATCGGCATCCTGTTCGGATCCTGGTACAGCGATCCGATCACCCAGCGGGTCGAGAACCGGGTCGACGACAGCGGCCTCGACCTGATGCTCAAGCGCATCAACATCTTCGAGAAGATGCTGGTCGATGATGGCGCGCTGCTGATCAAGCTCTGGTTCCACCTGGGCCGGGACATGCAGGTCCAGCGCATCAAGAAGCTGCGCAAGAACCCGAAAACCCGGTGGCAGGTCAGCGAGCGCGACCTCGCCGCACTGAAGTCCTATGGGCGCTTTCGTACGGTGGCCGAGCGCACGCTGGGGCAGACCAGCACCGGCGAGGCGCCGTGGATGATCATCGAGGGCTTCGATGAGCGCTATCGCAACACGACCACGGCCACTCACATCCTGGAGGTGGTGCGCAAGCGCATCGCGCTCGACCCGAAGAGCCTGCGCGGGGCGGCTACGGCCTGGAAGCGGCTGGGCGAGAACGACAAGACCATCCTCGATGCCCTCGACCTCGATCGGCATCTGGAGAAGAAGGCCTACCGCAAGCAGTTGGCCGATTACCAGGGGCGCCTGAGCGTGCTCGCGCGCAAGGCACGCGAACAGAAGGTCAGCACCATCGTGGTGTTCGAGGGCTGGGATGCCGCCGGCAAGGGCGGCATCATCCGGCGGATCACCGGGGCGATGGACGCGCGCAGCCTGCGGGTGATCCCGGTTGCCGCCCCCACCGACGAGGAGCGCGCGCAGCATTATCTCTGGCGCTTCTGGCGGCACATCCCCCGCGCCGGGCGCTTCACGATCTACGACCGCTCCTGGTACGGCCGAGTGCTGGTCGAACGCGTCGAGGGCTACGCCGCCGAGGACGAGTGGATTCGCGCCTACCGCGAGATCAACGAGTTCGAGGAGGAACTGACCGAGCACGGCATCGTGGTGGTGAAGTTCTGGGTGCACATCGACCGTGACGAGCAGCTGCTGCGCTTCAAGGCGCGCGAGGAAACGAGCTTCAAGCAGCACAAGATCACCGAAGAGGACTACCGCAACCGCGAACGTTGGGACGACTACGCCCACGCGGTCAACGACATGGTCGAGCGCACCAGCACCGTCTTCGCACCCTGGCACCTGATCGAGGGCAACGACAAGCGCTGGGCCCGCGTCCGCGCGCTGAAGATCCTCTGCGAGCGGTTGGAAAAGGCGTTGTAGGGCGGGCCAAGCGCAGCGGGCCCACCATGGCCCTTGCCCCGGTGCCCAAGCCGTGCGGGGTACGGGGTACGGGGTGCGGGGTGCGGGGTGCGGGGTGCGGGGTGTGCACCAATTCCAGGCAGGTTTCAGGACGGCTGCTTCGTATTGGTGCGGCGAGGCGCGGTGAGTGCGGTCGTGCGTGGTCGCGCAGCGTAGCGGTCGGGCACTGGGTGCGGCCTGCGCGGCATCCGGGCCTGCGAGGACCTCTCGGAGCGTTTCGGGCTGCATATCTTCGATCCCAATCGATCCGTGAAGACGTCGGTGGCGCGGTCCTACCGCGTCAACCAGGTGCATTCCAAGGTGATGCGGCGCGGTGTCGAACGCGAGATCCTGGATGACCTCGGCGAACGCATTGCGGTCCTGGAGTTGCAGGGGGATCTGCAGTTCGGCGCGGCCGAACAGGTCCTGCGCCAGGCGGCCCACACGGTGGCCGAACCGCCGGGTTGTGACCACCTGATCCTCGATCTGCACCGGGTCGGGCGCATCACCGCGGCGGCCCGGGATCTGCTCGGCCGCCTGGGGCGCAGTCTCGTCGCGCAAGGCACCTATCTGTATGTGGCCAGATCCGCCTGGCCAGTGTCGGCCCTGGGGTGGCCTTCGGGGAGATGGCGCTGCTGGATGGGGGTCGACGCTCCGCCGATGCCGTGGCGGAGGTGGACTGTGAGATCTTCCGCCTGGACCTGACCGCGCTCGACACCCTCAGTCGCGAACGCGGTGACATCGGACGAACCATCCTGGCCAATGTGGCGCGCACCATGTCCGGGCGCCTGCGCGCCGCCAACGCCGAACTCCAGGCCCTCGCGCGCTAGTCGGCCGTTGGAATACGCGACGCTCGACGAATCGCTCGCTGGCCGTCGTAAGGCTGTGGCAATTGCCTTCGGGCCTGTAGCAGGCAGGCCCGGGGGAGGCCGCTGGCCCGTGGTCTAGCCCAGGTGCAGGCCCAGCAGGGTCATCAGGGCCAACAGCAGGGTGAACAGCAACGCGGCGTCGCGGCGCCACAGCTGTTCGCTGGCGCGGCCCAGCCGACGATCGACGCGGTTGTATCGGGCCAGGCTGCCGGTCTGCAGGCGCCGGAGCCGGTGCTGGATCGCCGGGCCGGTCATGCCCAGGGCGTGGGCGGCGCGCAGCGCCAGCTTCGGCAGCGGCGTGAGCAGGACCAGCGCATCGCCGGCCGGGATCGGCGCGGGGCGCAGCCAGCGCCAGGCCATCAGCGCCAGCGCCAGCCCCGCCAGCACCGGCCACAGGACGCCGATCCAGTCGAAGGCCGTACCGGGCCAATCGCCCCGGATCCCCCACCAGGCCAGCAGCAGCAGGCCGAGCAGGCTCGCGAGCGTCAGCAGGCCCCAGCCGACGCCGGGGCCGGTCGGCGCCGCGTGCCGCACGGTCTCGGTTCGCAGCAGCCACAGGAACCGCGCCATCAGCACCGTGGTGCCCACCGCCGCCAGCGCGAGCAGCAGCGGTAGATGGTCCCACATCGCGGGCAGGTGGCCTTCGGCCAACAGCGCGCTCTTCAGGCTGGCCTTGGCCAGCAGGCCGCTCGGCAGCACGCCGACCAGGGCGAGGGCCGGGATCGCGAGCCCCCCCCAGAGCCACCGCGGTGCCGGCCGGCCCCGGTTCTGCACCGCATCGGTACCCAGGAACAGCGCGCCCTTCGCCAGCGCATGGTGCAGGGCGAAGATCGCGATCGCGGGCAGCAGCAGCGGCCCGAGGGCCGGGGCGTACATCCAGGCGCCGACGGCGATGCCGATCAGTCCCATCTGGCTGACGCTGGAATACGCCAGCACGGTGCGTGGGTGCGTTTGCTGGACGCCGATCAGCGCGCCGGCAAAGGCCGCGACCAGCCCGGTAACCATCATGACCTCGCCCCAGCCCGGGAAGGCCATCGCGCCCAGCGGCAGGGTGACCAGCCAGCCGAGCAGACCGGCCTTGACCATCGCACCGGCGAGGACCGCCGCCACCGGCACCGGTGCGGCCGTATACGCGAGCGGCAGGCTGAAGTGCAGTAGCGGGAGACCGGCCTTGACCCCGAAGCCCAGCCACAGCGCGGCAATGATCAGGTCGCGTTCGGGCGCGGCCGCAATCGCCGCCGGCAACTCGGCGAGCATCGGCAGCAGCGGCGTCGCGGTACCGCTGGCGGCCAGCAGCAGGCCGAGCAAAATCAGGCTCTCGCCGAGCACCGCGAGCACCAGATAAACGCGTCCGGCGCGCCGGGCCGCGGCACCCGTCTGATGCACGATCAGCCCGTAGGCGGCGAAGGTCATCAGCGCGAAGCTGGTGTAGAACAGCGCGACGTCGAGCGCCAGGATCAGGCCGATGTTCCCGCCCAGCGTCAGCAGCCAGAATACGCAATAGCGGGCGCATGAATCCCCGGTTTGCAGATGGCTGCGGCCGTGCAGGGCCGCAGCCAGCCAGATCAGCGCGGTGAAGCCGAGAAAGACCCGGGTGGTTTCGGTCATCCCGAGGGCGCTGCCAAACAGCAGCCAGCTGAGGTGGACCACCTCGTCCGGGGGTCCGAACAGCGCGAGCAGCAGCGCGGGCACCGCGGCCCAGGGCACCAAGGCCCCGATCCGGGGACGCAGCCCGGGAATCCCCCAGAGGATCCCGAGCGCCAGCGGCAGCCCCGGTGCCAGGAGCAGCGCGGCGGTGGTGATCGGCCCGCTCATCACAGGTATTCCCGGGTGACGATCAGTTCGGCCCAGTACAGCGGACTGAAGGGCATCCCGGCGAGCAGACCCGCGCTCAGCGCGAAGGCCGCGGTGGCGAGTGTCGGCAGCAACAGCCACATCGAGGTCTCGTAGCGGCCGCGGGCGCGTTCCTCGCACCAGGGCCGCTCGCGGGTGCCGAACCAGAGGCGATACAGGATCGGCAGGAAGTAGGCGGCGTTGAGCAGGCTGCTGATGATCAGCACGGCGAGCACCCAGTTCATGCCGGCCTCCAAGGCCCCGATGCCCAGGTACCACTTGCTGATGAAACCGGCCATCGGCGGCACCCCGATCATGCCGAAGGCCCCGAGCGTGAAGGCGACACTGGTTGCGGGCATGCGCCAGCCGGCGCCGTCGAGTTCGTGGATCTTGTGGATGCCCAGGGTCTCGGCATAGTTGCCGGCGCAGAAGAACAGCGTGATCTTCATCAGACCCTGGTGCAGCAGATGCACCAGCCCCCCGAGCGTGCCCACCGGCCCGAACAGGCTGATCCCGAGGATGATGTAGGAGACCTGGCTGACCGTCGAGAAGGCCAGGCGTTTCTTCAGGTCGGCCTGCATCAGCGCGCGCAGCGAGGCATAAAGAATGGTGATCGACGCCGCGATCGCGAGCGGCGTGAGCAGACCGAGCGAGAAGGTGAACTCGATCCCGTAGACGTCGTAGACCACCCGGGCGATCCCGAAGGCGCCGGCCTTGACCACGGCCACCGCATGCAGCAGCGCGCTGACCGGGGCCGGTGCAACCATCGCGAGTGGCAGCCAGACGTGCAGCGGCACCAGCGCGGCCTTGACCCCCAAGCCGATGATCATGATTGCGAAGATGCCGACCAGCAGCGGGTAGAGCGTCGGGTCGAGGTGATCGAGCACGCCGCCGGGCCGGAACTCGGTGTCGCCGACCAGCACGTGCAGCGCCACCACGCCGAGCAGCAGCAACGCCCCGCCGCCGAGGGTGTAGAAGAGGTAGATTCGCCCGGCGCGCAGCGATTCGCGCGTACCGCGATGCACCACCAGCGGGTAGGTCGACAGCGTCAGCAGTTCGTAGAACAGCAGGAAGGTGAACAGGTTCCCGGCGAGCGCGATGCCGACCGTGCTCGCCACGCACAGGCTGAAGAAGCCGAAGAAGCGGCTGCGGTTGGGCGCGCCCTCCAGATAGCCGATCGCGTAGACGGTCGTGAACAGCCACAGCACCGAGGACAGCCCGACGAACATCATCCCCAGCGCATCGGCGCGCAGGATGAAGTCCACGCCCTCGATGATGGTGAAGCGCACCTCGTATTCCAGCGCGTTGTACACCCCCCAGATCATCCACCCGACCAGGATCACCTTCAGCAGCGCCGCCGCGAGGTTGAAGATGCTGCGCACGGTGTGTCGCGATTCGGCGAGCAGAAAGATCACCCCCGCCGAAACCAGCGAGGTGGCGAGGGTGCCGAGCAGGATCAGGGCGTTGGCGTCCATCAACCGGCTCCGAAGGGGCTGCCCAGGCGCAGCCAGTGCAGCGGCTGATAGGCCGTCAGGCCGATCAGGATCGCACCGAGCGCCAGGACCATCGCGGTCACGTCCAGTACGCGCGGCGGTGTGGCCAGGTAGTCGGTCTGCGGCCCCTCACGGAAGGACACGCGAAAAACCTTGAAAATGTACGCCGCGCTGAGCAATCCGCCGATCAGCAGCACGACCAGCCACCACCATTGCCCGCTCAGGATCGCGCTGTGCAGCAGCAGCCATTTGGCGGTGAAGCCGCCGCTCGGCGGCAGCCCCATCAGGCTGACGCCGGCCAGCCCGAAGCTGAACAGCGACAGCGGTCGGAAGCGGCTGACGCCGACCATGTGGCTGATCTGCGGGCTGCCGATCGCCAGGATCAGGTTGCCGGCGCTGAGGAACAGCGCCGCCTTCGCCAGCGCGTGGGCGATCAGCATCATCAGCGTGCCGTCCCACGCCAGCCGCGCGGCCTCCGGGCTGGTGCCGGTGACCAGCGGAAAGAACAGGAACAGGTAGCCGATCTGGGCCACCGTCGAGTAGGCGACCAGCTGCTTCAGGTGCTCCTGGCGCCAGGCCATCCAGCCGCCGTAGAAGACGGCGCCGGCGCCGAGCGCACCGAGCAGCTGCGCGGTGAACAGCGGCGTGACCTCGGGTCCCAGCGTGATCCAGAAGCGCAGCAGGATATAGAACGAGGCCTTGATCACCAGCGCCGAGAGCAAGGCGCTGACCGGGGTCAGCGCGCCGCCGTGCGCGGGCGGCAGCCAGGCGTGGAGCGGAAACAACGCGGTCTTCAGCAGCAGGCCGAGGATCACCAGCGCCAGCGCGACGTGGGTGGTGACCTGGGGTGTCGCGACTTCGTGCAGCCCGGCCATCGACAGCGTGCCGTAGTTGGCGTAGAGCAGCGCCACCCCGAGCAGGTAGGCGAGCGAGCCGAGCAGTGCGGCGAGCAGGTAGCGCATTGCGGCGGCCAGCGCCGGCGGCGTCGCCCGCAGCGCGACCATGCCGACCGCGGCCAGCCCCATCACCTCGAGGCCGACGTACAGGTTGAAGATGTCCTCGGCCAGCCAGATCCCGTTCATGCCGGCCCAGAGGAACCACAACAGCGGCCAGAAGAAGCTGCTCGAGGCGGGCAGGTCGCGCAGGTAGACCGCCGCGTACAGCGCACAGAGACTCGCGACCAGCGTCGTCAGCAGGATCATCCCCACCGCCAGGCCATCGACCATCAGGTTGATGCCGAGCGGCGCGTCCCAGTCGCCCAGCGCGTAGACCTGCGGGCCATCGAGAACCAGGCCGGCGGCGACCGCGACGCTTGCGACGATCAGCGGGATCAACCCGAGCAGGCTCAGGCGCACCCGCCAGGCCGGCGCGACCAGCAGGGTCAGGATCCCGAGGGCCAGCGGCAGCGCGAACAGCAAGGGGATGGACCACAGACCGATCACGTGTCCTCCGGGAGGTCCGTGCGCCCGGAGGCCCGGTACCAGCGTCGGAACACCACCAGCGCGAGCGCGGTGGAGGCGACCGCGACGACGATGCCGGTGATCACCATCGCGTGCGGGACGGGGTCGACGCCGCGGCCGTCCTGCGCGAGGCCGACCAGCACCAGGAACGACCCGCTGCCCATGATGTTGAACGCCAGCAGGCGCCGCAGCAGATGCCGGTGCACGATGAAGCCGAACAGCCCCAACCCGAACAGCACCACGCCGGACGCGGCGAAGACGAGGGCTCCGCTCATTCGCGTGGGGCCCCCGGGCTGCGGGTGTCGTCCGGGTCGTCGGCATAGGGCGGCGTCAGCCGGAACAGGCTGATCAGCGTCAGGCCGATCGAGAGCGTCAGTGTGAATTCGATCGCCAGGATCAACGTGCCCGCGTATTCGACCGGGTAGGTCAGGAACGGGACCCCCGGAATCATCACCAGCAGGCCGATCGCGAGGAAGGTCAGCAGGCCGAGGGCGAGTCCCGCGCGCATCAGGATCGGGTTGTCCAGCCAGGCGGTCCGTACGCCGGCCAGACGCAGCAGCACGCCGGCCGCCGCCAGCACCGCGCCGGCCTGGAAGGCCCCGCCGGGCTGATAGGATCCGGCCCAGAGCAGGAAGCCGGCGACGATCAGGATCAGCGGCAACAGCCAGGCCATCACCGCGCGCAGCAGCGGATTATCGAGCCCCATCGCCTCGGGCTGGTCCGGCTGGGCCTCGCGCAGCGCCAGGGCCACGACCACGGCCAGCAGCAGCACCGCGATCTCGAGCAGGGTGTCGTAGCTGCGAAAGTTCAGCAGCACCGCGGTGATCGGATGCGTAACGCCGCTGTCGGGCATCGCCGCCGCGACCCGCTCCGGCAGGTTCTCCGGCGGTAGCGTGCGTGCCAGCACCGCCCAGCCGAGGGCGGCGGTCACGCCCAGGGACAACACGCCGGCCGCTGCGGTGCGCGGCGTCATTCTTCGGTGCCCGGGTGATCGGTGCGGCTGCCGAAGGGGCGGCGCAGGTAGCCCAGGGTATCGAGCAGCAGCACGCCGGTAAGGCCGGCGCCGATCGCCGCCTCGGCCAGCGCGATGTCCGGGGCCTGCAGGCGGACCCAGGCGAGCGCCATCAGCAGGCCGAAGACGATGAACATGATCACCGCACGAAAGAGGTCCTGGGCGCCGAGCGCGAGCCCGCCGGTGACCACCAGCGTCAGGCCGAGCAACAGGTCCAGCCAGGGCATCAGTCGTCCTCCCAGGCGCGGGCCTTCCAGGCGGGGACGCCGCGCCGCCGCGCCGCCCGCGCGACCAGGTAGCCGGCGGTGGCGCTGGCGACCAGCGCGAGCCCCCAGATCAGCAGCAGCTTCAGGGCCACCGGTACCGACTCTGCGCCCAGCAGCAGCCCGAACACGATCAGGCCGAGGCCGAGGTTGTCGGCCTTGGTGAGCGCGTGCACGCGAGTGTAGACGTCCGGAAAGCGCAGGATGCCGAGGGTGCCGACGAGGAAAAACGCCACACCACTGAGCAGCAGCAGCGCCTGAATGAACTCGATCAGCGTCATCGCGGGCCCCGGGGCGGCCGCGTCGGGTCTTCCCGCCAGACGCGGGCGACGAAGGCCAGCACCGCCATCACCGCCAACAGCGCCAGCACCAGGGCCACGTCGCGCAGCGCGGCGATCTGCTGCAGTTCGGCCAGCACCAGCAACAGGCCGACCCCGGTGGTGCCGAAGAGCTGGGCGGCCAGCATGCGATCGGCGATCGTCGGGCCGCGCCAGATGCGCACCAGCCCCAGGACCAGCGCGACCAGCAGCAGCAGGGCGACCGTCTCGAGGACCCAGGTCATGTCGGCGCCCCGCTCTGCAGCGCATCGACGCGCACGCCGAACAGGCGCGCGATGTGGCGTTCGGTGGTCTGGACGCTGCCGGCGACATCGAGGCCGGCGTCCAGGCAGTGCACCTCCAGCATCCGGTGCCGATCCAGGCGTACGCTCAGCGTGCCCGGCAGCAGGCTGATGGTGAGCATCAGCCACCAGGTCGGGGCGCCGGCGGGCAGGCCGAGCGGCAGGCTCAGAAGCTCCGGGCGCAGCGGAAGCCGCGGGCTGAGGGTGCGGCGCGCGACGTCCCAGCCCGCCAGCAACGACTGCCCGAGGAAGAAGCCGGCAAAGCGCGGCAGACGACTCAGCCGCAGGCGGTAGGTGGCCGGTGGTGTCAGCCACAGGCTCAGGGCGGCCGCGGCGGCGGCCAAGGGCAGGCCGAACCACCAGTCTTCGGTGCTGCCGCTCAGGATCCACCAGATCACCAGCAACAGCACGAGCCGCACCCCATAGGCACTGATCATCGAAAGCCGGCCCGCTGTCTGCCGACCTGCTGCCTGCCGTGGTTCTGCCATTGCGCTCCCCATTGCGCCTGATGCGACGTGCGGCCCAAAGAATACAGGATACGCATGTGGCCGGGATTGTTCAGCCCCGACGCCGGTCAGCGGCGTCCCGAATCAGGGGTGTGGATTCTGGATAATGCGGCGGCAGTGCTCCAGAATTCGAGTTTCTGCTCCGCTATCCGTTGCGATCAAGGAATTTATCATGCGTACAGCCATCATCGGCGCCGGTATCAGCGGCCTGACCACCGCCTTTTACCTTCGACAGGCTGATCCGGAGCGAGAAATCCATGTCTTCGATGCCGAGCCGATTCCGGGCGGCACCATGCGCACCGACACGCTGGATGGCTTTCGCTTCGAGGCCGGCGGCAACGGCTTTCTGACCAACAAGCCCGACAGCCTGCAATTGGTGAAGGACGCGGATGCCGAGGCCTTGCTGCTGCCGAGTTCCGATGCGGCCCGCAAGCGCTACATCTTTACCGATCGCCTGCACCGGTTGCCCGAGTCGCCGGGCAGCTTCCTGGGCACGCCCTTGGTGGGCTTCGGGGCGAAGCTGCGGCTCGCCGGCGAGCTCTTCGTGCGACCGCGTCGGGACGGGGCGGAGGAGTCCCTGCAAGACTTCGGCTACCGGCGCCTGGGCAAGGCCTTCACCGACGTGTTCCTGGACGCGATGACGGCCGGGATTTATGCGACCACCCCCGATCGGGTCTCGGTGCAGGCGGCGTTTCCGCTGGTGGCGCGGCTGGAACAGGAACACGGCGGGCTGTTCAAGGGCATGCTCGCGCGGCGCAAGAAGCAGGCCGGGCCGGGCGGTATTCTGATGAGCTTCCGGGGCGGTGTCGGCCGTTTCATCGAGCACCTGGGTCAGAAGGTCGGGGCCGAATGGCACCTCGGCCAGCCGGTCGAGCAGGTGGTGCGCGAGGACGCCGGGTATCGGGTTCATGCCGGCGATTTTGCGGGGCACTTCGACCAGGTGGTGATCAGCACTCAGGCGCATGCGGCGGCCGGCATGCTCCGCGGCCTGGATGCCGACGTGGCCCGGCGCCTGGAGGCCATCGAGTATTCACCGGTGGCCGTGGTCGGCCTGGGCTGGAATGCCCTCGATCACCCGCTGGACGGCTTCGGCCTGCTGACCACCACCGGCGCCGGGCTGCCGATCCTCGGCGTACTCTGGGACAGCAGCATCTTTGCGGACCGGGCGCCGGCGGGTGCCAAGAGCGTGCGGGTGATGATCGGCGGGCAGCGCAGTCCCGAGCTGGTGCAGCAGGACGAAGCCGGCCTGATCGCCACCGCCCGCAAGGGGGTGCATCAAACCATGGGCGTGGACCAGGATCCGGATGTGCACTTCGTGCAGCGTTGGGACCGGGGTATTCCGTCCTATCGGGTCGGCCATATCGCGGCGGTCGACACCCTCTTCGCGCAGATCGAGCGCTATCCCGGCCTGCACCTGGGCGGCAACGCCTACCGCGGCATCGCGATGAACGATTGCGTGCGCAACGCCCGCCTGCTGGCCGAAGAGCTCGCAAAAAGCGCCTGATGCGGGCGATACCGCATTGGGGCCGACCCTAGCGTTGGCAGGCGGGGCAATAGGCGCTGGCACGGTTGCCGATGCGACGGCTGCGGATCAGGGTGGCGCAGGTCGGGCAGGGCGATCCCACGCGACCGTAGACGCGCAGGTATTGGCGAAAGTAGCCGTGGCTGCCGTCCTCGCGCACGAAGTCGCGCAGGGTGGTCCCGCCTTGCGTGATTGCGGCCTGCAATACATCGCGGATGTGCTGGGCCAGCGCTCGGTACTCGGCCCGGGAGACGCGCCCGGCGGCACGGCCGGGGCGGATGCCGGCGAGGAACAAGGCCTCGCTGGCGTAGATGTTCCCGACGCCGACGACCACCTGCTGATCCATGATGAACGCCTTTACCGCCGCGCGGCGCCCGCGGCTCATCCGGTGCAGGCGTTCGGCATCGAAGGCCGCCTCCAGGGGCTCCGGACCGAGCGCGGCGAGCAGACGGTGGACCGCCGGGGCCTCCGGCAGCGGCAGGCAGCAGCCGAAGCGGCGCGGGTCGTGCAGCCGTAGCTGGAAGCCGTCATCGAGGGTGAAGATCAGGTGGTCGTGCGTGCGCAGCGGGGTGCCGGCGGGGCAGTGGCGCAGGCTGCCGGACATGCCCAGGTGCAGCAGCAGACCGACACCGTCGGTCTCGAGCAGCAGGTATTTGGCGCGCCGTGTCAGCGAGAGGACGCGGCGTCCTGCGAGGAGCCCAGGCAGTTCGGCCGGCACCGGCCAGCGCAACCGTGCGTCGCGCAACTGCAGGCTGACGATCGTGCGCCCGCAAAGATGCGGCTCCAGACCGCTTCGAGTGGTCTCGACTTCAGGCAGCTCCGGCATGCCCACCCTCGATCGCGGCGTTAGACCCCTTTGCCATGCCTGCCCTCGGTCTCGACGTCAGGCCACGTTGGCATGCACACCCTCGATCTCGACCAGGAGCTCGCGGCGACAGACCTCACCGTGCACCCAGTGCAGGGCAGGCGCCTGGGGGTAATGCGCCGCCAGGATCGCCGCAACCTTGGCCTGATCCTCGGGGCGACGCAGATAGATGCGCAGCCAGGCCACGGGTGGCACGTCATCGCCAGCGGTGGTGTGCAGCGCATCGAGGTTCGCGAGGATCTCCCGGGTCTGGGCGGCGCAATCCCCCAGGTGCCGGCTCTCGTGGCCGGTGATGCTGGCGGTGCCGGACAGCAGCAGCTGCGACCCGCGGTCGGTCTCGATACGGGTGGCGCGGGCGAAGGCCGGCCGCTCCGGGCTGTAACGCTCGGGGTAATGATAGGCGCTGACCTGGCGCGGGTTCTCGATCGCTCGGCCGGGCTCGCGCGCGGCGATCAGGTACACGAACAGGCCCGCGGATCGCGTGCCGATGGCCGTGGCGGCGGGCATGCCGTCCTCGGCGATTCCGAGGGCCTCCAGCGCGCGGGCCCGGCCGATGCAGAAGGCCTGGTAACGCTCGACGCCGTCTTCGTCCGCGTGAATCCGGCTGAAGTAGTTCCAGATCCGGATCGGGTAGGCAAAGCCGCGTGCGCGAATGGCGCCGAACAGATCCCGATAGGCCGCCTCCGTGTCGTCGATCAACGGGTGATCCACCGTGCCGTCGGCTTCGGGCCGGTGCCAGGCGGCGAACAGGATCTCGGGATGCTCCAACAGGTGCAGCGACCCGCGCCGTGTGGACTGACCGGGTCCTGGCACGTGCCATTCCTCGAGGGCCCCCGGCAGGACGGTGGATTCGAGGCCGGGAGTAATCGTCAGGCAGGTATCGCTCAGCCGGATCCCGGGCGAGGGTTGGTCGGCGCAGACCCGCAGGCAGGCATTGCGGTCCGCCGAAGGGGTGCCGGCCGGCAGCAATCGGGTTTTCAGCGGCAATGCCATGGCCGGTATCTACTCCGCGGATCCGGAGCAGATCCGTGTTCGTCGGTGTGGATGCATCGGTCTGGCGGGGCGACCGAGTGCCAAACAACCAGCGCCAAACAACCAAGGCCCGGACGATGCCGGGCCTTCGAGGAACATCCCGTGCTCGGAATGCCCGTGCTATTTGATCTTGGCTTCCTTGTACATCACATGCTGCCGGACGACGGGATCAAACTTCTTGATCTGCATCTTCTCGGGCATGTTCCGCTTGTTCTTCGAAGTGGTGTAGAAGTGACCGGTGCCAGCACTGGACACCAGTCGAATCTTGTCGCGTACGCCTTTGGCCATGGTTGTTCTCCGTTAGACCTTTTCGCCGCGGGCGCGCATTTCGGCCAGCACGACGTCGATACCGCGCTTGTCGATCACGCGCATCCCCTTGCTGCTCAGGCGCAGACGAACGAACCGCCCCTCGCCTTCCACCCAGAAGCGGTGCGAGTGCAGGTTCGGCAGGAAGCGCCGGCGCGTTTTGTTATTGGCGTGGGAAACATTGTTTCCCGTAATCGGGCGCTTGCCCGTGACCTGGCAGACTCGGGTCATCGGAAACTCCAGTAGGGGGTTCGGCCTGGATGAAAGGCGACGAAAGGTAGCAGATGCGCCCCGAACACGCAAGCGCTCCACCATTGCTCTCCGCCCGGGCGGTGGCCAAACCACCGCCGGGAAGGCCCGCAACGCTCCGCCGGGACGCCGTGAATACGTCCCTGTAGGCTTGACGACAGCCTCCCTGCTGTCGACACCCGCCGGAGCGTTACGGACCTTCCCGGCTGCGCCCTGCACGAATCCGGACCAAGAACCCGTTCCCCGCACGGTTGGGGCACGGACCCCGGGGGTGCCGCGTGCGCTTTGGGCACCCCGGGGTCGGGTCAGGTGCGTTCGGCGGCGAGGCCCCAGTGTTCGGGGGAGCGCCAGAGGCTGGACAGCAGCAGCTCGCGCATGAAGATGAACTCCTTGGGCAGCTTGTCGTAGAGCTGCGAGAAGAGTTCGTCCTGGGAATGCACCTCCTGCTTCCAGATCTCGCGGTCGATGGTCATCAGGCGGTTGAAGTCCTCGCGCGAGAAGTCCTCGAGGCCGCGCCAGTCGATGTCCTCGTACTTCGGCATCCGGCCGAGCGCGCTCTCCATCGCCGGGCGGTGGCCGTGGACCCGGTCGATCACCCACTTCAGCACGCGCATGTTCTCGCCGAATCCCGGCCACAGGAACTGGCCTTCCTCGTCGCGGCGGAACCAGTTCACCCCGAAGACCTTCGGCGGGTGCGCGAGTTCGCGGCCGATCTGCAGCCAGTGATTGAAGTAATCGCCCATGTGGTAGCCGCAGAAGGGCAGCATCGCGAAGGGGTCGCGGCGAACCTTGCCCTGTTCGCCGAAGGCCGCGGCGGTGGTTTCGGAGCCCATGGTCGCGGCCATGTACACGCCGAAGTTCCAGTTGAAGGCCTGCACCACCAGCTGCACGGTGGTGCTGCGGCGGCCGCCGAAGATCAGCGCGTGGATCGGCACCCCGGCCGGATCCTCCCACGCCGGGTCGATCGACGGGCATTGTGCCGCCGGTGCGGTGAAGCGCGCATTCGGGTGGGCCGCCGGCTTGCCGCTGTTCGGATCCCAGGGTTGGCCGCGCCAGTCGGTCAGCCCCGGCGGCGGTTCTTTGGTCATGCCCTCCCACCAGATGTCGCCGTCGTCGGTCTGGGCGACGTTGGTGAAGATGCTGTTGCTGCGGATGGTCGCCATCGCGTTCGGGTTGGTGTACTCGTTGGTGCCCGGCGCCACACCGAAGTAGCCCGCTTCCGGGTTGATCGCGTGCAACCGTCCGTCCGGGTTGGGCTTCAGCCAGGCGATGTCGTCGCCGACGGTGGTGATCTTCCAGCCTTCCTTCACGAAGGGTTCGGGCGGGACCAGCATCGCGAGGTTGGTCTTGCCGCAGGCGCTCGGGAAGGCGGCGGCGATGTAGGTGCGCACGCCCTCCGGGGACTCCGCGCCCAGGATCAGCATGTGCTCGGCCAGCCAGCCCTCGTTGCGCGCCATCGTCGAGGCGATGCGCAGCGCAAAGCACTTCTTGCCGAGCAGCGCGTTGCCGCCGTAGCCGCTGCCGTAGGAGACGATGCTCTTCTCCTCCGGGTAGTGCACGATGTATTTGGTCGCCGGGTTGCACGGCCAGGACACGTCCGGCTGCCCCTTCTCGAGCGGCGCGCCGACGCTGTGCAGGCACTTCACGAAGGAACCGTCGCCGAGCACGTCGAGGACCGCGCTGCCCATGCGCGTCATGATGCGCATGTTCACGACCACATACGGGGAGTCGGTGATCTCCACGCCGATCTGGGCGATCGGGGAACCGAGCGGACCCATGCTGAACGGGATCACATACATCGTGCGCCCGCGCATGCAGCCCTGAAACAGCCCGTTCAGGGTCTTCTTCATCTGGCGGGGCTCGACCCAGTTGTTGGTCGGGCCGGAATCCTTGCGGTTCACGCTGCAGACGTAGGTGCGGTCCTCGACCCGGGCGACGTCGCTCGGATCGCTGCGGGCGGCGAAGCAGTTCGGCCACTTTTCCGGATCCAGTGCGCGGAAGGTGCCGGCCTCGACGAGCAGCGCGGTCATTTCGTCGTATTCCTGCTGGGAGCCGTCGCACCAGCGAATGGTATCCGGCTCGCAGAGGGTGGCGATTTCATCGACCCAGCTGCGCAGCTCGGGGTTATTCGTGTGTGTCTGAACCATGGTGTACCTCGGAGATGGTGGAAGATCGGAACGACGTTGGAGCCTTTAAGGAGACGGGCGTGCGCAATGGGATTGGCGCTGTGGCATCTTGCTCGCCCGCCTGGCTGCAGACGGTGGGCCGGGCAGGCCGGATGGCGCTGCCGCCAAGCGCATCGGCGCTGTGATGATCGCTTGTGGTGCGGGTCGCACCATGCTGGCGCAGTGCCTGCACCGGTAGTGCCGCCGGTCCTGGGAAATAGGGCCTTTGCCGTGTTCATGGGAATGCGTTTGCAACCGGCACGCCAAGGGTTGCGTGCGGCAGCCGGTGCGTGTCGGGTCTCTATGAAGAGCGTAGCTCAGTGTTTCCCGAAGAGCCATCGAAGGCCCTCGAGGCCGACCAGGCTGGCCGCGAGGGTGATCACCGACCAGAGGCCGAGGCTCAGCGTCATCCACACGGCGGTGCGTCGACGGTCGGCGTGCAGGGCCAGGGCCATCACGGCGGCCAGGTGGATGCCGGTCACGGCCGGGCCGGCCAGCGCAATACCCGGCAGGCCGTAGCGGTCCCAGACGCGCTGCGCGCGCGGGCCCCAACGCCGCCGGATCGGACCCCGGCGCCGCTCCCAGGCGCGGAACAGCGCGACAATGCCGAACACCGGCAGTGCGTTGCCCAAAAAGCTCAGCAGCGTGACCGGAATCGGAGCGAGCCCCAGCCCGATGGCCACCGGAATCACGATCACGATCTCCAGCCACGGGGTCGCGGCGGCAAGAAAGACCAGCACGTATTGCCAGAACAGGTCCACAATGGCAGGCCTCGCGGAGGCGTCTTGGACCCAATGGGTCCGGTTCGAAACGGCGCCAGTGTGTCCGATTCCCCGTGTGCGTGCGAGCCGGTCTCCGAGCGCGGGGCCGCGCGCCGCCCAGGGCACCCCCGGAATATCAGGGCCCAGAAGTTGCTTGCTCACCCCCGCGGTGGCCGCAACCGCCGATCGCCATACCCATTCAGTCAGTCATCAAGGAAACACGGCATGAACACGCAGTCCCCGATCATCGAAGAACGCATGGTGGATGCCCTGATCATCGGGGGTGGCCCCGGTGGCATGAGCGCCGCGATCACTGCGGCCCAGGTCTGGCCCGGCCGCAAGATCCTGCTGATCCGCCGCGAAGACGAACCGGTGGTGCCTTGCGGCATTCCGTATATCTTCGGCACCCTGAAGGGCGTCGATCACGACCTGCTGAGCAATGCGCCGTTCCGGGCGCTGGGCGGCGAGATCCTGGTCGATTCGGTGCTGTCGATCGACCGCGAGGCGCGCACGGCCCGCACCGCCTCCGGCGTGCTGGTGCACTGGCAGCGCCTGGTGCTGGCCACCGGAACCGAGCCCTACCTGCCGCCGATTCCCGGCGTCACCCGCCCCGGCGTGTTCGCCATCCGCAAGGACTACGAACACCTCGAGTACCTGTTCGAGGAGTTGATCCCCGGGGTTCAGCGCCTGGCGGTGGTCGGCGGCGGTTTCATCGGCGTGGAATTCGCCGATGAGGTCCACAAGGGCGGCGTCGCAGTGACCGTGGTGGAGCAATTGCCGCACCTGCTGTTGCGCAACTTCGATCAGGAGGTTTCGGTCCTGGTCGAAAAGGCCCTGCGCGCCCGCGGCGTGGACATCCATACCGGGTCCGGCGTGACGGCGCTCGAGGGCGAGGGTGAGAACGGGCCAGTACAGTCCGTGCGCCTGGCCAATGGCGAGCAGGTCGAGGCCGATGGCGTTCTGGTGGCGATCGGCGATCGGCGCAATGTCGTGCTGGCCGAAGCCCTGGACCTGACCATGGCGCGCGGCGGTGGCATCTGGGTCGATGCCTTTCAGCGCACCCGCGAGGATCCGGCGATCTTCGCGGTGGGCGACTGCGCCTTCAAGCAGGACGTGCTGCTGCGCCGCTCGGCGCACTCGCTGCTCGCCTCCACCGCGGCGGCCGAGGGACGCACTGCAGGCATGAACCTCTTCGGCCTGCGCAACGAGCGCTACAACGCCGGTACCATCGCGATCTACGCCAGCATGATCGGTGACCTGGCCTTCGGCTGCGCCGGCATGACGGCCGCGGCGGCCCGGGCCGAGGGCCTGAGCGTGGTGGTCGGCCGAATCGAGGTGCCCGATCATCATCCGCCGAGCATGCCGGGCACCCGAATGATGACCAGTGCCCTGATCTTCAGTCGCAGCGGCCTGCTGCTCGGCGGCCAGATCGTCGGCGGGGCCACCACGGCCGAGGTGCTCAATGCGATCGGGATTGCGATCCAGGCGCGTCTGAGCGTGCACGACCTGGTCAGCTTCCAGTTCGGCAGCCATCCTCGCCTGACCGCGCCCGCTCATCCGATCGCCTTGTGCGCGCTGGATGCGCTGCATCAGCTCTCCACGCATGGTTGATCCTCCAGGCGCTGATCCTTCGGCACGTTGATCCCCCCCCGGGCTTTGGTCCTCCGCTGGCCGATTCGTTGTGCCGTTGACGGTGCTGGGAGGCGGCCCAGAGCGGTGGCCCGGCGCCGCGTCCGGAGACGGCAAACTGCACTACACTCTGCTAGGTTTCCGTCTCCGGCAGCGCCTGGGACCGTTACCATCGCGATGACGTCGTCCTCGTCCGGGGGGGCGAAGCAAAGGCAGCGTGGTTTCCTAAGGAGGCAGCAGGATGTCCGAGGTGAATACCGGAGTGACGCCCGAGGTTCGGGCGCGCGAGGCGGCACGCAAGGCTGGCATGACGGCCGTGCTGGTCGCGGCCATCGTGGCCGCATTTGGCATGGGCCTGTTCATGCTCAACATGGGCCGCGACATGAGCACGATGACCCAGGCGGTCACGCAAATGGGTCAGGATGTGTCGACCATGGCCCGGGACATGAGTTACATGAGCGGGCGCATGGCGGTGATGGCCGATAGCATGGTCGAAGGCCAGGCGGGCATGTCGGACGACTTCAGCCGGGTTCGTGTCGGCATGGAGTTCATGGCGCAGGACGTTCGCAGCATGAGCAACAACATGGGCGGGTTGGCGGTGAATATCGAGAACATGGCCGGCCATATCGACACCATGAACGGCTCGATGTCGCACATGAATCATTCGATGGCCACGATGACCGGCACGATGGGCCGCATGTCCGTCGACATCAACCGGTTCACCCGGCCTGAGAGCCTGATGCCGATGTCGCCGTTTCGGTGAAGTAAAAAATCGAGAGGAGAGAACCTGAGTCTTGCTTATGCGGCCCGTTACCGCCAGGATAATCCGTGATCCAAGGAGCAGGTGGACGAGTGGTCGAGTCAGCACATAAAGATGGATCCCTGCAGGATGAGAACGAGACGGATGCGGTTTCCGCGAAGAATCGTCAAGCCCTACCAGAGCCGGCTGCACCGAAGACAGCCGATGACCCGCCGCCACCGCGCGCGTCTCCCGACCGCGCCGTAACTCCGGATCCCCTGCTCGACTGCCTGATCCTGATTGCGAGATCCCATGGCTCGAATCTGACCCACGACGCCGCAGTGGCCGGACTCCCGGTGGAGGGCGGTCGGTTGATTCCTTCATTGGTCGGTCGGGCGGCCCAGCGCGCCGGCATGACCACTCGTATCGTCAGCCGCGATCCGCGCGCCCTGAAGGCCGAATTGTTGCCGGCCATCCTGTTGCTCGAGGGTCACGACGCCTGGTTGCTGGTGGGCTGGAACGAAAACAAGACCGTCGCCCGCGTGATCGACCCGGAACTTGGGGATGCCGCGATCGAGGTCCCGCTGGCGGACCTCAAGGCGCGCTACGCCGGGCGCGCGATCTACGTGCGGCCCGAGTTCCGCATGGATTCCCGGACCCCGCGCGTCTCCAAGGAGCGCCAGGGGCATTGGTTCTGGCGGGTGATCAAGGAAAACCGGCCGCTGTATCGGGATGTGCTGATCGCCGCGGTGATGATCAACCTCTTCGCGCTGGCGATGCCGCTGTTCGTGTTGAACGTCTATGACCGGGTGGTTCCCAACCACGCCACGGAGACGCTCTTCGTGTTTGCCGCGGCCGTGCTCTTCGTATTGGTCGCGGACCTCATCCTGCGCCCCATGCGCAGCCATTTCGTCGATAAGGCGGCGATGCGCGCGGATGTGAAGCTCTCGGCGTCGATCATGGAACGGGTGCTGGGCCTGCGCATGGAGCATCGCCCCGCCTCGGTGGGTTCCTTTGCATCGAACCTGGGTGCCTTCGAGTCCGTGCGCGGCTTCATTTCCTCGTCCACCATCGTTTCCTTCGTCGACCTGCCCTTTGCGATCATGTTCATCGCGATCATTGCCCTGATCGCCTGGCCGCTGGCGATTCCGGTGGTGATCGGTGCCTTGGTGCTGCTGATCTACGCCGCAACCATTCATCGCAAGTTGCATGCGCTGGCCGAGACCACCTACCGCGTGGCGGCGCAGCGCAACTCGACGCTGGTCGAGAGTCTGAGCGGGGCCGAGACCCTGAAGGCACTGGGGGGGGAGAGCCGGATTCAGGGGATCTGGGAGCGGGCGACCGC
>PWGH01000036.1 GCA_003555285.1 Thioalkalivibrio sp.
CGAACATGAGTTGGATCTCCGGCTCCGAGTGGTCCTTCGTGATTCGGGTGATCACCCGACCGGTCGCCCGATCGACCAGCACCATGTACCCGGTCCGGCCTCCGTTTCGCTCATAGAGTTCACTCAGGCCGAGGGACTGCGCCAGCAGGCTCGACTGGTAGGTGGTTCCCGCATCCGTGAAATCGAAACGCAGGAACAGGATTTCGCTTTGGGCGAACTCCGGTTGCACCGCTTGAAGCTTCGGATCCAGGATCTTGCAGCTGGGGCACCAATCCGCATACATCAGCACTCCGATGATCTTCGGCGCTGGAATGCTGGCGGCGTGAAGCCCGGCACTGAGCAGCACTGCCAGGATGGCCACGAGCAGGCGTGGCGTACGGACCGTCCAGGAACGGGTGTGCATCATCGTGTTACCTCTTGCGTGATAGGTTACACCGATGCTGCACCACGCTGGACGACGGCAGCATACGCATAATCACCTAGGAAGTGCTGATGGATGCACTATCGAGTAGGTAAATGCCACGACTGTCCTCGGTGCTGGGGTCGGTCAGACTGGTGTCAAGGTCGCGCAAACGCTCGGATCATCGGATTTTTTCCGGCGCCCGCGGTCAAGCGACCGAGTCATCCAGTCCGGGTTATCAAGACCCGGTCAATGCAAGGAGAGTTATGATGTCTTGGTATCATCGGGTGACCGTGCTCGCGGCTTCGCTCCTGATTTTGGCTGCGCCGCTCTCGGGTGCAGAGGAACGTTCGGAACGGCTGATGGAAGAAGCCTTCGAACCCTTCTCGACCCTCCTGGGTCGCTATTTTCTGGAACGGGATCTGCCGGGCGGGGGACTGGTCTCGGCCTTTGATTATGAGGCCGCACTGAGGCATCCGGAGACGCAATCCCTGCTGCACGAACAGAACCGTCGCATGGCCGCCTTCGATCGAACCACGCTGGATGAACGGGCAACATCGATCGCATGCTGGTTGAATGCCTATAACTATTTCATGATGGCCTACATTCTTGAGAATCCGCGCTCCGGTCGCCTGGTTGACAGCGTCCGCGACTATGGGCATTGGCTAAACCCCTACCGAGTGTTCGGACGGGACGTCTTCGCCATCGGCGGGCGCATGTTCAGTCTGAGTGAGATGGAAAAGGAGATCCTGCTCGGCGAACCGTTTCGGTCCCGCGGCTGGAAGGAGGCCCGGGTGCACTTTGCGGTGAATTGCGCCTCCGTGGGCTGCCCGCCACTGCGCCAGCAGATCTACCTGCCGCAAAACGTGGACGCCCTGCTGACCGAGAATACGCGCCGCGCGTTGAAGACCGAACGCCACTTTCGCCTCGAGGGCGACACGCTGTATCTCTCCCAGTTGTTCGAGTGGTATGCGGACGACTACGTGGAGGAACGCGGATCGGTGCGGGCGTTTCTGAAGGCCTACGGTGATGCCGAGGTGCAGGATGCGGTCCATCGCGCCCAGCGCATCCGGTTCATCGCGTACGACTGGGCCCTGAACCGACCGGAGAACTTCCCGGAATTCAGCGACTGATCAGGCACGGCCGGAGCCGGACGCCGCACCCATCGTGGCGTCGGGCTTATCGCTCAGTCGGGCGAATCCGCTTCGGTGGCGATGGTGCTCAGTTGCCCCAGCACGCCGCTCATGCGCTCCAGGATCTCGGCACGGTCGTCGATGCCGTGGCGTTCGGCGATCCAGGACGGGTCGTTGTAACCGAACCAGACCTGTCCGTCGGTGTCCTCCCACACCACGGCCTTCAGCGGCAGGTCGATGCCCGCGCTCTGGCGGCTGGTGAACAGATGCGAGCCCAACGCCGGATTGCCGAACAGCATCAGCTCGGTGGGGCGCAGCGCGATATCGACCTCGGCCGCCCGGGTGTGGTGGCTCCAGCGCAGATGACCGATGTCCCGCTCGCGCAACGCGGCCTCGAGCCGATCCATCGTCTCGGTGGCCGAATGGGCGCTTGGGAGGACCACCAGGCCATCCACTTCGGATTGGGCCTGGAGCGGAGAGACGAAGACGAGGCTGCCAAGGAGCAGGGGGAGGAAGGTTCGCATCATGAGGTTCTCCGTGGGTTCGATGGACGTGGGTTGGCCAGCAGGGTTCAAGCAACGGGTAGTTTTGGCAAAGGGTTCGATCGGTGTGTATTCGACGGCGCGGGTCTTCGACGTTGGGTGTGGGGCGGTCAAGTCGGTCGGTGGACGGCTCCGCGGTCACCGATGGCGAACGCCGTCAGGCCCACCGCGAGGGCCATGACATTCAACAACAGCAGCTTGCTGTAGTTGTGGCTGATTCCGGTCAAGGCTCCGATCCAGCCGACGTGACCCGAGCTCTCGAGGAAATACAGGACGGCGGCGAGCAGTGCGGCCGCGACCGCAACGCCGAGGGCCGCCGGCGCCACTGCGCGGTTGAGGGCGATGCTCCAGACGATCACCGGGGTCAGGAACAGCGCCGCGGTGCCGCTGACCGCGACGGCGGCGAACAGATCCTGGGTGCCGAAGAACACCATCAGCAGGCCGGCCGCTGCGAACAGCGCCATCGCGATGCGGCCATCGGCGCTGGAACGCCGGCCGAGGCGCATGTCGAGCACCGCGAGCTTCGCGGTGCTGGCGAAGGCCGAGTCCATCGTGGAGGCGGCGGAAATGACCAGCGCGATGCCCAGCAGCAGCGCGGCCGGTTGGCCGAGCAGGCGGGTCAGGGTGTCCAGGAGTTCTTCCTCGCCGGCGCGGTGCAGCCCGGCGAAGATGCCGAGCAGGCCGAAGGCGAGGATCAGCAGCGCGGAAATCCAGAAGGCGTGCCGGAAGCTCGCCCGGGTGGTGGCGCGGTCGGCCAGAAAGCCCCGGTCCATCATCACCGGATCGTGCAAGGGATAGCTCGGGACCTGGATCAGGGCCACGACCAGCAGGATCCAGCCCGGGCTGATCGGATCCGGACTGCTGGATACGATAGCCCCCAGCGCGAACTCCGGGGCGAGCAGCATCATCACGAACAGCACCGCGAGCAGGGCGGTCAACACGCCAAACTGCAACACGTCGGTGCGTAAGGAGGCGTGCAGGCCGCCCAGCATCGAGTAGCCCAGGGTGACGCCGGCCACGGCCAGAATGGCGACCGTATAGGCCAGGCTGCCGGTGGCGCCGAAGACGATGCCGACGACCAGCAAGTTCGCGAAGACCTCGGAGATCAGACGCACCCCGACCAGCAGGTTGAAGCTATTGGTGCCGATACGGCCGAAGCGCTCGTGCAGGAAGCCCTGGACGTTGTGGGCGCCGTGCACGAAGCGCAGCCGGTCGACGATCCAGCCGCCGGTCAGGAACGAGAGGTAGTACGCGGTGTAGGCGAGGGCGCCGGCAATACCGAAGAAGTAGCCGAGGATGCCGGCGTTCAGCAGCGATCGGGCGAAGATCCAGGTCGTGACCTGGGAAAAGGTCAGTGTCCAGACGCCGGGTGCGCTGCCCGCAGGGCTGGTCCCGAAGAAGAACCCTTCGACGGTGCGCGCTCGGGGTGCCAGCAGGAAACTGGCGACCGCCAGTGCCACCAGCGTGCCGGTCAGCAGGGCGAAAGAAACCTCGGGCATCGCAATCGTGTCCTTGTGCAGTCGGGTGAACCGTCCGGTCAATCATCTGGCCAACGGGTTGGCCGGTGATCTTCGCGGCGGGAAGGCGCTGCTGCCTTCGAACGATCATCGCCTCGTCTGTCCACCATAGCCGCAGGGGTCACCTACGCGGCTACGTAGTGTCCGCATATTGGGAGTCAACGCGGCATGCGGGCCTCGGGGTGAAGGCTCAGAAGCGGTAGCTGTAGCCGATCTCGAGTTCGTACCGCTCCATTTCCAGTTGTGTCGGAACGGGTGTCGGAGTCGCACGGGGTGGGTTAAGGTAGCGGGCCCATCGGTCAGGCTTGGCGGGCGGCCGGGTTTGGGGCGGTCCAGGTTTCCTGGGCGAAGGCCTCGTCGATCGGGGTCTGGGCGACGTGGTTGGTGTAGTTGGAGAGCGTCTTCAGGCCGATTCCGAGGATTACATCGAGCACCTGTTGCTCGTTGTAGCCGGCGGCGCGGAAGGCCTCCAGGTCCGTCGGGTCGACCCAGCCGCGTTTCTCCAGCATCGCCACCACGAATTGGCGGAGTGCCTGCAGGCGGGTATCGGCCAGCGCCTGATCGTTGCGCAGGGCATCGATGGCCGCGTCGGGCAGTCCGGTCATGCGGCCGGTCATGCTGTGCGCGGCCATGCAGTAGTCGCAGCCGTGGAAGCGGCTGACGGTCAGCAGAATCACGCCACGCTCCTGCGGCGACAGCGAGCAGCCTTCGAACAATCCGGTCAGCTCCAGGTACGCCTGCGCGAGAGCCGGGGAGGTCGCCATCTTGCGGGTGAGATTCGGCACCATGCCGAAGAGGCCCTCGGCGCGATCGAAGGCCGGGGTGGCCAGTGGTGCGCTTTGGCGGTCATGCAGGGGAAAGTGGCTCATGTCAGGTCTCCGGGTGGGGCGTCTGGGGGGCCGGACGGGGTGTCCGTGGGCGTCGTTCTTGCAAATGATGTCGCGGTCGGCGCGCCTTGCGGCAGTCCGAGGAGCACGTTCAGCGCGGATCCCAGGCGCAGAATGGTGTCGGGATCCTGAGCCACCTTGGCCATCACCAGAATGCCCTCCATCAACGCCAGCCAGCGTTCGGCGTCGGCGTGGGTGTCGGTGTGCGTGGGCAGCTCGCCGCGCTCCACGGCGGCCCCGAGGGTGCGCTCGAAATGCGCGGCGATGCGCTCCAGGTGCGCCTTCACGGCCCGGCGCAGCGTGGGATGGTAGGTGGCGGTTTCCACGATCACATTGCCGAAGGGGCAGCCGGGCAGGTGTCCGGAACGACGTTGCTCCCGGGCCTGGAAGGCGTGGATGGCCTGCACGAAGGCCTCGATGCGCGCCCCGACGGGTCCCGATCCGTTCAGGCTGGGCAGCAGCACCTCATGCTCGAATTCCTGCATCAGATCCTCGAGCATCACCAGCACCAAGTCCTCCTTGCTGCTGAAGAAATGATAGAGGCTGCCCTTGCGCACCCCGGCGCGCTGGCAGATCTCGGCGGTGCCGACGTTCTCGACGCTGCGCGTGAACACGAGTTCGCGCGCCGCCTGCAGCAGGGCGGTCCGGGAGGGATGATGGATCGTTAATGTCGCCATGGGCTGGAACAATAGTTGACCGGTCGGTAAACTGCAAGAACGACCATCCTCAATCCTCTGGAGGCTGCAATGCACAGCACCGATTGGCCCTCCGCCGTCCGCGTGCCGGTGCGCTATGCCGAGTGTTGGGCGGACGGTTTCGGGGTCCGTGGCTGGAAACTCGATCTTCCGGGTGCAGGTGCCGATGTCATCGCCGCCACCCCGCATGCGGGCGAGCGGATCGCCACCTCGGTCTTCGTGCACGACATCTATTCCAGCGTAAGGGCGTCGCCGAGAGGGCTCGCCTCCTACAGGGGTCATCGGGAGCGGGCCAGGGGCATGGGGGCGCCGTGGATCGGGGTAGTGGACGCAACGAAACACAGGCGGTAGCCTGCGAACTTCGACGTGTCCCGGGTTGGCCAGCGGATGATCCTCATCGAGTCCATCGAAGCCGAAGCCGCCACCGACGGCGTGGTTCAGCTCTTTGAGGAGTTGTACGATCCGGCGCTGCTCGTCGACCCCGAGGGGGGGCATATCGTCGGCGCGAACGCGGCCGCGTGCCGGTTTCTCGGCTACAGCGCCGAGGAACTCGGTGGCCTGAGTCCGGCGGATATCCATCCACACGAGATTCCCCGGCTGGACGCCTTCCTGTTCACGGTCCAGCAACACGGGCGCTGGATCGCCGACGATCTCTCCTGCCGGACCAAGGATGGGTGCCTGTTGCCGGCTCAGGTGCGCGCCACGCTGGTGCATATCGCGGACCGTCCGTATGTGTTGGCCATCATCCATGACCGCCGCGATGCAGAACTCGCCGAATTGGGGCGCTCGATCCGCAAGCTCACGCACGATCTGCGCAACACCATGGTGTCGTCCCGATTGATGAGTGATCGGCTGCGTCGGCACAAGGATCCCCTGGTCCGCCAGAGTGCGGAGCTCATCGCCCGTTCGGTCGACCGTGCGGTGAAGATGTGTCAGCAGACGCTGAAGGTCGGCAGTGCCAGAGAGGGCCGACCCCGCCGCGAGCGCTTCACGCTCGGGGATCTGGTCATCGAGCTCCATGCCGCGGTCGGCCCGGAAGAGGTGGCCGGGGTACGCCTGGAGGCCCCCGATGCCGAGACGGTGGCGCTGGATGCCGACTTTGATCAAGTCTTCCGGATCCTGATGAACCTGATCCGTAATGCGATCGCCGCCGGGAGCACATACATTCGGCTGTCCGGATCCCTGCAGGAGTCGCTCACGCGGATCGATTGTCGCGACGACGGGCCGGGGCTTCCGCCGGCGGTGCAGGGTTGCCTGTTTTCGGAGAAGCCCCTGGTCTCCGAGAACGCCTCAACCCGGGGTGTAGGGGCCGGCCTGGGGCTCGCCATCGCCTGGGAATTGGCCCGGAATCATGACGGCGATCTGACGCTGTTGGAAACCGGTCCGGCGGGGACTGCGTTTCGCCTGGTGCTGCCGTACGGTGGCATTACGGCGGGGGAATTTACCTGAGCGGGGAGGTCGCCGAGGGGGCTCGCCTCCTACAGGGGACGGGCCTTGGTTTTGTAGGAGGCCAGCCCCCTGGGCGATGGTTTTGGGCGAAGCCGGGTCGCCGAGGGGGCTCGCCTCCTACAGGGGCACTCAAAGGTTGCGTCGGGTGGCGAGGTTTTCTCAGCCCATTACGATCATCTTGCGGATCTGCATGTCGTGTAGGGTGTAGGGAATGCCGCCGACGCCGAGCCCGGACTGGCGCAATCCGGCGAAGGGCATCCAGTCCACGCGAAAGGCGGTGTGTTCGTTGATCATCACCGCCGAGGCATCGAGGGCGTGGGCAGCGCGCAGCGCGGCGTCCAGATCGTGGCTGAAGACCGCAGCCTGGAAGGCCCAGGGCAGGGCGTTGGCGCGCGCCACGGCCGCGTCGAGGTCGTCGTAGGGGTAGACACAGACCACCGGGCCGAAGATCTCCTCGGTACTGACCGCGCTGGTGGCCGGCGGGTCCAGGAGCACGGTGCAGGGGTAGGTGGTTCGGGATAGCGCGTCGCCGCCGGCGA
>PWGH01000085.1 GCA_003555285.1 Thioalkalivibrio sp.
GATGACAGCAGCCCCCGCGCATGCCAAGCCCTCGCAGGAAGGACTGCGGCGGATGGCGGAAACCCGGGTGCTGGAGCGCTACGCCCCGGCCTTTGTGGTGACCGACGACGCTGGGGACGTGCTGCATTACTCCGGCCGGACCGGCAAGTACCTGGAGTCGCCGACCGGTGCCCCGACGCGCCAGCTGATCCTTCTGGCGCGCAAGGACTTCCGGGCCGAGTTGTCCTCGGCGTTGTTCGACGTGCGCCAGACGCGAGGCCCGGTGACATACCCCGGGCTGCACGTGCGGCTGGACGGCCGCGCGCAGCCCTTCGACCTGACGGTCGAGCCTCTTTCGGCCGAAACCGAGGCACGGTTGTTCCTGGTGCTGTTCGAGGACATTGGCGAACCCGTCGACGCCGAAGCCACCGATACGGCGGCGGTCTCGAACGCCGAAGGCGAATGGGCCACGCGCCTGCAAGCCGAATTGCAGACCACCAAGGAACGCCTGCAAGCCGTGATCGAGGAATATGAAACGGCGCTCGAGGAATTGCGCTCCTCGAATGAAGAACTCGTGTCGATGAACGAGGAAATGCAGTCGACGACCGAGGAATTGGAGACGGCCAAGGAGGAGCAGCAATCGGTCAACGAGGAACTGCAGACGGTGAACCGGGAGCTGCATTCCAAGATCGACGATCTGGCCCAGGCCACCGACGACATGCGCAATCTTTTTGCAAGTACGCCCATTGCCACCGTCTTCCTCGACCAGCGGTTGATGATTCGCAGCTTCACCCCGGACGCGACCGGAATCTTCCATCTGATTGAAACCGATGTGGGCCGGCGGCTGACCGACATCGCTCATCGGCTGTATTACCCGGAATTGCAGAACGATCTGGACCGGGTGATCCGCAGCGGCGAGTCGACGGAACGCCAGGTCGCGACCAAGGCGCCGGACGCGCGGCCGCTGGAACACTTCCTGGCCCGCATCTGGCCGTACCGGGCCGAGAGCGGCGCGATCGAAGGCGTGCTGGCCACCTTCGTCGATGTGACGCAGCTGGTCGAGGCCGAGGCCCACCAGCGGCTGTTGGTGGCCGAACTGAATCACCGGGTTCGGAACATGCTGGCGATCGTGCTCGGTCTGGCGGCGCAGACCGGCCGGTCCGACGTCACGATGGAGCAGTTTCTGGAGACCTTCCAGGGGCGCCTGCAGGCGATGGCGCGCACCTTCGAACTCCTTTCGCGCGAGCAATGGAGCAGCATCGAACTGCGTGAGGTGTTGCAAACGGCGATTGCCCCCTTCGTCAGCCGGGACCACCAGGTCATGCGCATGGAAGGGCCGTGGGTGTTGTTGCGCCCGAAGGCCGCGCTGGCGCTGGGGATGGTGCTGCACGAACTGGTCACGAACGCGGTGAAGTACGGGGCGCTGTCGGACCCCAACGGGCGCATTGCGGTGACCTGGAGTGTGGTCAGTACCCAGGATGCGCACCAGGTCGAGATCGAATGGGCGGAACACAATGGCCCCGAATGCCGGGAAACGGTGCCCGCGGGCTTCGGCACCCGGCTGATTGCCGGGGAGATGAAACAGACGCTGCAAGGAGACAGCAAAATGGAATTTGCCCGTGACGGTCTGCGCGTTCATCTGGAATTCCCGGCGGGGGCCAATATCTTCCCGCTGGACGCCGAAGCTCCGGACGCACCGAAGGACGCCTCCGCCTTGGAAGCCCCTGCCTTTAGCGAAGCCGTGCCGGACGGGAGCCGACATGGGTGACCGCGAGGCCAATGGACTGGCCGGGCTGCGGATCTTCATCGCCGAGGATCATTACGCGATCGCCGCAGCCTTGGTCATGACGCTGGAGCGTTTCGGCTGTACCGTGGTCGCGGAGGCCTCGAGTGCCGCCGCCGCCCGGACCCTGGCCGATCGTGTCGAGGCCGATTGCGCCATCCTGGATCTGAATCTGGGGGATGATTACTGCTATGCGGCCGCGCAACGGCTTCGCGAACGCCAAATCCCGGTCTTGTTCATTTCCGGCTACCGCGATGCCGTCGATCTGCCCGCGGATCTGCAGGCGATTCCCCACCTGCTCAAGCCGGTGGACGCCGAATCGATCCGCCGAGCTCTGCAGCAGATCACGACCTGAGCGCGTAGCGGGCCTTAGCACGTAGCGGGCCTGAGCGCGTAGCGGGCCTGAGCAGCATGTGCAGGGATTCTCCCCATTCCGGTGCTTCGGACGGTCGGTTACTGTTGTTCAGTGGCCCTGAAGTTCCTGCACCGTTCCAGCGCGACGCCGACTCCGGAATGAGCGGTACGCCGAAACCGCCGGACTCGTCATCGCCTTGCCTGGGGCGCTCAATCCCGGTGGAGTCGACATGGCGAGCGAAGCGCAGAAGGCCGAGGAACAGAAGCGAACCCCCTGGCATGCCCTTTCCGCCGAGGAGACGCTGGAACGGCTGGAAACCTCGGAGGAAGGTCTGAGCGGCGAGGAGGCGAAGCGGCGGCTCGACCACTACGGCCCCAATCGCCTGCGCGAGGAAAAGAAACGCCCGGCCTGGCGCCGCTTCCTCGATCAATTCAACAATGTGCTGATGATCATTCTGATCATCGCCGGTGTGGCCAGCCTGTTGTTGAACCAGCCGATCGATGCGGCCGCCATCTTCGGCGTGGTGCTGATCATTGCCTTGATCGGCTTCATCCAGGAGGGGAGGGCGGAACAGGCGCTCGAAAGCATCAAGGGCATGCTGACTCCCACGGCGCAAGTGATCCGCGACGGCGAGCGCGAAGAGATCGAGGCCGAAGGGGTCGTTCCCGGGGACCTCGTGATGGTGCGCAGTGGCGACCGGGTCCCGGCCGATCTGCGCCTGTTGAAAGTGCGCCGCTTTCGCACCCAGGAGGCGGCGCTGACGGGCGAATCGGAGCCCGTCGGCAAGAACGAGGCGCCGGTTTCGGAGGATGCCGAACTTGCCGAGCGCAGCAGCATGGCCTTTGCGAGCACCATGGCCGTGCAGGGGCAGGTCCGCGGCGTGGTGGTGGAGACCGGCAGCGGCACCGAGATCGGGCGGATCTCGGAAATGCTCGAGGACGTGGAGCAGATCCAGACCCCGCTGCTACGCCATCTCGACCGTGCCGGTCGCATCCTCGCGATCATCATCGTCGGGGCCGCGGCGGTCACCGGTCTGTTCGGCGTGCTGGTGCACGGCCTGCCGCTGACCGAGGCTTTCATGGCTGCCGTGGCCCTCGCCGTCGCCTCGATCCCCGAAGGCCTGCCGGCGATTGTCACCATCACCCTGGCCCTCGGCGTGCAGGTGATGGCCCGGCGCCATGCGATCATCCGGCGCCTGCCGGCGGTGGAGACGCTGGGTTCGACGACCATCATCTTTTCCGACAAGACCGGCACCTTGACCCGCAACGAGATGACCGCGCAGGTGATCGCACTGGCCGATGGCGAGGTGCAGGTTTCCGGGGTCGGTTTCGCGCCCGAGGGCGAATTTCGTCGCGAGGCCGCGCCCGAATCGTCCGCTTCCCCGTCGTCGAACGGGGAGACGTCCAAGGAGCCGTCGTCGAATGGGGGCGATGCCGAGGCGGCTTCGGGCGAGCCCTTCGACCCGGCCGAGGATCCGCTGCTCGAACGCTTTCTGATCGCCGGTGCGCTGTGCAACGACGCCGGCCTGCGTCGCGATGACGATAGCGAGGAGTGGACGATCACCGGGGACCCGACCGAAGGGGCGCTGATCGTCGTCGCCGCCAAGGCCGGACACGATCTCGACGCGCTGCGCCAGGGCTGGGAGCGCCTCGATGCCATTCCCTTCGAGTCCGAGCGCAAGTACATGGCGACCCTCGATCAGGACCCGGACGGCGAAGGCGCAGTGATCCATGTGAAGGGCGCGCCGGATCGCATCCTGGAAATGTGCAGCCAGGTGCGCACCGCCGAGGGCACCGAGTCGATCGACGCCGAGGAGTGGGATCAGCGTATCGAGGACCTGTCGTCGCGCGGTCTGCGCGTGCTGGCGCTGGCGGAGAAGCCTGCCGGCGAGGTGCGCGAGTTGCAGGAGGACGAGGTGGAGCAGGAACTGGTGCTGCTCGGGCTGGTGGGGCTGTTGGATCCGCCGCGGGAGGCCGCGATCCAGGGCATCGAGACCTGCCGCAGGGCCGGCATTCGCCCGATCATGGTGACCGGCGATGCCGCAATGACCGCACGCGCGATCGGCGCCCAATTGGGGCTGGGACGCACCGACAAGGCGCTCAGCGGCAAGGAACTCGAGGCGATGTCCGACGAGGAGCTGGTCGAGCAGATCGAAGAGGTCGATGTCTACGCCCGTGCGTCGCCCGAACACAAGCTGCGGCTGGTGCAGGCGGCGCAGACCCAGCGCGAGGTGTGCGCGATGACCGGCGATGGCGTGAACGATGCTCCGGCGCTGAAGCGTGCGGATGTCGGTGTGGCGATGGGCATTGCCGGGACCGAGGCCGCGCGCGAGGCCTCCGAGATGGTGCTGGCGGACGACAACTTCGCCAGCATCGTCAATGCGATCGAGGAGGGTCGCAAGGTCTACGACAACATCAAGAAGACGATCACCTTTTTGTTGCCGACCAATGGTGGTCAGGGGGCGGCGATCATGCTGGCGATCCTCGCCGGCACCACGCTGCCGGTCACGCCGGTGCAGGCGCTGTGGGTGAACATGGTGGTTGCGGTCACCCTCGGCCTGGCGCTCGCCTTCGAGGCCGGCGAGCCGGATCTGATGGAGCGGGCACCGCGCGATCCGCAGGCCCCGCTGCTCGATGCCTTTCTGCTCTGGCGCGTCGTCTTCGTGTCGATCCTGCTGCTGGTCGGCGTCTATGGCATGTTCTTCTGGCTGCTCGAGGTCGAGGGAGCGGCCCAGGAAGTCGCCCGATCCGGCGCGGTCAATCTGCTGGTGATGGGGAGCGTCGCCTACCTGATCAATAGCCGCTATCTGATTCAGAGTTCCCTGTCGTTGCGCGGGATCTTCGGCAGCCGTCCGGTGCTGATCGCGATTGGCCTGGTGATCGTGTTCCAACTGGCCTGGACCTACACCGGACCGATGCAGCTGCTGTTCGGCAGCGCCGCGCTGAGCGGGTGGCATTGGCTGGTGATCGTCCTTGCCGCGATCGCGATCTTTCTGCTGGTCGAGGCGGAAAAATTCGTCTGGCGGTGGCGGCACGGCCGCACCGCGGACGCGACATGACCCCGGGATCCGGTTTCCGTATCCCGAAGCTCGAGGCCGCGTCCACCGACGATCACGCCAACGCCAAGCGCAACGGGCGCGATCCGGGCAACGATGACACCAACCGCGCCGAGCGGCGCGAGCACAACGGGCACAACGGGCACAACGGGCACAACGGGGACAACGGGGACAACGGGCACAACGGGCGGGGTGGGTCCGACAAGCATGCCGGGCATAGCGTCGAGCTCTTTCGCACCCGCTTCTGGGTCTGCCTGATCCTGACCGTTCCGGTGCTGTTCTGGGAGCCGATGCTGCAGGACTGGTTCGGCTACCAGGCGCCGGAATTCCCCGGCTCCGGGTGGATTGCGCCGGTGCTGGGGACCGTCATCTTTATCTACGGCGGCTGGGTCTTCTTGCAGGGGGCGGTGCGCGAACTCGGTGCGCGCCAGCCCGGCATGATGACACTGATCGCGCTCGCGATCAGTGTCGCCTTCGTCTACAGCGCCGCCGTCACGTTGGGCTTCGAGGGGCATGCCCTGTGGTGGGAGTTGGCGACCCTGGTCACGATCATGTTGCTCGGGCACTGGATCGAGATGCGTTCGATCTTCCTGGCGCAGGGCGCGTTGAAGGAACTGGCCAAGCTGCTGCCCGATACCGCCCTGCGCCTGCGTGGCGACGACCACACCGAGGAGATCCCGGTGCATCAGCTGCAGGAGGGCGACCGGATCCTGGTGCGTCCGGGGGCCAGCATCCCGGCCGATGGGGTGGTCGATGACGGCCACAGTACCGTGAACGAGGCGATGATCACCGGCGAGTCCCGACCGGTGCAGAAACAGGCGCAGGATCAGGTGGTGGCCGGCACCATCAATGGTGAAGGTTCGTTGCGGATCCGGGTGGTCGGCACCGGCGAGCAGACCGCCCTTGCGGGCATCATGCGGTTGGTCGAGCAGGCCCAAAAATCGCGGTCGAGGGGCCAGGATCTGGCCGATCGGGCGGCCTTGCTGCTCACGGTGGTCGCGATCGGTGCCGGAGGCCTGACGATGGCCGCCTGGCTGCTGTTCGGGGCGACGCTGGATTTCACCATCACCCGCACCGTGACCGTGCTGGTGATCGCCTGCCCGCACGCCCTCGGGCTCGCGGTCCCGTTGGTGGTCGCGATCTCGACCACCGCCGGGGCTCGCAATGGACTGCTGGTGCGTGATCGCCGTGGGCTGGAGGAAGCTCGACACCTCGATGTCGTGGTCTTCGACAAGACCGGCACGCTGACCCTGGGCGAGCACCGGGTGGTCGAGACGATCACCGCCCAGGACCTCGAAACCGGCGAAGCCCTGCGCCTGGCCGCGGCGGTGGAGCGCGATTCGGAACACCCGATCGCCCGGGCCCTGTTGAGCAGTGCCGAGGCGCAGGCGATCGAGGTGCCGCGCGCGACGGATTTCCAGGCCATTGCCGGCCAGGGGGTGCAGGCCCGGGTCGAGGGCCGCGAACTGCAGGTGGGGGGGGTGGCCCTGCTGCGCACGCTCGAACAGGCGCCGCCGGAAGCGCTGCAGGCGGCGGCTGAACGCTTCGGCGAGGCCGGCCAGGCGGCGGTCTACCTGACCGAAGGGCAGCGCGTTCTCGCGGTGTTCGCGATCGCCGATGCGCTGCGTCCGGAATCGCAGGAGGCCGTCGATCGGTTGCACCGCCAGGGCATCCGGGTGGCGATGCTCACCGGCGATTCCCGGGCCGTGGCGAAGCATATCGCGGCCGAGTTGGGCATCGATACCGTCTTTGCCGAGGTGCTGCCCGAGGACAAGGCGAAGAAGATCGAGGCCCTGCAACGCGAGGGGCAGCGGGTGGCGATGGTTGGCGACGGGGTGAACGATGCACCGGCGCTGGTCACGGCCGATGTCGGCATCGCGATCGGCGCCGGGGCCGATGTGGCGGTGGAGGCGGGGGATGTGGTGCTGGTGCGCAGCGACCCCCGTGACGTGGCGCGCATCATGGTGCTCAGCCGTGCGACGCATCGCAAGATGCTGCAGAATCTGTGGTGGGCGGCCGGATACAACATAGCGGCGATCCCGTTGGCGGCGGGTGTGCTCGCCTGGGCCGGCATTCTGCTGGCGCCGGCTGCCGGTGCGATTCTGATGTCGGCCAGCACCGTGATCGTCGCGTTGAATGCGCAACTGCTGCGGCGCGTGAGCCTGTAGATCGCCCCGGCGATCCGGGTTTGCGCGGCGGCCGACCCGATAAGGGCGGCAGTGTCATCAACGACACTCGGATACCCCGTCCGGCCGAATGGCCTGTCACACGAACGTCAGATCTGCGAATGCCCAATCCCGATTGGAGGTGCGACCCATGACGGTGCAAACCATCGACGAATTGCTGGCGTCCCGCTCGGTGCCCGATGCCCATCCCGCGGTCGTCGCGTTGCAGCGCGACGGACTCGAGACCACGAACCGGGGCGATCTGCTGCGTCGCGCCGGCCGGCTGGCCGGAGGGCTGGTGGCCGCCGGTTTGCAGCGGGGGGATCGGGTGGTGATCCTGGCACCCAACAGTGCCGACTGGGTCGCCTCGGCGCTGGGTGTGATGCAGGCCGCGGGGGTGGTCGTCCCGCTGGATACGCAGATGCCGACCGAGGACTTGGAACATGCGCTGGTCGACAGCGATCCGCGTTTCATCTTCACCACCTTGGCCTTGCAGGAGCGCCTGCATGCGGTGCAGGAGCGGGTGCAGATTCGTCGTTTCGATGCCAATTCGGATGCATCCGATGCCTGGTCCGGTCTGTTGGCCCCCGAGCCCGCAGCGCCGGTGGCCGAGGGTCAGGATCCGGCCGCGATCTTCTACACCTCGGGGACGACCGGCCCCCCGAAGGGCGTGCCGCTGACCCATCACAACCTGAGCAGCAATGTCGAGGCCCTGTGCACCCAGGGCCTGGCCGATCACCGGGACCGGGTGCTCGTGCCCTTGCCCTTTCATCATGTGTATCCCTTCACCGTCGGCATTCTGATTCCGCTGACGCTGGGCGCGCCGCTGATCGTGCCTTTCTCGCTGGTGGGTCCGCAGATCGTGCGGGCGCTGCGCGACGGCGAGGCGACGGTGATGCTGGGCGTGCCGCGGCTCTACGAGGCGATCTGGAACGCTCTCCAGGAGCGGGTGTCCGGACGCGGGCGGATGGCGGCACGCCTGTTTCGAAGCAGCCTGAGGGTTTCGGCGCTGGCGCAACGGCGGCTGGGCCATCGCCTGGGCCTGCAGCTGGGCCGTCGTCTGTTCGCCGGTCTGCACCGTCGCCTGGCTCCCCGGCTGCGGCTGGTGGTGTCCGGCGGTGCGGCGCTCGATCCCGAACTGGGTCGCAAGCTCCAGGCGCTGGGCTGGGCGGTCGCCACCGGCTACGGGCTCAGCGAGACTTCGCCGATCCTGACCTACAATCCCCCCGATCGCCTGCGGCTCGACAGCGCGGGTCGCCCGCTGCCCGGGGTGGAGATCGCCATTGACACCAACGGTCGCTCAGAAGGGACTTCCGAAGAGCGCCCCGAGGGGCGGGGCGAGGTGATGGCCCGAGGCCCGAACGTCTTTCACGGCTATCGCAACCTGCCAAAGAAGACCGCCAAGGTGTTGGACGAACAGGGGTGGTTCCGCACCGGTGACCTGGGTGAACTGGGTTCGGACGGTTACCTGTACCTGTACGGTCGCGAATCGTCGATGATCGTGCTCTCCGGCGGCGAGAACGTGAATCCCGACCGGGTCGAAAGCGCCTTGCAGGCCGCCCCGGAGATCCGGGAGGCGGGCCTGCTCGAACACGAGGACCGGCTTGCAGTCGTGGTGGTGCCAGAGTCGGATCTGCTGCGTGAGGCGACCGGCGAGAAGCTGCGCGAGCGGCTCGAGCAGGCGGTGCGGGAGGCGTCGCGGGATCTGCCGAGCCACCACCGCCCGGGGATGCTGCGCATCGCGATGGATCCGCTGCCGCGTACCCGCCTGGGCAAGCTGCGCCGGCACAAGCTGCAGGAAATGTTCGAGACCTTGCGTGAGGACGACGCCGCCGCCAAGGCCCAGCCGGAGCCGATCGACCCGGAGGCCATGGCGCCGGAGGATCAGCAGCTGCTGTCCGATCCGGCCGCTGAACGCACGTGGCAGTACCTGGCCGAACGTTTTCACGATCTGCGTCTGACGCCCGACAGTCATCTGGCGCAGGATCTGGGCATCGACTCGTTGAGCTGGGTGGACCTGACGCTGGCGCTGCGCGATCGAGCCGGTATCGATTTGGACGACGCCGCCATCGGCCGGGTCGAGAGCGTGCGCGATCTGCTGCAGGAAGCCGCGGGCGCCTCCGAGGCCCAAACCCAGGGCGAGGATCTGGCGGCGCAACTGGAGGATCCCGAGGCCTTGCTCGAGCCGGAGCAGAAGGCGCTGCTGGAGGCGCCCGGAATGGGGCGCCGCCTATCCGGGCTGCTGGTGCTGGGGCCGTCCCGGCTGATCCCGAAGTTGCTGTTGCGGGTCGAGGTCCAGGGCCGGTTTCCCGACCAGGGGCCGTATCTGATTGCGCCACGGCACATCAGCATCCTGGATCCGCTGGTATTATTGCGCCGGCTCGATCGGCGGCAATTGCAATCCTTGTACTGGGCCGGCTGGACCGGTCTGCTGTTTTCCAATCCCTTCAACCGGGCCTTCAGCCGCAGTGCACGAATCCTGCCGATCGACCCGGGTGCGGCCCCGCGCAGCAGTCTGGCGCTGGCGGCCGCCTGCCTGAAACGCGGCTATAGCCTGATCTGGTTTCCCGAGGGCCGCCGTTCGCCGGACGGCAGTCTGCAACGCCTGCGGCCCGGTGTCGGATTGGTGCTGCGCGCGCAGCCCGTGCCGGTGATCCCGGTGTGGATCGAGGGCACCCGCGAGGCGATGCCGCCGGGTCAACGGCTGCCGCGCCCCGGTCGGGTCCGCGTGATCATCGGCGATCCGATTCCGCCGGAGTCCTACGGCCGCGACCCCCGCGAAATCGTCGACACCCTCCACGCCGCCCTGGCCGCCTTGGGCGACCGTACCCACCCGCCATCCTCGTAGGAGAGCGTGCCCGGCACGCGAGTGACGCTGGACCTGATGGTGTCGGGGTGACCGGGCCTGTGTGGAAGGGCCATTCGCGTGCAGGCACGTTCCTACACGAAACCCCGCGTCCGCGGTATGGGTCGAGTCAGGCGAGGGCCTCGAAGGACTCCGGCAGCACCTGCCCGCCATCGACGATCAGCGTCTGACCGGTGATGTAGCGGGCCTCCGGGGAGGCGAGAAAGCAGGCGGCATAGGCGATGTCCCGCGGTTCGCAGAGTTTCCGGGTCGGAATCGATTCGGCCATCTGCCGCAGATAGGCCTCGCCCTGGGCCTCGAGACCCTCGGTGAGAACGTTCCCCGGCATCACCGCATTGACGGTGATGCCGTCACCGGCGCACTCCAGGGCCGCCGAACGCATGAAACCCAGTTGCCCGGCCTTGCTCGCGCCGTAATGGCTCCATCCCGGAAAGCCCGTGATCGGCCCGGTGATCGAGGAGGTGAGCACGATGCGCCCGTAGGCCCGCTCGCGCATGCCGGGCAGCACGGCCTGGACCATGAAGAAGGCCCCGCGCAGGTTGATCGCCAGCACCGTGTCCCAGTCGGACTCGCTCATCGTGTCCAGGGCCGCCTGCGGGAAGATCCCGGCATTGGAACAGAGGATATCGAGTCGACCATGGCGATCGGACACCGCCTGTACCGCGTGTTGGCAGGAAGCTTGGTGGCGCACATCCAGGACCTCGAAGTCCACGCCCAGGGCCTGCGCGGCGGCTTGCCCCTGGGCCTCGTCCACATCGGCGATGACCACCCGGGCGCCCGCCTCCTGCAGGATTTCGGCCATGCTCTTGCCGATACCCTTGGCCGCCCCGGTCACCAAGGCCACTTGATCGGTTAATGAAAACATAGGCATCTCCTGGTGGTCTGCGTTGCTGGACCTGATAGCCACGGAAGCTCCGTCGCGATCCCCTGTAGGAGGCGAGCCCTCTCGGCGACGCCCTTCAGGGTGCCGGGGCGGGTAAACGTCATTCACCACGGAGACCGCGAAGACACGAAGAAGGGCTGTTCGGGCCGGACGGTGGGCGGCCGATGGTGTTGGGGCCGATCGCGACGCGAGCACCGACCCCTTCAGGGTATAAATGCTTAGGTTGTTGATGACCTATATGGGATTTTAATTAGGGTATATGTGTTGTGTGGTCGATCTCAAGACGTATCATTGCCCATTGGTTATAACCCTCCGTTGATCCACGAAGGCTGGGCTGCTAGCCTTGCACAGGACAAAATTCTTCATTGCAACATCGTCATGGCGCAAGCCGTGATTGCACGAGCATCGTTGCACCAGCCGTCATTGCACCAGCCGTCATTGCACCAGCCGTCATTGTATAAGCCCGATGGTCATAAGGAGGCTCCATGACGATGGCATCGTTCGAGACGACGCGCCGGAATGAAGAATCTCGCCGGGACAACCAGCGATGAACAAGCCACGCGAGAGGCCTGCGGTGATGCACGGCGTCACGCGGCTGACCGATCACGACATCTACTTGTTCAAGCAGGGTCGGCATACCCGCCTGTATGAAAAGATGGGCGCCCATGCGCAGAAGCTGAGCGGCACCAGTGGTGTGGCCTTTGCTGTATGGGCACCCAATGCACGTGCCGTCTCGGTGATCGGACCCTTCAATGACTGGGCGGCGGGTCGCCACCTGTTGCAGGCGCGCGAGGACGGCTCCGGCATCTGGGAAGGATTCATTCCAGGCCTCGCCGAGGGCATCAGCTACAAATACCATATCCAGTCCCAGCATCGCGGCTACGCCGCGGACAAGGGCGACCCCTTTGCCTTTGCCTGGGAGGAACCACCGCGAACCGCATCCCGGGTCCAGGGTCTGGACTATATCTGGGGGGACAGCGAGTGGATGCAGCACCGCGCGACGGCCAATGGCCTGGAGGCACCGTGGTCGATCTACGAGATGCACCCGGGTTCCTGGCGCCGGATCGTCGAGGAGGGCAATCGGTTCCCGACCTACCGCGAACTGGCCGAAACCTTGCCCGACTACCTGCGCGACCTGGGATACACCCACGTGGAGCTGATGCCGGTCACCGAGCACCCGTTCTACGGCTCGTGGGGCTATCAGACCACCGGCTACTTCGCGCCCACCGCCCGCTACGGCACGCCGCAGGACTTCATGCATCTGGTGGATCGGCTGCATCAGGCCGGCATCGGCGTGATCATGGACTGGGTGCCGTCGCACTTTCCGGATGATGAGCACGGCCTGCGTTTCTTCGACGGCACCTACCTGTTCGAGCACGAGGATCCCAAGCAGGGCTATCACCCGGAGTGGCAGAGCTACCTGTTCAATTACGGGCGCCACGAGGTCCGCTCGTTCCTGATCAGCAGCGCGCTGTTCTGGATGCAGCACTATCATCTGGACGGGCTGCGCGTCGATGCGGTCGCCTCGATGCTCTATCTCAACTACGGCCGGCGCGAGGGGGAGTGGATCCCCAACGCCCACGGCGGGCACGAGAACCTGCAGGCAATGGAGTTCCTGCGCGATCTGAACGAGGCCGTGTATCGGGACTTTCCGGATACCCAGACGCTGGCCGAGGAATCGACGGCCTGGCCGATGGTCTCGCGGCCCACCTACCTGGGCGGCCTGGGTTTCGGCATGAAGTGGAACATGGGTTGGATGCACGACACCCTGGACTACTTCGCGACCGATCCGCTGTATCGCAAGTACCACCACGACAAGCTCACCTTCAGCCTGGTGTATGCGTTCAGCGAGAACTTCGCGCTGTCGATCTCGCACGATGAGGTCGTCCACGGCAAGCGCTCGCTGATCGGCAGGATGCCCGGCGACGTCTGGCAGAAGTTCGCGAACCTGCGCGCGCTGTTCGGGTACCTGTACGGCCATCCGGGCAAGAAGCTGCTGTTCATGGGCGCCGAGTTCGGGCAGTGGCGCGAGTGGAATCACGATGCGAGCCTCGATTGGGATCTGCTCGAGTGGCCCAATCACCGCGGCCTGCGCCACTGGCTGAAGGATCTGAATCACCTGTATCGGCGCGAAGCGGCGTTGTTCGAGCAGGACTTCGTGCCTGCGGGCTTCGAGTGGGTCGATTGCTGCGACGTGGAGGAAAGCACGCTGAGCTTCCTGCGCAAGGCCCGCAATGGCGAGACCCTTCTGGTGGTGTGCAACCTGACCCCGGTGCCGCGTCACGACTACCGGGTCGGGGTGCCGTGCGGGGGCTGGTGGCGCGAGTTGCTCAACAGCGATGCCGACGTCTACGGCGGCAGCGGCGTGGGCAACCGGGGCGGCGTCGAGGCGGTGCCGGTGGGCGCCCATGGCCGTTCCCATTCGCTGTCGCTGCACCTGCCGCCGCTGGGCGTGCTCTTTCTGAAGCCGCAGGCGGCGACGCCGGATGAGGACCGCCGGTGAACGCCGCCGCGCTGCTCGATCAGTTGTGCGCGCACTACCACATCGCCGGGGACTATCAGGATATCTGGGGGCATCGCCATTCGGTGTCCGAGGACACGCGCCGCCGGTTGCTGCAGGCGATGCATGTCGCCGCCAACAGCGACGAGGCGATGCAACAGGCGCTGGAGCAGGCCGAGAGCGCCCATTGGCGCCGGGCCTTGCCGCCGGTCTGCGTGCTCACCGAGGGGGTTGATGCGCTGCGGGTTGCGGTCGGCGTTACCGCGGAGGATCACGGTCATCGGCACCGTTGGACGCTGGAACACGAGGACGGCACCCGGCGCAGTGCGGAATTCGTCCCGGCCGATCTCGACCTGGAGGGGGAGCGGAGGCTCGAGGGCGTGACTTGGCAGCGCCGCAGGCTGGAGCTGCCGGAGCGGCCTGCGATCGGCTATCACCGCCTGGAACTGCAGGATCTCGAGCGGACGCAGGCGCCGGTCGCGACGATGTCGCTGATCGTCGCACCCGGGCAGTGCTACCAGCCCCAGGCCGTGCGGGATCGGGGGCGCGTGTGGGGCCCGAGCCTGCAGTTGTACGCGCTGCGTTCGACGCGCAACTGGGGGATCGGCGACTTCAGCGATCTGGTGCGGGTGCTGGAAGTGGCCGCCCAGACCGGTGCCGGGCTGGTGGGCCTCAATCCGCTGCACGCGCTGTTCCTGCACGATCCGGAACACGCCAGCCCCTACAGCCCCTCGAGCCGCCTGTTCCTGAACGTGCTGTACCTGGACGTCGAAGCGGTGCCCGACTTCAGCGAATGCGAGCCGGTCCGCCAGCAGGTCGCCGGCGAGCCGTTCCAGGCCCGTCTGCGCGCGCTGCGGGCGACGGAACTCGTCGATTACGCCGGCGTGGCGGCGGCCAAGCTGGAGGTGCTGGAGAATCTGTATCAGCACTTTCGTCGGGCGCATCGAGAACCCGGGAGTTCCCGCGCCGAGGCCTTCGAGCGCTTTCGGCACGAAGGTGGCGAGGCCTTGCACCGCCATGCGCTCTACGAGGCGCTGCAGGCCTGGCTGCACGCCCGCGATCCCGCCGTGTGGGGTTGGCCGGTATGGCCCGAGGCCTACCGCCATCCGCAGGGCGAAGCGGTGGTTGCCTTCGCCGCGGAGCAGGCCGAGCGTCTGGAGTTCTATCAGTACCTGCAATGGCAGGCGCAGAGCCAACTCGAGGCGGCCGGGCGGCGGGCCTACGAATTGGGGCTCGGCCTCGGGATCTATCAGGACGTCGCGGTCAGCGTCGATGTCGGCGGCGCCGAGGCCTGGGCCAACCAGGAACTCTATGCGCTGGAGGCGCGCATCGGCTCACCGCCCGACGACTTCAATCTGGAGGGGCAGGATTGGGGCCTGCCGCCCTGGAATCCGGAGTCGCTGTGGACCCGCGCCTACGCCCCCTTCATCGCCACCTTGCGCGCGAACATGCGCAATGCCGGCGTGATCCGGATCGATCATGTGATGGCGCTGATGCGCCTGTTCTGGGTGCCCCCCGGCCAGCATCCACGCGAAGGCACCTACGTGTCGTATCCCTTCCAGGACTTGCTGGGGATCCTGGCGTTGGAGAGCCAGCGCAACCAGTGTCTGGTGGTCGGCGAGGACTTGGGCACGGTGCCCGACGCGGTGCGCGAGGCGCTGCATCCGATGGCCGTGCTGTCGTATCGGCTGCTTTATTTCGAGAAGGCAGCGGACGGCCACTTCAAGCCCCCCGGCGACTTCGACGCGCAGACCCTGGTCGCCGTGAGTACCCACGACCTGCCGACGCTGGCCGGTTACTGGCAGGGCCTGGATCTGGACCTGCGCGATCGCCTGAAGCTCTTTCCGGACGTGCCGACCCGCGAGGGCCAGATCATTGGTCGCGCCGAGGATCGCACCCGCTTGCTGATGGCGCTCGAACGCGAGGGCCTGCTGCCGGCCGGCGTCGGCGTGCAGGCGGTGGCGACGCCGGAAATGACGCCGGAGCTCGCGGTCGCGATTCATCGCTACCTGGCGCGCACCCCGGCGATGGTGATGGTGGCCCAGATGGAGGACGTGTTGGGACAGCGCGAACAGATCAACCTGCCGGCCACCACCGATCAGCATCCGAATTGGCGCCGCAAGCTGAGCCTGGATCTGGAATATTGGGCCGACGAGCCTCGGGTGCTGGCGCTGTTTGCCGCGCTGCGCGAGGAGCGGGGCCAGGCCGCCCAGCCGCCCGGACCCGAACCGCCGGTCGAGCGGGGGCTGCTGCGTCGGGCGGTGATTCCCCGAAGCACCTACCGGCTGCAGTTTCACCGCGACTTCACCTTCGATCAGGGCGCCGCGATCGTCCCCTATCTGGCGCAACTGGGAATCAGCCATTGCTATGCCTCGCCCTGCCTGCAGGCGCGCCCCGGCAGCGCGCATGGCTACGACATCACCGACCACACCAACCTGAACGCCGAACTCGGCGGCGATGCCGGCTTCGAGCGGCTGTTCGGGTCCCTGCACGAACACGGCCTCGGCCAGATCATGGACATGGTGCCCAACCACATGGGCGTGATGGGCAGCGACAATGTCTGGTGGCTCGACGTGCTGGAGAACGGACGCGCCTCGGTCTACGCCGCCTTCTTCGACATCGACTGGAACCCGTTGAAGGAGCGGCTGCGCAACACGGTGCTGATTCCGTTGTTGGGCGATCACTACGGCAGCGTGCTGGAGGCGGGCGATCTGCGCCTGGTGCTGGACGCCGAACGCGGCAGCCTGTGTGTGCACTATTACGAGCATGTCTTTCCGATCGATCCCCGGGAATACCCGCGCGTGCTCGGCTACGACATTACCCGGCTGGAGGATCGACTCGAGGCGGGCGACTCTCGCCTGCTGGAGTTCCAGAGCCTGATCACCGCCTTCGGCAACCTGCCGCCGCGGGTGGCGACCGACGCGGCCCGGCAGCGGGAGGGGGTGCAGGAGCGGGCACGCGACAAGGAGGTGCACAAGAGCAGTCTGGCGCGCCTGGTCCAGGATGCCGACATCGCCCGGTTCCTCGACGAGAACCTGCACACCTTCAACAGTAAAAGTCGAATCGAGCTGTTTCACGAACTGCTCGAGGCCCAGGCCTGGCGCCTGGCCTATTGGCGGGTGGCGTCGGACGAAACCAACTACCGGCGTTTCTTCGACATCACCGATCTGGCCGGGCTGCGGATGGAGAATCCCGAGGTCTTCGAGGCCACCCACCAACGGATTCTGGACCTGGTGGCCCGCGGCCGGATCCAGGGGCTGCGTATCGATCATCCGGACGGGCTCTATGATCCGGCGGAGTATTTCCGTCAATTGCAGGAGCGGGTGGCGGCCCATGGGGCAGTCCCCGTCGAGACCGCGGGCGCCGACCCCGGCCGCGACGCCGGTGCCGAGGCGCCCCGGCCGCTCTATCTGCTGGTGGAGAAGATCCTCGCCGGTCACGAGCGCCTGCGCGAGGACTGGGCCGTGCACGGCACCACCGGCTACGACTACGCGAATCTGGTCAACGGCGTGTTCGTCGATCGCGCCGCCGAGGACATGATGACCCGGACCTACCGCAAGGTCGTCGACGAGGAGCTGCGGGCGGAGGACCGGGTCTACGCGGCGAAGAAGCTCATTATGCGCGCCTCGCTCGCCAGTGAGCTCAGTGTGCTGGCGCAGGAGCTCAGCCGCATCGCCGAACTCGAGCGCTACACCCGGGACTTCACGCTGATCAGCCTGCGCGAGGCGCTGAGCGAGGTCGTCGCCTGCTTTCCGGTGTATCGGACCTACGTCGATGCCGCCGGCGCCGGTCCCGAGGACCGCCGCTTCGTCGAGTGGGCGGTGAACGTGGCCAAGAAGCGCAGCACCGCCGCCGACACGCTGGTGTACGACTTCGTGCAGGAGGTGCTGCTGACCGACATCGCCGAGGGCAAGGCGCCGGCGTACCGTCAGCGCATCGTGAACTTTGCGATGCGTTTTCAGCAGTACACCGGACCGGTGATGGCCAAGGGGCTCGAGGACACCGCGTTCTACCGCTACCACCGGCTGGTCGCCCTGAACGAGGTCGGCGGCGAACCCGAACGTTTCGGCGTGTCCGTAGGGCGGTTTCACCGCGCGAATCAGGAGCGTATCGAACGATGGCCGCATTCGATGCTGGCCGGCTCCACCCACGACAGCAAGCGCGGCGAGGACGTGCGGGCGCGGATCGACGTGCTGTCCGAAGTGCCCGAGGCCTGGCGGGCGGCCGTGCTGCGCTGGGTGCGGATCAACCGGGGACGCAAGCGGCGGGTCGATGAACGACCGGCGCCGTCGCCCAACGACGAATACCTGCTCTACCAGACGCTGGTGGGCGCCTGGCCATTGCAGACGCCCGATGCGTCGGGCCTCGAGGCCTTCCGCGACCGCATCCAGGCCTACATGATCAAGGCGGTGAAGGAGGCCAAGGTGCACACCTCCTGGATCAATCCCAACGCCGAGTACGAAGAGGCGGTGTCCGGATTCGTTGCGGCGTTGCTGGCCGAGCCCGAGCGCAACGCCTTCCTCAGTCACTTTCTCGCCTTCACGCAGCCGCTGATCCGCGCCGGCTTGTGCAACGGCCTGGCCCAAGCGCTGCTCCGGCTGACCTCGCCGGGCGTGCCCGACGTCTACCAGGGCACCGAATTGTGGCACCTGAGTCTGGTCGATCCGGACAACCGTCGCCCGGTCGACTACATGCATCGGCAGGCGCTGCTGACGGCGCTGCAGGCCGCCTGGGCGAATGCCCCCGGCCGGATCGATCTCAGCCGAACCTTGCTGGAGCACCTCGAGGACGGGCGCGCCAAGCTGCACCTGACCTGGCGCGCGCTGCAGCTGCGTCAGCAGTTCCCGGCGCTGTTTCAGGACGGCGATTATCGGCCGCTGGACGCCAGCGGCCGCCACGCCGAACACGTGTGCGCCTTCGCCCGCGGTCACGAAGCCCGGCACGTGGTCACGGTGGTGCCGCGGCTGGTTTACCGGCTCGCCGAGGGCGCCGATCCGGTGGGCGAGCGGGTCTGGAGCGACACCGCGATCGAGGTGCCGGCGCGGCACTGGGAGAACGCACTGACCGGCGAAGTCCTGCAGGCGGGCGAGAACGGGCGCCTGGCGATCAGCGACGTGCTGGCCCATTTTCCGGTGGCGCTGCTGGTGGCCGCAGAGAAAGCCCCACCCTGAACGCCCCCACTGAACGCCAAGCCCAAGCCAGGAGGCTGCGTCGGCGGGTAGGGGCCTTATTCCCTAAAGAATAACGGAGAACAGCCATGACCAAGGTAGCCATCAACGGTCTGGGCCGGATTGGCCGCAGCACCATGAAAATCATCCTGGATACCCCCGAGCTCGATCTGGTCGCCGTGAACGATCTGGCACCACCCGATACCCTCGCCTACCTGCTGCGCTACGACACGGCCTACGGCCGCTACGAGCGGCGGGTGGAGCATCGTGACGATGCGCTGATCATCGACGGTCAGGAACTCGCTCTGCTGCACGAATCGGACCCGGCGCAGCTTCCCTGGGGCACGATGGGCGTGGACGTCGTCTTTGAATGCACCGGCCTGTTCACCGATCCCGAGTCGATGGAAAAGCACCTGCAGGCCGGCGCCGGCCGCGTGGTCCTCTCCGCACCGGTGAAGGGCGAGGGTGTCCCCACCGTGGTTCACGGTGTGAACCAGGCCGGCTCGGAGGATCGATTGATCTCGATGGCCAGTTGCACCACCAACTGCATCAGCCCGGTGATGGAGATTCTGCATCGGCGGATCGGGGTGAAGAAGGCCTTGATGAACACGGTGCACGGCTACACCTCGAGCCAGGGCATCGTCGATGGACCGCACAAGAAGGTCCGGCGCGGACGCGCCGCGGCGGCCAATCTGGTGCCGACGTCGACCGGTGCGGCCAAGGCCGCGGCCAAGACGCTGCCCGATATCGAGGGGCGGTTCGACGGCGTGGCGGTGCGGGCGCCGGTGGTCGTCGGCTCGATCGCCGACATCGTCGTGCTCACCGAACGGCCCGTCAGCGTCGACGAGATCAACGGCCTCTTTGCCGAAGAGGCGCAGGGCGAGCGGTACCGGGACATCCTGGGTGTGGCCGAGGATGAATTCGTGTCGGCCGACATCATCAAGGATCCCCGGGCCTCCATCGTCGATACCGCGATGACGCAGGTGGTGGATGGTGATCTGGTCCGCGTGATGAGCTGGTACGACAACGAATGGGGCTATTCCGCCCAGATGGTCAAGGAGGTGGTGCGCCTGTCCAAGGCCTAAGACCCAAGCCGGAGGCCCGCCTGGTTGCATTGAACCGGATCATCCGGACTCATCCGGGTGATCCGGTGGGGCGGTGCGTTGTGCGAAGGTGTGAAAGTACAGGGTCGGGATCAGGATCAGCGTCAGCAGGGTGGCGACGACGACGCCGCTGACCAGGGTCAGCCCCAGGGGTTGCAGCGCGGGTTCGAAGATCAGCGCGCCGCTGCCGAAGGCGACGGTGCCGGCGGTGAGCAGGATCGGCCGGGTGCGCAGGACACCGGCGCCGATCAAGGCGTCCTGGATCGGCATTCCGCGCGCGATGTGTTGTTGGGTGAAGTCGACCAACAGCACCGCATTGCGGACCACGATGCCGGCCAGGGCGATCACGCCCAGCACCCCCAGTCCGGCGATATCGAGCCCCAGCAGCCAGTGGGCGGGGATCACGCCGATGAACACCAAGGGGATCGGCAGCATGATCAGCAACGGAATGACATAGGAACGAAACCACGCGGCCAGCAGGGTGTAGATGACCAGCAGCACGGCAACGCCGGCCAGCGCCAGGTCCCGATACACCTGCTGGGTCATCTGCCATTCGCCGCCCCAGAACAGGGTGAGCGGCGGTTCGCCGCCCGGCTCGCGGAACCAGCGGATGTCGGGCATCTCGAGATCCTGTTCGGCCAGCGCGGCCTGGAGGTCGCGTTGGACCGAGACGGGCTGGCTGCGGTCGCGATGGACGGTTGCCGCCACGTAGTGCACCGGTTGTTGATTCTTGCGATGGCGATACGCTGTGGTGTTGCCCTCCTGCATTTGGACGACGTCCGGCAACGGAACCGGAAGACCGGCTTCACTGGCGACGTACAGGCCGGCCAGATCCTCGGCCCATTGCCGGTCGCGCTCCGGCAGCCGAACGATCACCGGAACCGGGTGCCGCTCGCCAGCGATATCGACGTCGGTCGCCGTGCGCCCGGTCAGCGCCATCTGCACCACGCCCGCCACCCGCGCCGGCAGGACCCCCTGCGCCGCGGCGCGCGTCTGATCCACCTGCAGACGAAGCTCGGGTTCAACCGGCTTGGGGAAACGCTCGATCGCCCCGGCGGCGGCGTGCGCCTCGAGGAGCGCCTCGAGCCGATCGCCCAGGGCCTCGCGTCGTGCCGGATCGGCACCAAAGATCTCGGCCTGCACGTCGTTGTCGTTCGAGGGTCCGGAGGGGATGTGCCGGGTCCAGGCCCGCGCCTCGTAGGGCGCGAGCCACTCGGGCAGGCGGTCGAACAGGTCGCGGCCGATCTCGAAGCTCTGGCGAGTCCGTTGGTCCTGATGCGGTAATTGCACATAGATCTGGGCCTGATGGGACGCCGCTCGGTCGATCCCCACAGGGGGACCCGGACGGGGCATCAGCAGCGGACCCTCGGTGCCGGCGAAGACCGTATAGGCCTCGATCTCCGGATAGTCGCGCAACGCCCGTCCGACCGTCGCCGTCGCCTCCAGCGTGCGCTCCAGCGGACTCCCCGGCGGCAGTTCGATCTCGATCACGAAGACCTCCCGGTCCAGAAAGGGCACCAGCGTCAATTGCACCGCCCGCAGGGCGACCATCACGAGGCTGCCGATCAGCAACAGGGCGAGGACCAGATACAAGACCCAGCGCAGCCAGGCGTGATCGAAGAGCGGGGTCAGCAGCCAGCGGTAGACCTGTGCGAGCCGCCCGGAGGTCGGCTCCTCCGCCTCGGTCTCGTCGGGCTCGTCGGTATCCCGGGGGGCGGGTGCGCGCAACAACCGGTAGGCGATGAACGGCGTGACCGTCAGCGCGACGGTCAGCGAGAAGACGATCGCCAGCGAGGCCCCGATGGGGATCGCACGCGTGTACTGCCCCATCTCTCCGGTGATGAAGGCGGTGGGCAGCAGGGTGGCCACGATCAGGAAGACCGCGAGGATGGTCGGGTTCCCGACTTCGTCGACGGCCCGGACGGTCAGTTCGCGCGTCCGTTCGCCGGCCTCGCGAAAGTGCCGGCTGATGTTTTCCATCAGGATCACCGTGTCGTCGGCGATCAGGCCGATCGCCAGGATCATGGCCGCGATCGAGACCGGGTTCAGCGTGAAGCCGAGCCACAGGTAGGCCAGAGGCACGATGGACAGGATGGTCGGAATCAGGATCGACACGCCCACCGCGGCCCGCCAGCCGAGCCCGATCAGGATGATCAGCACCACGACCACGGTGGCGATCGCGAAGTTCTCGAGCACGCTGATCACCGTTTCGGTGGCGGCACGCCCGGCGTCGTAGGCGATCTGCACCTGCACCTCGGCCGGCAGCAGTTCGGGGGTCAGCGCGTGCAGCTGCGCCAGCGTGCGTTCAGTCACCGCGCTGATGTTGCGGTGCGGGATGCTGGTCACCGCCAGGCTGACCGCGGCGACCTCGATCGCCTCGCCACGCGCCCAGTGGACGGTCTGCGACTCGGCGGGGGCCGGCCCGTCGATGACCTCGGCCACATCGCCCAGGTCAATGACGCCCGCCGGCCCGACGCCGACCTGAATACCCGCCACATCGGCCACCGATGCGGGCCAGGCGCCCACCCGCACCTGCTGGGTGCGCGCGCCCAACAGCGGTTCGGCAGGCAGACGCAGGCTGGCCGCAGCGATCGCCTCGAACACCTGCATCAGATCGAGACCGTGTGCGGCCAGATCCCCCGGTCGCGGCAACACCTGGAGTTGCCGCGGCGGGCCGCCGTGCACCTCGACCGCCCGGACGCCCTCGACGGTCTCGAGCCGCGCGGCCAGTTCCACGCCCAGACGCCGCAGTGCGAAGCCATCGTGTTCGGCGCTCGACAGGGTGATCATCAGACCGGTCAGCAACTCGTCGCCGAGCGTCCGAATCACCGCCTCCTCGGCGCCGATCGGCAAGGCCGCCCGATGGGATTCGATCAGCTCGTTGAGCTCGCCATAGGCCTCGGCATCACCGATGCCGGGGGTAAACTCGATTTCGATGAACGCGGCATCCTCCGTGGCGACGGTCCACACCGCCTCGACGCGGTCGAGTTGCCGGATCCAGGCGCCAACCGGACGCGCCACCAGTTCATCGACCCGCGCGACCCCGGCGCCCGGAAAGGCGATGGCCACGACGGCGGTCGGGATCTCGATCTCGGGCCGGTCCTCACGCGGCGTCGCGATCAGCCCGTAGGCGCCGAGGATCAGCGCCGCGAGCACGAGCAGCGGCACCACCGGCGAGTCGATCAGCCGGTCGGCCAGGTGCCCGGCAAGACCCCATCGTGCCATCAGTCCGGCTCCGCATCGGATTTCGGGCCGGACGCGCCGAGGGTGACCGGCTGATTGTCGGTGAGGACCGCCACCGGTTCTCCGACGACCACCCATTCGCCGCCCTCCAGACCGCGTCGAACCTCCACCCAGTCCGCAGGCAGCGGCCCCCGCGCCCGCGTGCTTTCGGTGCTGGCCCCCGGGGGTGCCGATTCGCTGCCTGCAGGGTCGCGATCCACCGGCACGTGTGGGACGGAAACGGCCTGTGGGAACAGGGCGTCGGCGGACACGGTGTCGCCCAGACGCAGCCAGCGCAGGCGCGCGCGCAGCTGGCCCTCGTCGTCGGTCCGCACCACGAACACGCCCTCGAGTTGACCGCGTCGCAGCAGGGCGGTCTCCGGCACCAGAACCCGGGTGCGTGCGGCCCGGGTCGTCGGGACCGCCACCTCGGCGACCATGCCGGGGGTCAGCGTTGGTGGCGGCGTCTCGATCACCAGACGCAGGCGCAGGCCCACGGCCGTGTCCTCCAGCGCCGGAAGCACCGCCTGGACCGTCGCCTCGACCGGTTCGTCGAGCCCGGCAATGCGAATCGGCAGACGCTGCCCCGGCTGGATGCGCGTCGCGCTGCTCTGATCGATTCCAGCGTCGACCTTGAGGCGAGTGCGGTCTTCGAAGACCGCGAGCGGTGGACCCGGGGCGACGAAGCTGCCCAACTCGGCGATGAGTTCACTGACGACGCCGGCAAAGGGCGCGCGCAAGGTGGCGTAGTCCAGATTGATTTCGGCGGCGGCCAGTTCGGCCTCGGCCTGGGCCAGCCGACCGCGTGCGGCGGCGGCTTCCACCTCGGCCTCTTCCATCCGGGCCCGGGCGACCAGGTCCTGTTCGTGCAGCCGACGAAAGCGCTGGTGGTTCTGTTCGGCGCGATCCCAGGTGGTGCGGGCCGAATTCCGGGCGCGTTCTGCGGCGGTTCGCGCGGCCTCCAGATCGCGGGCGTCGACGCGCAGGATGGGCTGGTCGGCCTCGACCCGGTCGCCGGCCCGGACCCAGACCGATTCGACGGTTCCGGCCTGCCGGGTTCCGAGCTGGGCCCGCTGGTCGGGTTGCAGGATGCCCGCGACGCGGGTCACGGGGGTGTGCTCGAGGCTGAGCGCGCGAACGACCTCCACCGCCATCGGCGTCAGCGGTTGCTGCCGGGTCGCCTCGGTCTCGCGGCCCTCGCTGCAGCCAAGGCCCAACACGGCGGCGAGGGCCACCATCCAAAACGGCTGGATCGGGCGCCTCATCGCAGGTGTTCGCCCGGTTCGCCGGCCGCGACGGCCAACCGATAGCGCTCGGCGGCGACCAGCGCACTGAAGCGGGCATTGATCTCGCGGGTGATCGCGCCGAGTTCCTCGGCCTGAGCCTGCAGCAGGCTGGTCATGTCGTCCAGGCCCTCGGCGTAGCGGCCTTCGGTGAGCGCGAGTGCCGCCTCGGCCTCCTCGACCCCGCTGGAGGCCCGCTGCCAGCCGATCCACTCGGCCTGCCAATCGGCCTGTGCGCTCTCGGCCTCTGCCCAGGCGCGTTGGCGCAGCGCTTGCCACTGCGCCCGGGCCTCGTGTTCCCGGGCGCGCGCCTCAGCCACCGCACCGGCCTGCGCCAGACCGGCAAAAGGGGTCCAGCGCAGGTTCACCGCCACCAGCCAGCCGGATTCCTCCAGATCCAGGGGCCGATCGAGGTCGATATCCTGGTAGCGCAGCAGCAGGTTCACGTCGGGTACATAGGCCGCACGAGCGCGACGGACGCCGAAGCGGGCCGCGCCGAGCGTTTGTTCGAGGGCCCGCAGGTCCTGCCGTTCGGCCAGCCATTCGGCCTGGATCGGCCGCGACGGCAATACGCCGGAGGGCTCGGGTACCGGATCGGTGAGCTGCAGGCGAAGGCCCCCTTCCAGGCCCAGGACTTGGCGTAACTGGGCCTGCGCCGAGACCACCAGCGCCTCGGCGGTGGCGACCCGCGCCTCCATGTCCAGGACCCGGGTACGTGCCCGCAGCACGTCGACCCGCGGCACCAGACCCTCGGCAAAGGCGCCCTCGGCCTGGCGCAGCGCGCGTTCGGCCGTGGCCAGACCACGCCGTTCGGCCGTGACCTGACGTTCGGCGGTGCGGGCGCCGAAGTAGCCTTCGATTACGGCGAGCGCGACCTCGTCCTCGGCCCGGCCCACGCTCAGACGCGCGGCGGCGGTCTGCCGCTCGGCCTGGCGGCGCGCGTTCCAGGCACCGAGGTTGATCAGCGGCTGGATCAGCTGGACGCCGACGATCTGGCCTTCGAGGGGGCCGAGGTCACGGCGGACGATCACCGGCGGCAATCCCGGTTCGAGACCCGGCACGTCCTCCAGCAGCGAGGTGTCCAGGCGCAGGTGGGTGGCATCGACGCTCAGGGTGGGCAACACCCCCTGCAAGGTCTGGCGCTGCACGGCTTCGGCGCGTGCCTGGTCGGCGCGCTGGATCAGCAGCTCGGGGTTCTGGGCCCGGGCCTGGTCCAGCGCCTGCTGGAGGGACAGTCGAGCTTCGGTTTCGCCACGGGCATTCGCCACCGCGGCGACGGCGATCAAAGCCAGTAGCAGGACGAACGTGGGCCAGCACCTTCGCTTCATGAGCTCCTCCCTGAGGCCTCAACTGCCCATCGCATCGCCTCCGTTCGGGTGCAGAAACTGGCCGGTCATGTAGGACGCGTCGGCACAGGCCAGAAACAGGAAGCATGAGGCCACCTCGTTCGGCTGCCCGGCCCGGCCCATCGGCGTGGTGGTGCCGAATTGCGCGGTGCCGTCCGGGGGGAAGGTCGCGGGGATCAGCGGGGTCCAGATCGGGCCGGGCGCCACCCCGTTCACGCGGATACCGCGCGGGGCGAGGTGTTGGGCGAGCGAGCGCGTGAAGCCGGTGATCGCGCCCTTGGTCGACGCGTAGTCGATCAGGTGTGTGGCGCCGCGGATCGCGGTGATCGAACCGCAATTGACGATGCGTGCGCCCTTGTCCAGGTGTTCGAGGGCCGCCTGGGTCATGTGGAAATAGCCGAAGATGTTGGTGCGAAAGGTGCGCTGGAGCTGTTCTGGCGTGATCGTCTCCACGCTGTCGCTCACGTGCTGCTCGGCGGCGTTGTTCACCAGCACGTCCAGGCGGCCGAAGGTCTCGAGGGTGCGAGTGACGGCATCGTGGCAGAAGGCCGGATCGCCGAC
>PWGH01000125.1 GCA_003555285.1 Thioalkalivibrio sp.
ATTGCGCTGTCCGGCACCCTCGATGGTCTCTTCGTGCAGGGCACCGGCAATGCGATCGAGCTGACGGCGGCGGTGCTGGATCCATGGCGGGCGCTGTTTCCGGAACGTTTCTACCTGGAGCTGACCCGTGCCGGCCGGCCGGGTGAGGAAGCCTGGGTCAGCGCCGCGTTGGCGGCGGCCGAGGCGTTGGCCTTGCCGGTGGTGGCCACCAACGACGTGCGCTTTCTGGCCACCGAGGATTTCGAGGCCCACGAGGCCCGGGTCTGTATCCACGACGGGGTGGTACTGACCGATCCGCGCCGCGTGCGTCGCTACAGCGAACAGCAGTACCTGCGCAGCCCCGAGGAAATGGCGGTGCTGTTCGCCGACATTCCGGAGGCGCTGGCGAACGCTGTGGCGATCGCCCGGCGCTGCAGCGTGCGCCTGACGCTGGGGGAGTCGGTGCTGCCGGAGTTTCCGGTGCCCGCCGGGCGCTCGGTGGACGCGCACCTGCGCCTGAGCGCCGAAGACGGCCTGCGTGCCCGCCTGGCGCGCCACTGCTTCGCGCCAGAGGCCGAGTACACGGCGCGGCTCGAGCGGGAACTCGACGTGATCTGCCAGATGGGCTTTCCCGGCTATTTTCTGATTGTCGCCGATTTCATCCGCTGGGCTCGGGAAAATGCGATTCCGGTGGGTCCCGGGCGCGGCTCGGGCGCGGGCTCGCTGGTCGCTTATGTCTTGGGTATTACCGACTTGGATCCATTGCGTTACGAGCTTCTATTCGAGCGCTTTCTCAATCCAGAACGGGTCTCCATGCCCGACTTCGATATCGACTTCTGCATGGACGGCCGCGATCGGGTAATCGACTACGTGGCCGACCGCTACGGTCGCGACCGGGTGTCGCAGATCATCACCCACGGGACCATGGCGGCGAAGGCGGTGGTGCGCGATTGCGGACGGGTGCTCGGGCAGGGCTACGGCTTCGTCGACCGGATCGCCAAGCTGATTCCCTTCGAGCTGGGGATGACCCTGACCAAGGCGCTCGAGGAGACCGAGGAGCTGAAGGGGCTCTACGACGACGACGAAGAGGTCCGTGGGATCCTGGATCTGGCGCTGAAGCTCGAGGGCCTGACCCGCAACGCCGGCAAGCACGCCGGCGGCGTGGTGATCGCGCCGTCGGCGCTGACCGACTTCTCGCCGCTGTACTGCGAGGAGGGTGGCGGCAGCCTGGTGACCCACTTCGACAAGGATGACGTCGAGGCGGGGGGGCTGGTCAAGTTCGACTTCCTGGGTTTGCGCACGCTGACGATCATCGACTGGGCGCTCACGGCGATCCGGCAGATGGACGGCGCCGAGCCGGTGGACCTTGACGCGATCGCGCTGGACGACCCCCTGGCCTTCAAGCTGCTTCAGGCGCACCAGACCACCGCGGTCTTCCAGCTCGAATACGGCGGCATGAAGGACCTGATCCGGCGCCTGCAGCCCGACAGCTTCGAGGACATCATCGCGCTGGTCGCGCTGTACCGGCCGGGTCCGCTGCAATCGGGCATGGTCGACGACTTCATCGATCGCAAGCAGGGCCGGGCGCGGGTCGAATACCCGCACCCGGATCTGGAACCCATCCTGAAGCCCACCTACGGCGTGATCCTGTACCAGGAACAGGTGATGCAGATCGCCCAGGTGCTGGCGAACTACACTCTCGGCGGCGCCGACCTGCTGCGCCGAGCGATGGGCAAGAAGAAGGCCGAGGAGATGGCCAAGCAGCGCGAGATCTTCGTGTCCGGCGCGCTCGCTCGCGACGTGCCCGAAAAGATCGCGACCTACATCTTCGACCTGATGGAAAAATTTGCCGGCTACGGCTTCAACAAGTCGCATTCGGCTGCCTATGCGCTGCTGGCCTACCAGACCGCCTGGCTGAAGGCGCACCACCCGGCCCCGTTCATGGCCGCGGTGCTGTCCGCGGACATGGACAATACCGACAAGGTGGTCGGCCTGATCGACGAGTGCCGCAACCTCGGGCTGCGCGTGGTGCCGCCGGACGTAAACCGCTCGGCCTACCGCTTCGCCGCGCTGGACGCGAACACCATCGTCTACGGGCTGGGCGCGATCAAGGGCGTGGGCGAATCGGCGATCGACACCCTGCTGCGGGCCCGTGATGCGAGCGAAAGTGACTTTCACAGCCTGGTGGACCTGTGTCAGCGCATCGATCTGGGCAAGCTGAACAAGCGCGTGCTGGAGACGCTGATCCGGGCCGGGGCGATGGATGCGATCGGCGCGAATCGGGCGACCCTGTTGGCCGCGCTGCCGCTCGCGATCGCGGCGGCGGAGCAGGCCGGGCGTAATGCCGCGCTCGGGGTGGTGGACCTGTTCGGCGAGCCGGCGAGCGCGGTGTTGCCGGCCCTGGAAACGCTCGCCGAACTCGACGACGACGACCGCCTGCGCGGCGAGAAGGAGACCCTGGGTCTGTACCTGACCGGGCACCCGATCGCCCGCTACCGCGACGAACTCAAGCGCATGACCGGCACCACGCTGCAGGGGCTGGAGGCCATGCTGGAGAAGCGCCCGGATCGCAATCCGCGCCGCCACCGCCAGGAAACGGCGCGGATCGCCGGCCTGGTGGTGGGCCTCCGACTGCGCAACACCCAGAGCGGGCGCATGGCGGTCGTCACGCTGGACGACCAGACCGGACGCGCCGAGCTGGTGCTGTTCAACGAGGATTACCGCGAGCATCAGGAGCGCCTGGTGCCGGACGCGCTGATCGTCGCCGAGGGTGGCGTGGCGCTGGACGACTACGCCGGCGGCATCCGCATGCGCGCCCAGGGCGTGTGGACCCTGGACGAGGCGCGCGCCGAATGGGCTCGGATGCTGGATCTGAACCTCATCGCCGTAAGCTCGGAGCAGATCCATGCCCTGCACCGGCTGATCGCAGCCTGTCCGCCGGGATCGTGCCGGTTGCGTCTGCGTTATCAGCATGCACAGGCCGCCGTCGAACTGCAGTTGGCCCAGGAGATCCGTGTGCAGCCGGATGAGGCCTTGCTGCGCCGTTTGCGCGAAACCTTGGGGCCGCAGAGCGACATCGCGCTCGCATACGGCCCGGCTTGAGCGGATGCCGGGCGTATTGGGTACAATCGGCGCCTTCTGGACGTTGCAACGGGACCCTTGATGAATCCGGATTTTCTCGATTTCGAACAGCCGATCGCCGAATTGGAAGCCAAGATCGAGGATCTGCGTTTCGTCGGGGGTGATTCCGAGATCAATATCCAGGAGGAGATCCAGCGCCTGGAGGAGAAATGCCTGTCGCTGACCGAAACCATCTTCGCCAAGCTCAAGCCCTGGCAGGTGGCGCAGCTTTCCCGGCATCCCCGCCGCCCCTACACCCTGGATTACACCCCGTTGCTATTCACCGATTTCGTCGAACTGCGGGGCGATCGCGCCTATGCCGACGATCCGGCGATCGTCGGCGGGCTGGCCCGGTTCGACGGACGCCCGGTGATGGTGATCGGACACCAGAAGGGGCGCCAGACCAAGGAAAAGGTGCTGCGCAACTTCGGCATGCCGCGTCCGGAGGGCTACCGCAAGGCCCTGCGGCTGATGGAGATGGCCGAGCGCTTCCGCTTGCCGGTGCTGACCTTCATCGACACGCCGGGGGCCTATCCCGGGGTCGGCGCCGAGGAGCGCGGCCAGAGCGAGGCGATTGCGCGCAATCTGATGGTGATGGCGCGGCTGAACACACCGATCATCACCACGGTGATCGGCGAGGGCGGATCGGGTGGCGCGTTGGCCATCGGCGTCGGCGACGCCAGCATGATGCTGCAGTATTCGGTGTATTCGGTCATCTCCCCCGAGGGTTGCGCGTCGATCCTCTGGAAGAGCGCGGACAAGGCGCCGGAGGCGGCCGAGGCGCTGGGCATCACCTCCGAGCGGCTGCGTGAGCTCGGGCTGGTCGATCGGGTGATCGAGGAGCCGCTCGGCGGCGCCCACCGGGCGCCGGAGATCATGGCGACCCGGCTGAAGGCGGCCCTGCGGGAGACCCTGAACGAACTCGATGCGCTGGATCCGGAACGCCGGCTCGAGCGCCGTTACCAACGGCTGATGGACTACGGTGCCTTCCAGGAAGTCGGCAGCTGATTCGCTTGCGGAGACCCTCAACGCCTTTGTGTCCGCGTATCCGGATATCGAAGGCTGGCGGGTCGCCTTCAGCGGCGGGCGTGACTCGACGGCCCTGCTGCATGCGTTGAGCCGCATATCCGGCGTGGCGCCGGTGATCGCCGTGCACGTGCATCACGGTCTGCACGAAGACGCGGATGCCCAGGCCGCGCACTGTCGGCAGGTCGCGGACCGTTGGGGTATCGAGTATCAGCTGCATCCGATCCGGGTTCCGATCCCCTCTCGCGAAGGCCTTGAGGCCAGCGCCCGGCGCCTGCGCTACCAGGCCCTGGCCCGCGAGCTGACGCCCCGGTCCGTCGTGCTGACCGCGCACCATGCCGCCGATCAGGCAGAGACCTTCCTGCTCGCCGCCCTGAAGGGCAGTGGCCCTGCCGGACTCGCGGCCATGCCGGCGTGGCGTCGCCTGGGCCGGGGCTGGCTCGGCCGTCCCTGGCTCACGGTGTCCGCTGCGGCAATCGCAGACTATGTCGCCCGCCATCGTCTGGCCTGGATCGAGGATCCGAGCAATCAGGACACCCGCTTCGACCGCAATTTTCTGCGTCGGGAGGTGCTGCCCGTGTTATCCGGGCGTTTTCCTGTCGAGCGACGGCTGAGCGCGGCCGCACAGCTGCAGGCCCAGACCCAAGCGGTGCTGGATGACCTGCTCGATCCGGTGCTGGAGAACTTGATCGATATGGCCCTGCCCACGGCGGACGGGCTGGATACGGATGGACCCGATACCGATGGACTCGACGGGGATCGAAGCATTCGAGGTGGGGGTATGCCGAGCCTGGATCGCCATGGTCTGCTGGCCCAACCGGCGTTACGTCGGGTCTGGCTGCTGCGCCGCTTCCTGGCCCGACTCCGCGTGCCGGCGCCGCGTCGCGGCCCCTTGCTGGAGTTCCTGCGCCAGTTGGCCGAGGGCTCCAGCGAATCGAGTCCCGTGCTGACCTGGGATCGTTTCGGCCTGCGAACCTACCGTGGGCGGATCCATCTACTCCGCGGACCGACCGACGGGCGAAGCCGCCGGGATGCGGCCGTGCCGAAGACCGATATCGAATGGCCACACAACGCCTCCCATCTGGTCCTTGCGGATGGCCGGACGTTGACCCGGGACGATCTGCACGCCGCCGGGGTGCATCAGCGCCACAGGGTCCGGGTCGGATTTCGTCGCGGTGGCGAGAGGGTCGCGCTGCCCGGTGGCCGGCGATCCCTGAAGAGCCTGATGCAGGAGCACGGGATTCCGCCCTGGCAGCGTGCGCAGATTCCGTTGATCGCCGTCGACGATCGCTGGGTCGCTGTGCTCTGGACCTGCGGTCCCGCCGAGGAGAACCCGGAGGGTTCGGGCGACATGAGCTCGGCCGAGGAGAACTCGGCCGATTGAGCGCTGGGAGCCTTTTTGGTACTCTTCTCGCGCGCTCCGACGCCCTGCCGGTCGTACTTCCACGGGTTCCCAAATGACGCGTTTCGTATTTATCACCGGAGGCGTGGTGTCGTCTCTGGGCAAGGGCATTGCCTCGGCTTCGCTCGGTGCCATCCTCGAGGCCCGCGGGCTCAAGGTCACCCTCCTGAAACTCGATCCCTACATCAATGTGGATCCGGGCACGATGAGCCCGTTTCAGCACGGCGAGGTCTTCGTGACCGACGACGGCGCCGAGACCGACCTCGACCTGGGGCACTACGAGCGCTTCGTGCGCATCCGGACCGGGCGCAAGAACAACTTCACCGCCGGCCAGATCTACGAAAGCGTGATTCGCAAGGAGCGTCGGGGCGATTACCTGGGCGGCACCGTGCAGGTGATTCCGCACATCACCGACGAGATCAAGCGCTCGATCCGCGCCGGGGCCGGCGATGCCGATATCGCGCTGGTGGAGATCGGCGGCACCGTGGGCGACATCGAGTCCTTGCCTTTCCTGGAGGCGATCCGGCAGATGGGGGTGGAACTCGGGCGCGACAACGCGCTGTATATCCATCTGACGCTGGTGCCCTACATCGCCGCCGCCGGCGAGATCAAGACCAAGCCCACCCAGCATTCGGTGAAGGAACTGCGTTCGATCGGGATCCAGCCCGACGTATTGCTGTGCCGGGCGCATCAGCCGTTGCCGGAAGCGGAGCGGCGCAAGATCGCCCTGTTCACGAACGTCGAGGAAAAGGCGGTGATTTCCGCCGTCGATGTCGACAATATCTACAAGATCCCGCTGTGGCTGCACTCCCAGAAGCTCGACGAGATCGTGTTGCGCAAGCTCCATATCGAGGTCCCGGTCGCGGATCTCGCGGATTGGAAGTATGTGGTCAATGCGATGGAGTTTCCCGAGTCCGAGGTGTCGGTGGGCATGATCGGCAAATACGTCGAACTCACCGAATCCTACAAGTCGATCAACGAGGCCCTGACCCATGCCGGGATTCACACCGGTACCCGGGTGCGCATTCGCTATATCGATTCCGAGAAGCTCGAGGGGGGGGAGCCCGAACTCGACGGCGTCGACGGGCTGGATGCGATCCTCGTGCCGGGTGGCTTCGGCGAACGCGGCGTCGAGGGCAAGATCGTTGCCGTGCGTTACGCGCGCGAGCACGGCATCCCGTACCTGGGCATTTGTCTGGGCATGCAGGTCGCGGTGATCGAATTTGCGCGCCATGTCGCCGGCCTGCAGGGTGCCCACAGCACCGAGTTCAGTCCGGACACGCCGCATCCGGTGATCGCGCTGATCACCGAATGGCAGGACCGCGAGGGGCGGATCGAGCAACGCGATGCCGCCAGTGATCTGGGCGGCACCATGCGCCTGGGGGCGCAGACCGCGGTGCTGACCGAGGGCTCGCAGGTGCAACGGGCCTACGGTGCGCCTCGTGTCCAGGAGCGGCACCGGCACCGCTACGAATTCAACAATGCCTATGCTGAACGTCTGGAGGCGGCGGGCCTGGTCTTCTCCGGACGATCCGAGGATGGCACGTTGGTGGAGGCC
>PWGH01000236.1 GCA_003555285.1 Thioalkalivibrio sp.
CCCGGCCGGCCGTCGGCTCCCGACCCGGTCGAGGCAGGCTCGATCGAATCCTTCCCGGCGAGCGATCCACCCACGCATTGAGGCCAGACGCCCAAGCCCGCTTTCTCAAGCCGAACTTCTCAACCCCGTAGTCTCAGAACGCCGGGGCGTCACGTCGCTCGCGGCCCTGGGCCTCTCAGAAATCGGGCCGCTGTTCGGCGACGGCCTGCGGGTCCAGGGCACGCTCGCGTACCGTTGCGATCGCCTCGGATGTGTAGAAATTCGGCTCCTCGGGCAGGACGCCGGCGTCGTCCGAACGCACCAAGGCGTGGTTCAACACCGCGGCGATCTGGGCATCGGAGAGATCACCGAAGGCGGGATGATCGAGTGCCTGGCGCTGCCCGTCGATCAGTACCGTCCCCCGATACCCGAAGAGCACGAAGGCCATCAGGTACGAGCGGCCCTCTTCGGCGAGGAAGAGCTCCGGGACATGCGGGAGTCGCCCATGACAACTACGGCAGTGACAAACCCACACCGCCTCGCCCTGATCGGCCCAGGCCCACGCGACGGCGTTGCCGTTCGCCTCGACCGCGGCGATTCGTTCCCGCTCGAAGGCGATCAGCGTCACCCCCTCGCTGCGCGCCCAGGCAAACACCGCGGTGGCGACGACGAGCAGGGTCGCTAGAAGGTACACCGCACGATGGACATACACATGTTTCATCAACCCCTCCTCAAACCAGGCCGAAGCGCTCGTAGCGCACCTGTTGCAGGGGCACGCCATACTCCTGAAGGGCCTTTTCGACGCCGACCAGCATCGGTTCGGGCCCACAGATGAAGTACTGCCGCGCAATGCCTTCCTTCGGCAGGTGACGCTTGAGCAGATCGAGATCGCAGAAGCCGGTCTCGCCCTGCCAGCCCTCGTGCGGCCGCTCGAGCACGTAGACGATCTTCAGGTCGAGTCGATCCTCGAGCGCCGCAAGCGCCTCGCGGTAGGCGGTATCGTCCCAGGTCGGGGTGCCGTAGAAGAGGAGCACCGGCCGCGGGTCGCCGCGATCGGCCATGGTCCGGAGCATGCTCATGAACGGGGTGATGCCGATCCCGCCGGCGAAGAACACGTAGCCGGGCGCCGGATCGAGATCGATCGAGAAGGCGCCGTGGGGCCCGTCCAGGTAGGCGGTGGTGCCCACCGGTACCTCACCGATGGTTCGGGTGAAGTCGCCCGACGCCTTGATGCCGAACTCCAGGCGTTGCGGTTCCAGGGCACTCGAGGAGAACGAGAACGGATGCTCCTCGATCGTGTAGGGCGAATCCCCGAGCTTGAGCCACGCGAACTGCCCGGGCAGGAAGCGCATGCCGGCATGACCCTCGGGGGTCAGTGCCAGGGACCAGGTTCGGCCGTGCTCCGGATGGACCTCGGCCACCCGATACGGCGCACGCCGCAGCCGTGCGGGCTTGACCAAACGCAGGTACAGGAAGGCGACGATCAGCAGCGTACTGATCGCGATCAGCGTGATGTCCTTCCAGAGGGTCTCGGTGTAGTGGCCCGCCAGATAGATATGGACATGGGCGAGCACAACGGCGGCGATGCCAAGCGCGGCATGGGTCACGCGCCACAGTTCGTAGTCGAGCCGGATCTGCCGGCGAAACAGCGACAGCAGCGCGAGCGCCACCAGCGCGTACAGCGCCAGGTTGCCGACCCGGGAGGCCGTGGTTCCGGCAAAGGGATTGAGCAGCCCCAACAGATTCGGGTTCTCGAGCACCAGAATCACCGGATGCGCGATCAACAGCACGATCGCGACCTGCGCGATCTGGCGGTGGTACTTGAGGATGAGGTCGATGCCATAGGGGGCGGTGAGGGCTTTATAGCGGGCGATCAGCGCGAACTGCACCGAGATCTGGATCAGGCCGACGAAACCCAGGCCGAGCGAAAATTCCACCCAGAAGGAGCGTGCCGGAGGCGTCGGTTGCGCCATCAGGATGAACAGCGGCGAGAGGATCACGACCAGGTACAGAACGATCCAGAAGACGCCCACGATCATTCGGTTCATGCGCCGACCTCCTTGCCCATCCGGGCACCCGCGGACCCACCGTCAATCCGGCCGATCCGGATCCTCGGTGTTCCCGGTCAGCAAGGACTCGAGACTTTGCCGCATCAGGCGGTCCGGCTGGTCGGTCAGGCTCGCCTGCGCGGCGGTGACGTCGGTCACGCGCAGCGTGAACCGGACCTGGGTACCCACCTGCGGCTGACTGTCGAGGCCGATGGTTCCGCCGCGTCCCAGGATCAGTTCCTGAATGATCGCCAATCCCAGGCCGGTGCCCTCCGCCACATCGGGATGCGCCCGAAAACCGCGCTGAAACACCCGGGACTGGTATTCCTCCGCGATACCCAACCCGTTGTCCTCGATCTGAATGCAGGCAATGGGCGTGTCCTCCTGCTGAGTCACCTGCGCGTCGATCCGCACCCAGCGATCGGTCTTTTCCGGATCGGCGTACTTGATCGCATTGCCGATGAGATTCACCAGCGCCAACTGCACGATCACCCGTTCCACCGCCACCATCGGCAGCTCGGGCGCGAACTCCAGACGCACGCCCTTGGCCTGTGCCCGGCTGATCAACTCCTCGCGAACCTGCTCGCACAGCCCCGGTAACGGTGCCAGGCGCGGCTGCGTATGCGCGTGTTCCGCCAACGCCAACAGGTCGATCTCCTCGAGCAGACCCTCGACCCGCTCCATCGACGAACGGATGATCTCGGCCTGCTGGCGCCGGGTCTTGCCATCGCTCTCGTCCCCCTGCTCGAACAGCAGGGTGGCGATCAGCTTCGCGGATTGAATCGGCGAGCGCAGTTCGTGACTGATGGCCTGGGTGAAGCGGGAGAGCTTGCCCGCCATGTCCTGCCGGCGCTCGTCCTCGCTGCGATCGAACACGCTGACGGTGACAAAGGCGACGGCCCGGATCCCCGTGGCCAGTCGGCCGAAGACCGTCAGGGCCTCGTGCACGGGTGCCTCCGGCGCCCCTTCGACGACCTCTCGTTGCATCGCGCTCAGGATCAGTTGCGACAGGCCGTCGAATTCCGCCAGCAGGTCCTGCACCTGATAGCCCTGGTCTCGCCGCATCTGGGCGTGCAGGCGCAGATGCCCCAGCATCTCGGCCCGAACCGCGTAGGACGGATCGGCGACATAGCGCCCGATGCTTCGGACCACCGGGGGAATATGATTGCGCAGCGCGCGTTCGGGCAGGGTTTCGATCGTGGGATTGCGGATGCGTGAGCGCACCCATTCGATCCACCGCGCCACCAGTCGATCCGACTGTGCTTGCAGGCGTTCGCCGATGAAAGCGGCCAGCGCCGGGTCGCCCCCAGACTCATTCATGCGCGACCTCATTCATCTGCCGTCTTGGGGTCATGCTCGAAGACCGGCACGCATACGCGGCCTCATTCATCCATGACCTCGGGCGCATGCTCGAAGGCCGGTGCTTCCCGCACCGCCTCCGGATCCACGTTCGCCAAGACGATGTAGGCACCGTATTCGTCCGGATCCTGCAGGATCTCCAGCACCTGCCAACCGATGCCGATGTCGCGTTCGCCGATGCCGAGAAAGCCGCCGACGCCGATGATCACGCCCTCGATGGCCCCCTCGCCGCCGAGCACCAGGTCCTTCACCTCGCCCAGCGTCTCGCCTTCCTCGTCGGCGGCCACCCCCTCCGGATCCAGCGCCCGGACCGGACTGCCGATAAGTTCGCTCGACAGCAACTGATCCCGCCCCAGCATCGTGAGAAATTCCTGCTGCTTCGCCGCGGCCCGCCGTTCGTCCTGGGCTGCCACCACCTGCTGTGCCACTACGTGTTGTGCCACCATCAGGCCCGGGGTCACCAGCACCGCCAACGCCACCACCATCGCGTAGTTCATCACGGCCTCCTGGGCGGTCGTAACGACATCGTCGTCGAGGATTGAGATACCTGTTCAGTGCGCCCCCGTTTCGTACACCTGCCCGGTCTGTGTACCTCGTTCTGTGCTACATCGATTCGTGTTGACCCTTCCGGACCTGCCCCCCTTCCGTACCCATTCCTGCCTGCTGTGCCTACCGGGCCCTCAGGTTGGGCCATCGGAGTGAGCCATCCATCCAGTCTACGTTCACGGGGAAGCGCGAAAAATACCTGAAAGCACCCCAATACTGCGCACAAACGCGCTAATTATTGATTCTTTTCTATCAGAATATTCCAATATACTTTCCCTTTTTCCATTGCGCGAAGAGGGATCTTGATCCATGAATACGGCAACCGCCTTCGAACTGCCCCGACTGCCCCTGCCGGTGCGGGTTCTATTCACCGGCTATCTCCTGGCCATCGGCGTGGGCCTTCTGATCGCCGGTGCGCAGATCATGCTCACGCACGGGATGGCCGACGGTAAACCGGGCTTGTCGCTGGAGGATATCGTCTACAGCTACCACGGCAACCGCACCAACACCCGTCTGGAATCCGCGCTGAACGGTTCGATGCGGGGCAACGCCTCCGACGAACACCGGGAGATTCTGATTGCCTGGGCCCGGCAAGGCGCACCGGCCGCCGACTGGCCGACGACGATCCAGCCCATCGTCGAAGGCAGCTGTGTCGGCTGTCACTCCAACCTCCCTGGCCTCGCCGATTTCAGCCGATTGGAAAATCTGCAGGCCCGTGCCGAGATCGACACCGGACCCACGGTTGCGAGTCTGACCCGGGTGTCGCATATTCACCTCTTCGGGATCAGCATGTTGTTCTTCGGCGTGGGCCTGATCTTTGCCTTCGCCCGGGGCTTCGACCCGGTCTGGAAATCGTTGCTGATCGCGGCGCCGTTCGCCTTCCTGATCCTGGATGTGGCCGCCTGGTGGCTCACCAGATGGCAACCGGGCTTCGGCTGGATGGTCATGCTGGGCGGCTTCGGGTATTCCACGGCCTCCACCCTGATGATCTTCACCTCGCTCTACCAGATGTGGCTGATGCGCGTGCCGGAGTTCGCCGGTCAACGGGCACCGGCCCTTGAACCACAACCCGCGCCGCCCCGCTGACGGGAGTACCAACGGGGACGGCAAGGCTGCTTCGGAGGTCGTTTTGCAGATGCCGTCCCCACACGCGCTCACAGGTCTGAATGACTGCACGGATCCGATCGGATCCGATGAACGGGCGCCTGATGATCGCGGGACTGGCACAGAAATACCTGGGAAGAACGGGCCTGCCGTCAACGGATCCGGTACCAACGGACCGGGTACCAACGGACCGGGTACCAACGGGGCTGGCACCAACGCACCCTGCACCAAAGGGGCTGACCGGCACCGCACACCGAACGAACAAACTGAGCCCCGTGGCACACACGGGTCGTCATTCTGGAACGGGTCGGCGTACTGGAATCGGCGCGCGCGCTGGGGCCTACTGCGGTCGCGGGCTACACTGAAAAGAACCGGACGGCAGCACCTGGTCCGCCTGACCGGGCATCTCTCCATCGTCGGCCTGCTGATCGGCACCCTGTTTTTCGCCTTCTCGCTGACCCCCAGCCTCCTGCCGCGACCTCCGGTGGCTCAGGGCCTGATCTCGGGAGTGTCCTTCTCCGCCGGTTATGCGCTGGGGGTCTTCGGGTGCTGGCTCTGGTCCTACCTGGAACTTCCCATCCCGGGCCCGCGGATGGAGTCGGGGATCAAGTGGATTGCCACCGCGGGCTGCGTGATCCTCGCGGTCGTGTTCCTGTGGCAGGCCACCGAATGGCAGAACTCGGTGCGCACCCTGATGGCGATGGAAGAAGCCGGCGGGGTGCAGCCGCTGACCGTAGCCTTGATGACCTTGCTGGTCTTTGCGCTGCTGCTCTTGCTGGCACGGCTGTTTCACCGCACCTTCCTGTTCCTGTCGCATCGCCTGCGCCGCTTCATCCCTCGGCACGTGTCCAATGTGATCGGAATCGTCGTGGCCGCGGTCCTGTTCTGGTCGGTCGTCGATGGCATCATCTTTTCGCTGGCGCTGCGCGCGGCAGACAGTTCCTACCAGCAGATCGACGCCCTGGTCGAGGACGACCTCGAGCGACCCACCGACCCGATGAAGACCGGCAGCCCGGCTTCCTTTGTCGCCTGGGCGGATCTCGGGCGACAGGGGCGCAATTTCATCTCCAACGGACCCACCGCAGACGAGCTGCGCGCGTTCCATGGCATCGAAACGCCCGAACCAATCCGGGTGTACGTGGGCCTGAACGCCGCCGAAACCCCCGAGGCCCGGGCCCAGTTGGCGTTGCAGGAACTGTTGCGGGTGAACGCTTTCGAGCGCTCGATCCTGTTGTTGATCACGCCCACGGGCACCGGATGGGTGGACTCGGCGGCGCTCGACACCCTCGAGTACCTGCACCGTGGCAATGTCGCCTCGGTCGCCGCGCAATACTCCTACCTGCCGAGCCACCTGTCGCTGCTGGTCGAGGGCGCCTACGGCGTGGAGACGGCACGCGCGCTGTTCGAGGCGGTCTACGGCTACTGGACCCGGCTGCCCGAGGACGCGCGCCCGGACCTGTATCTGTATGGGTTGAGCCTGGGCGCACGCAACTCGGATCTGTCCTTCGACGTCTACGACATCATCCATGACCCCTTCCCGGGGGTGCTCTGGAGCGGTCCACCGTTTCGCAGTGAGACCTGGCGCAACATCACCGAGCGACGCGACCCGGGTTCCCCGGCCTGGCTGCCCCGCTTTCGCGACGGTCGCGTGGTCCGCTTCATGAACCAGAAGGTCGGCCTGGATGCCCCCGACACCGAGTGGGGGCCGTTTCGGATCGCCTACCTGCAATATGCCAGCGACCCGGTCACCTTCTTCGATCCCCGCTACTTCTACAGCGAACCGCAATGGCTGCAGGAACCCCGCGGCCCGGATGTCTCCCCGGCACTGCGGTGGTTTCCGATCGTCACCATGCTGCAACTCGCCGCCGACATGGCGACCGGATCCGCACCGCCCGGCTACGGCCAC